>CAZRGL010000012.1:0-32574 GCA_964599485.1 uncultured Polyangiaceae bacterium
GGCCTGGGCATGGTCCTGACTGGAGGCTCGTTGCTTCTAGGGGCTCGTGCCGTCCGGAGCGCTACCTCACTCCAGCAGGAGTTCGCCTTCTTGAAGTCGCTTCCCGCCGCCGTGCCCGAGGGCTCCGTTGTCTATGCCTTGCCTCGGGAAGAGAAAGACACCCGAATTACCGTGCCCCGATTCATTCAGAGCCGTGGGGGGTTCACGGTCAGGCCCCTCGATCCGAATCGTCTCAGCGCCATCGAGCCAGGTGCGTTGGTCCTCCTCACCGCTGCCTGTCGTCGTTTCAGGGGTGGCGAGGCTTTGCCTGGAGTTGGGCAGAGTTTGAGCGCACGCTGGCTCAGTTTCACGCGCTGGCCCGCCTGGCAACGTTTCGCGCGTTTCGTCATGGATAAAGATGGCACCTACCAGCAGGTCTTCGACACGTTGCCAGTAACTGAGCGTCCGATCTGCGCCAGCCTGAGAGCGCGCTTGGGGCTCGAGCCCCATCTCATCATCCCAATCACCCGCAGTCCCCTCGACGGCAACTGGATGGTTGCGCGCTTCTCGATAGGCCTGTACCGCGCTACCCGCACCGCTGCTTCCAGCTCAACTCGGGGGAAACGATGACTGCCCGTTGGCGGCTTCGCAGCGTGCTGTCGCTCCTCGCGTGCGCCGTTGTGCTGCTGGTGCTCAGCTCGCCGGCGAATGCCCAGAGTGCCAAGGGCTCAGGCCGGCGTGCGGTCTTCACCAAGCAGAGCCAGGCGGAGCTGTCCAAGCTGTTCTCCTTTGCGCTGCCGTCTGAGCTGAACGAGCTACGAGCGCGGCAGATCGACATCCAGCCTCACTCCGCTACCTTCCAATTGGTCTGGTCGAGCCAGCACGTGATGACCGCCACGCTGCTGCTCGAGCAGCCGTGCCCGGCTCGATTGCGACGTTTGGAGGCGCCTTTTTGCTTGGGTTTCAAACACCTCGCCCCGTTCCCCGTGTCCGTTGCCAATGCGGAGCGGGTGATGGCCGACCGAGTCAAAGCGCGTACCTCCGCGCTGCACGGGACGCTTGGCTGGGCCGCAGCGCCCTCGAACCGTCCCAAAAGCGCGGCGCCTAAGAGCCCAGGCGAGCGTGAAGGTCCGAGCGACCCATCATCCAGCAGGAATCGCGGGACGTGGGCCTCGATTCTCGCGTTGTTGATTGTTGCGTCGCTGCTGTTCTGGTGGCTTGGGCGTAGAGATGGTCAGCGCGCGATTGGCAACTACGACCGCGTCGCTTCGGTGGACAGCTACAAGCCGATTCTGCCCCTGTTGGCCATCTACCTGGTGCTCGCGTTGGGCTCGAGCTGGACTTTGCTTCACGCCCCTGTGGTTGCCACGGCGCCGTGCCGAGCGCTAACGACTGTGGCGCTCTGGCTCGGTAGCGGCTGGGATTGGGCGGCCGTGGTGCTGCGCTTGGTGGATCTGTTGGCCGGCGGCGCCGCCGTGGCCGTCGTCTATCGTTTCGGTATTGAGCTTGCCAGTCGGAGGGCTGGCTTGCTGGCTGCTGCAATGCTGGCGACCAATCCCTGGCATTCAGCGGGGATGGGCCACGCGTTCGGCTATTCCGTCGTAGCGCTCTGCTTCATCCTCGCTAGTCGCCACCTGACTTTGGTTGCTACCGGACAGCGCGCTAACTCGGTGGCGGGCCACGCTGCACCCTTGGCGGTGGCCACCCTGTGGTGTCCGGAGGTAGCGTTGCTACCCGCAATCCTCTTGGTGTTGTTGGCCATTTGGCCCAAGCCCAACCATCCGCCGCGCTGGGCTGCGGGCCTGGCTTTGGTGACCATTGCCGGTGCGCTCATCCCTACCGCCATGTTGCTGACGCATCATGGGTTGGCAGGCGCCCTGGGGAAGTTGACCCTGATCCGTGGTGGGCTCAGACTTGATCTGTTGCCCATCTTGTATGCGACCCTGGCAGGGGCAGGGATGGCGCTGCCCATTCTTGCGGTCGGGTTGCTGTTGCCTCGCCTCGAGGCAGTAAGGCGACTCGAAACGCTTCTGGTGATCGGCCTCAGCGCGGCATTGGTGTTGGGCGCTCTTCTTGGCGGCGGATGGTGGTGGGGCGCTCCGCAATTCGCCGTGGGCGCCATGTTGCTGGGCATCTACCTCGATGGTCTGCTCAGCCGCGCCCCGCACCCCGCTCGGGTGGCGCTCGCTGTTGTGTTGGTGGCGAACCTGTTCATTGCATGGCGCCGGACCCACGAGCCGCGTTTGCCCCTTTCCCGCTCGATTGCGTGGTTATCTGCGCCGTGCGAGTATGCATCCTGGATGTCCGGCCCTGCCCAAGACGCGTCGGAACAGCCTGAAGAAGAGCTGGAGTTGTCGGTCGTCGTGCCGGTCTACAACGAGGCCGACGGGCTGGAAGAGACCGTGGCGAAACTGCGTGCGTGGCTGCATCTCGAGGACCCGCGGGGAGAGCTCATCCTGGTGGACGACGGCAGCACGGACGACTCACGCCAGCTCATGGAGCGGCTCGCCGAGCGCTGTCCCGCGCTTCGAACGACCGGGTTTGCCGTGAATCGAGGGCGCGGCGCAGCCTTGCGGCTGGGTATGCATGCCGCCCGCGGCAGCATCGTTCTTTCCACCGAAGCCGATCAAAGCTGGGGTCTCGAGTGCCTCAGCCAGCTGGTAGCGCTCATTCGTAGCGGGGCCGCAGACGTGGCGCTGGCCTCGCCGCATCGCCCCGACGGCCGCATGGTTGCGGTGCCAATGTTCCGGCGTCTGCTCAGTCGGGGGGCAAACCTGCTGACAAGACGAGTTTTTGGCGGCTCCATTACCATGGCAACCGGCATGACGCGTGCGTATCGCCGTGACGCGCTCGGCCAGATATTGTCCGAGCGTGACGGCAAAGAGTTCCATCTCGACACGCTCTGCCGGGCTGTTCGCCGCGGCCTGACGATCGAAGAGGTCTCGGCAACATTGAGTTGGCAGCAGGGACGCGCACAACGTCAGAGTTGGGGTGGTCCGCTGCGGCTAGCCGCTTCGGTGAGTAAGCACCTAGCGGTGCTCGGAGTCCACGTGCAACGTACAGTGGGCCGATGAGCGAGATCCGGCTGGCAAGTATCACCGTCGATCTCGATCCGGTGTCCTGCTATCTCCATAACCGTGGTCTCGAGCCGCTCGCGGCCACGAACCTCAACGCCGTGTACGAAGACGGCCTGCCGCGTTTCTTGCGGACCTTCGCAACCCATGGCGTCAAAGCGACCTTCTTCGCCGTGGGGCAGGACGCGATCTCGACCGAGAACGCTGCCCGGCTCGGAGAGGTGGTGGCTGAAGGCCACGAGGTAGCCAACCATAGTGCGACACACCGGCTCGATCTATGTCAGCTGCGAGGCGCTGCCCTGGAGCGCGAAATCGTCGAGGCCGAGGAGTCGCTCAGCAAGGCCATAGGGCGTCCGATAGTGGGTTTTCGCGCGCCGGGTTGGAACGTGAGCCGCTGTCTCTACGAGTTGCTCGCCGCTCGCGACTATCTCTACGACAGCTCATTGGTGCCGCTTCCTGTGCCGCTGTCTTGGATGTGGCCCTGGGCGAGAGCCGCGCTGCCCCGCATCTTGCCCCACACGATGTTTCAGGGACAGTTGAGCTGGCCCAATCCTCCGTCTCGCCCCTATCCCCTCGATCCTCGACGGCCGTGGGCACCTTTGGTCGCCAGTGCCCCCCCTTTGTGGGAAATCCCAAACGGCGTGACCAGTGGGTTGCCCATTCCGCTCAACGCCACAGCGCTGGCCATCTTGGGCGATCGTGCTAGCGCCATTTTGTTACGGCAGGCGGCCAAGCATCCCGACCCATTGGTCTTCGTGTTTCATGGGGTGGACCTCGTCGATTTCGACACCCAGTTGCGCGACGACCGCTTGCGCCACAAGGCTGGTTTGCCCGATCCCATTGAGCACAAGCTGCGCCGCGTCGAGCGGACGCTCCAAATCCTCGGCAAAGGACGCACCTGGGTGCGCCTTGTCGATCTGGTGACCGCGAGGTTAGCTGGTAGCCGACATGAGTAGCTGGAATCTGCAATAGCGATAGCGACGCCGGCTCAGCTGGCCATGGCCAAGAGGGAGGAAGAGATGAGCAAGTATTGGGACCACGTGAGCTCTGTAGTGGTCGATCTGGCGACGCGCTACGGCGTGCGCGCGATTGGAGCGGTCGCGATTGCCTTGTTGACTGTTGTTCTTGCTATTTGGGCGGGCCATGTCGTGCACAAGCTTGCCGCGCGAAGCGGACGCATCAGCGCCACGGTGCAGGCCCCGCTCGCGAAGCTATCGCGCGGCGTCGTGGCGTTGATCGGAATAGCGGCTGTGCTCGATACGCTCGGCGTGCCCACCCATAGCCTCATCGCCATGATCGGCGCCATGGGGCTCTCAGTCGGGCTTGCGCTCAAGGACACCGTGGCCGATCTAGCTGCTGGGATCGCGCTGTTGGTATTGCGCCCCTTTGAAGTGGGCGATCTGATCGACATCGACGGGACGATGGGTACGGTCATCGCAGTTCACATGATCCAAACCGAGCTGTGCAGCCTCGACGGCGTGCCCCTCTCGCTGCCGAACCACAAGGTGCGCACCGCCCGTATTCAGAACTTCACCCGTGCCGACCGCCGCCGCGTGCAGCTGTCACTTCACCTCGGCTATCACGCTGAGATCGGCGAGGCGATTGCCAACATCGAGCGGGTTGCTGGCGGGCACGAACGCCTCTTGGCCCAGCCTGCTCCGGCGGTCACGGTCAAAGACATGGGCGACCGTTCGGTCGTGCTGGAGCTGCGCGCTTGGACCAAGCCAGCCGACCTGCTCGCGGTCAAGCTCGAGCTCTCCCGGCAGCTCACCGAGCAGCTGGTGCGTGCGGGCATACCCATGCCCGCCGATCCTTGTCAGCTCCATCACGGTTGAAATCAGACTGCGGCGCGCTCATTGCACGGGCCCCAGCGGCGGGGTAGAGCCAGCCCCGTGATGCGTCTCAGCAAACAACTATCGTTCATCCTCGAGCTCGACAAGCTCAAGCGCATTCTCAGGCAGACCGAGCTGTCGGACTGCTCGCGGGCGGAGAACAGCGCCGAGCACTCCTGGCATGTGGCCCTGATGGCGCTCGTGTTGGCCGAGCACGCCGACGAGCCGATCGATGTGGTGCGGGTCATCAAGATGCTGCTCGTGCACGACGTGGTCGAAATCGATGCTGGCGACACCCCGCTCTATGATGAGGCCGCGATGGAGGGGAAGCGCGCTCGTGAGCGAGTTGCCGCACAGCGCCTGTTCGGGTTGCTGCCCGATGACCAACGCGCCGAGTTGCGCGCGCTTTGGGACGAGTTCGAGGCGGCCGAAACGCCCGACGCGCGCTTTGCCGCGGCCATCGACCGCCTTTCGCCTTGCATGTTGAACCTAGAGTCGGAAGGCTCGGCCTGGGTTAAGCTGGCGGTGCCTTACGATCGCGCCTTCGAGAAGAACAGCCAAATCGGTCGCGGCTCGAGCGTGCTGTGGGAGCACGCCCGAACGGTGCTCGAGCAAGCTCGTCAGCGCGGTTTTCTGGCCGACGACTAGCTCCGGCTAGAAACGCCCGACCACACCATTGGGGGCCAGGGAAAGCGAAGCGGAGTCACCCTCTATCAATGTGACGTCCATTTTGCCGGCGCTGTTGCTACTTGCCGCGACGAACCACCAGATGCCGCCCACGAGCGCCGTGATGATCCCACCGGCCATCACCGGCAGACCTGCCGTGCAGGCCGCCTCGTTGGCGGACAAGCTGCAGTTGACCTCTTTCTCGACCTCACCTTTTTCATCTTTGATGAGTTTGCCGCTGCTGTCTCGTTGCTCTTCGTAGACGGTATAGACACCGGCAAGCACGCCGCCAACGATCCCTGCGGCTCCGCCGACAGCGGTCAGCACGATGGGGGTGACCAGACTCGCACCCCCGAACCGCGGCTGGGCTCGTACGCTGCGTCCTGCCGTGTAGCCCAGGTCGTCAGGTAGAGGCACGGTCTTGACGTCGGCTTTGCGGGCGGCCTCACGTTGCAACTTGAGCCCGCTCTTCTCGCCGACTTCGCGTACGCATGGCACATCGCACAACGGGCGCCCCTGCTTGTCCACCACACTCCACTTGCCGTCCGCTCCTTCCGGGGCCGCGAAGTGCACGGTGACGCCCTTCTTGGCTGGGCGCGCGCGACGCCCCGGGCGTGCGCGCTGCTCGCGCTCACGACGTTGCTGGCGGGCGCGCTGCTCGCGCTCACGACTGGACCGGTCGCTGCGTTGTTCTCGTGTGCGAGAGGACTCCGCTCGTCCGCTGCTGTAGGCGCTGGCACGTTGCCGCTCGACGCGGGTCAGAAACACCTGAAGCGGAGAGCGGCAATCTGCTGGCGGCGCTTCCTCTGTTGCGTCCTTGCACGTGTCGGCCTCGCCGGCTTGGCTCAACATCTTCTCTTTGGAAGCGTGCTTTACCCCGGCCCCGGCGGTGCCGACTTTGACTCCTGCTTTGACGCCCAAGGAGCCACCGGATTTGAGCTCGAAAGCCCCAATGCTCACCGCGGACACGATGTGAGTTGCGTCAGCGCACTTGGGAGAATCGGGCAACTCGGGCTCGTCGCGAAGCCGCATCTGGCCCGGCACGGTGAGCGCAATAGCAAGCCGCCCGCTCGCCTCCAACTCGCCCTCCAAGTCCACGGCGCCGAGTGGGATCTTGGCGTACAGATCGTTGGTGTTGTCGATCTCCAACCTATTGTGCGCAAGCGTCGTCTTGCTCCATCTGTACTCGCCTTCGACGCGGCAGGCATCGAGCACGCGCATCTCGCAACCGTCGTAGCTGACGGCCACAGCCCCCTCGGTGAGCAGCACTTCGAGGTTCGCCTTCTCTGACGCGGGCCCACTCGGTGACCAGTGGGTTGGCGGCGCTCTTGGCGACGCGGCACTTCGCCAGCTGAGTCGGATCCTTGGGGACCACACCGCTGGGTAGCGTCGGAGAACAAGCCGAAGTGGCCAGCAAAGCCAGCCCGAGCATCAATCCTGAGAGTCTGCGGAGCACGATAATGTCCAGTCGATCTATGTTGAGGGCAAGCAGGGCCAGCGGCTGAAAAAAGCCGAACATGCGGGTGTGACCGTGTCGCTAAGAAGGTGGAGCTGCCTACAAATGCGTACATACGCCGCGAAGGAGGCGCTTCTTCCCTCCTACTTAGGCCGAGCAGCTCGCCGCCGTTTGGCCAGCTCCCAGCCACCGGCCTCCTTAGCAGCGATCAGAAGCTCGCGATAGTAGGCGTGGCTGCTGACCGTGCTGCCGTCAACGACCACGATCAGCTGCCGTTTCGCCCGTGTGATGGCCACGTTGGTGCGCCGGATGTCTTGTAAGAACCCGAGCTGCCCCTCCGCGTTGGAGCGCACCAAATCGACCACCATGACCTCTTTCTCGCGGCCCTGAAAGCCATCGACCGTCCCGATTTCCAAGCCACGCTCGAGCAGCTCCCCGAGATCCTGGCGCAGGCGTTTCGTCTGGGCCGAGTACGGGCATATCGCGGCAATGTCAGCTGCTTCGATGCCGGCGCTGGTTAGACGGCGGATCTCACTGACCACCAGTTGGCGATGAACATCGTTGTAGTAGCTGCTGCTGCTTTCATCGAAACCTTCGCTATTGCCGAGGGGGCTCGTGTCGATGACGATCCAGGGCTGCCCATCCCGGTCGCTCAACGTCTCGTCGGCGGTGAGGTCTCGAAGCCTGTGCCCGGAGTTGGCCGCCGCAGCTACGAGCCGTCCATCGTAGTGGGCTTGCGACGGGTATCGCATCAGCTCTTCGCTCATGCGGTACTGCGTCGTGAGCATCGTGGTCGCCTCCGGTGGCCACCGTTCGGAGCAGCGTTCGAACAAGGTCGATGACAGGCCAGCCTTCGTCGGCTCAGCTTGCGAGATGACCGTGGGGGGCAGCTGTTTGGGATCGCCGGCCAGCACCATCATCGCGCCTCTCAGCAGTGCCGCGAGCGCCACTGGATCGGGCGCTTGCGTGGCTTCGTCGAGCACCACCAAATCGAACTTCTCGTCGCCTAGCGGCACCGCATCTACACCGCCCGCGGTCGAGCAAACGACACGCGCGCGCCGCATCACTTTGGCGCGCGCCAGATCGCGTGAGCTGTGAGCTTGTCGGCGCAGCTCCGAGATGCGCTTACCCGGTTGCGCGGGTCGACGACCCTTGCCTTCGGCGATGCGCTGCGCGGCGTCGAAGTGGTTCTGGGCTTCGGCCCATTCCGGCAGCTGCGCCATCTTGTGGTGCAGGGTGAAGTCTGCCAAGTCGGGCGATACCTTGTCCGCGGCACCCAAGCGGAGCACTTTGACGCCATCGTTGGCCAGCCGTCGGGCGATGTTGTCGACAGCCACATTGCTGGCGGCCGTCACCAAGATGCGGCGACGTCGCAGCAAAGCTTGCCGCACGACTTCTACCAGCACGCGCGTTTTGCCGGTGCCGGGAGGGCCATGGATGAGGCTTGCATCGGTTGCGCGCACCGCTCGCTCCACCGCGCGCTGCTGTTCGAGATTCAGCTGATCGTCGCGCCAGCTGATGTCACTGGCCACATCGAGCTGCGGATTCGCCTCCCCAAACAACAACGCGCGCTTGCGGCTCGCGCTCGACAGGAGCGTGCGAATCGCATCATCGCCACGTTGAAAAGTCACCTCCGACTCCTCGCGTTCGAGGTTGAGCTCGCCGCGTTCTATGAAGCGGTCGTAGTCATTGGGGAAGCGCACGCACACTTGCGTGGCCGTAACGCGCACAATCGAGCCGCGCTGTCGTCGCTCTTCAGACGGCGGCTGCAGGGGGTCGCCAGGCGGGTCGCCGTTCTCCAGCTTGCTCGGCCACAGCAGCGCTGGATATCCGCTCCGAATGCGATGGTCGGGTAGCGTTTTGCGATCATGACGCCCGAACCAAACCAGTACCTCGGTAGGGCGCTTTCGCTCTCGCCGGGTAAAGGTCAATCCGGTGAGCACCAGACCCCGCCCAACACGCTCGGACCGCGGCAGCTTGCGCCGCTCTTCGAGTTGCGAAGCGCGCGCCTCGTCGAGCTCCCCCTGCCACCACTCGAGCAACTGTTGAAGGTAGCCCGTCTCGTCTGTCTGCGCCGTCGTCACCGGAGTTGTCTACCCCAGATCCACGGGGCCGTGCGTGAACGTGAGCCAGAATGTCGTGTTTCTGCCCACTGAGGCCCTTCAGAGGTCGAAAACACGACATGCTGGCTCATCATGGGCATCTGACGACATACCGCGGCGCGGGCGCTTGCACATTTGGGCAAAGGGGGCAGCCTCTCATTCGAGCCAGCTATGCAGCAACGCGTTCCTCAGCGCGCTACGCCGAGGTGCACAGTCGAAAACAGCGGCTTGCCGTTCTTGTCGAAACGAACCGCGTCGACTACGTGCATGATGGTCTGGAAGTCGACGTCCGGGTTGGCGCTCAGCGTCACGTAGTCTTCGCCCGCTTTGCGGTATTGCTTCAGGCGGGTCAGACAGTCCGTCAGCGTTGCGAAATCATATTTGCCGGCGCGCTTGGGAACTGCGACGCCGCTGCCAATCTTCTTACAGCCGGCACTGACGTTGCCGCTTGAAGTCTTGATGGCGATGCCTTCGCCAGTGACCAAGGTCGTGAGCCTCAGACGAACGCCCTTCGGAGGTGCCAGTGACGGTCCAGCGGGCGGGCCAGAAGATGGGCCAGTGGATGGGCCAGTGGATGGGGCAGCGGAGGGGCCAGACGGAGGGCGATGGGAGCGGGTAGCGGACGCGGCCTTGTCGAGGAAGCCCGGCGGAATTTCAACATCGAGCTCCTCGAGGTGCTTAGACCCGCGGCCAATTGAGGGCGGCATGAAGGTCCACACCGCCAACCGGTCGCCGTTTCGGGCAACAAAGTGTTGCTTGCTGAACTCACTTTGCCCGAGCGTGTAGGCGACCTCGATCAGAACCCGATAGGGCGTCTGCGCATCAACGTACAACAGGGCCTCCTTGGGACCCTTCTTGCTCGTCGTGAGGGCTTTCGCTAGGGGAACGATGTGAAGGTCATTGGGGCCGCTGCGCTTGTGCTCGGCAGCAATCCCGCTCCGGCTTGCCAGCTCGCGGTCAGGCACGGCGACCACCTGATTGGCGGGCGAGTCCACGGCGATGGCGTTCTTACTGATGCTGACCGTCCGGATCCCGGTCTTGGGCACGGCGGTCTTCGACATCGAGCTCGGAAGGTCAACACCGAAGAGACCGGTGGGCGTTGTGGTCGCGCTCGGCGCTGGTGCACCAGCATCTTTGACTACGGGCGTAGATTCACAGCCGGGCAGGGCGGCGATGGCCCACAGCATCAATACGATTATGGTCAACGAGGAGCCTGCTGGCATGGCATCGTCATTCGCACGCGAGCTCCGCTTGCTTTGCGGGCCCAATGTGAAGAAAGCAGCAGTCACACCGCGCTTCGTCGCGGGACGTTCTTTGGCGTACCGTCCGCAGTGCGCGCTTTCTTGGCGTCGGGCTGCTTCTTCGGTTGACGCCCCGTGGACCGCTTCTTCGCTGTCGTAGCGGTCTGTTCGGACTCCTCATCTTCGACACTCTCGGCGGTGCGAGCGATGGCTTCTTGCTCGAGTGCATTGAGCGCGGCGCTGTGTTTGCTCTCATCCACGATGAGATGGCACTTCTTGTATTTCTTGCCGGAACCGCAGGGGCAGCGATCGTTTCGGCCGGTGGATTTCAAGCGTTCTTCATAGTCGGCTTCGGTCATTTGACCCTCCTGATATTCCAGCTCGGCCAGCAACACGATGGGCCGTTGCCGCGAACATCACATTGTGAGTCTATCGGATCAAACGCCATCTCAAAAAAGGTCGCGGCTCATCATTGGGTAGCGGCGCTAGACCAAGTCGAATCGCGCGCAATGAGTCGGTGTGCGCACATGAGGGCTGGCTCGCAGCCAAGTCGATCGCTGGCGCGAAGGCGCAATGCGGAGGCCCGAGTGCTCAGCCCCGCTTTGTCGAGCTTTGCGGCATGCATGAGCAGCCAACTGCGCTCTGAGCCAGCGGCTGGCGGGGCAGTCAGAGCGACAGCGAAGGACCACTTCACCAATTGGGCTGCCCGCGGTTTCTCTTGTCGTAGGATGCGTAGCGCATCGTTTGCTTCCTTGGGCTGAACAGTTGCCACCGAGAGAGCGAGCGCGTTCACTGCTGCACGAGTCCTCCGCTGTGAGCCAAGCTGGGTGGCGGCTTTGATGAAGTAGCGCGTGGCCAAGTGAAAAATGCCCATCGACATGTACAAGTCGCCCAGCTCTTGCCACACGCGCGTAGCCCATTTCTTGCCTCCAGGCGGCTCGCCATTGGGCAACGCAAGCGATCTCAGCAATGAGACTGCTTTGGCCACTTGGCCCGTCGCGCGAAAGAGCCTAGCGCCTGTGATCAAAGCCCGCGTGACCACGACGCCGCACTGGGGATCTCCTCTGCGGCATAACGGGCGCATCAGTTTCCAGCCGCCGGCAATCTCGAGGGCTGCGCTCTTCATTGCGGCGACATCTGACTTTGCGTGTGCGGAATCCAATAAGCCTGCACACAGAAGCTTGCTCTCGGCCATTGCGGACGTGGCCGCATCACAAGGCGCATTCGGGAGGACTTTTGGTGCCGTCGCAGTAGTGGCAAGCGGCAAATCGACGACACTTCCGGGGCGTGGCAGAAGCAGCTTACGCCGTGTTTTGGCGGCGGCGATCCGATCGTTCAGATAGCTGTGGTCACCAAGCCTGACCGCGGCGCGCTCATAGAAACTCATGGCGTCGTCGAATGCACCGTTGTGGCGCGCCACGTCACCCTTGCCGACGAGCGCAGCAGCGCTCGAGCCGTGGCGCTTCAGGGCTTTGTCGAACGCGGCCTGCGCGAGCGCAGCATCACCTTGCATGAGGTGCTGGAAGCCAACGAAGGCATTGGCCGCTGCACCGAGCGCCCCAGGCTCGCGAGATGCAGGCGTGGTTGCCAGAGAGAGCAAGCGAGCCGAAAAAGGACGTAGCTCGGGAGCCACGGCGCGTTCGAGCTCGCGCGCGAGGCTCAAGGCGAAGGCCAGCTTTCCCGCCTCGAGCCCAGGATCTACCGCGAGCGCTCGCATTGCGTTGAGCTTGGCTTCGGGCTGCGCCAGCTTGCGCTTGGAATCGCGGTCCCGCACCAGTTGCAGCCGAGCGATTTCCACGAGCGCGGGAGCGTCTTGATAGCGCGCGTCCAAGATCCGTTTCTGGGTAGCGGCGATACGTTCGTCGAGGGTGGCAGTCTGCTCGTCGCCTAGCTTCGTTTTGCACATTCTGGCCCGAGCATGCAGCACACAATGGTCTGCGTTGATCGCGGCGGGCTCGGCTGAGGTCGCCGCGGTCGGCACAGCGATGACAGGTGCTGAAACTACCGACGGTTGTTCGGCGCCGCACGCCGCCCCCACCGAAAACAAGACGGCCACGAGAAACGAGGCAGCGCTATGAGAGGAGATTGTCACCGAGCCCATCCTGCGCCAGGCGCGCGGCTACATCAGACCACACCCAATAGGCTACGCCCAGCCGGTAAGCCGCATTCCCTCGGTGGCTCATCAGTCTTCCTTTCGGGTCGATGGGATCCGCGGCGCTGCAGCCGAGGAAGGGGAATTCGGGCTAGCCCTCGTCCCTATCGGTTTCTCGTAGAATGGCCCGCTGCCGGCGAGCGAGAACGACAGTCCGAGCATGATCGCAGGGCGCACAATCCAGGGTTCTGACGCTCCGCGTGTGCTCCTCGGGACCTCGAGCGTGGGCGTATGCAGGTCGAAGTCGGCGGCGACCGCGCCGATGAATTGCACGTTGTCCACGATGCGAACGCGGGTGATGAGCCCGCCGATGATGACCGGTGACAGGTGGGTAGCCTTGTCTCTCTTGCCGTGGCCCCTGGAGTCCTCGATACGGTGCTCCACGAAGAAGACGTCGAGGCCGGCGCCTACCCCTACGTGTAGGGCGACCATCGGAAAACGAAATATGTCGATGGTGGGAAAGAGCCGCAGCGCAAGCGTATGGGCTTGTGGTGGGGCGCCGCCTTCGTCGGTGTCGAAGGCCAGGCGGTACTCTGCGGTGAGCCACCCAGTTGGGCGCAGCAGTCCGCGCCGGTAACCCACTGCCATTGCACCGCCCATGCCGATAACCGCGCCGCTGTGGTCACTGTGCACGTGCAATCCCACGAGTGGAGCGGCATCTAGTCCCCAGCTCGGCGGTTCGGCGGGCGTAGCTTTGGTCTTCACCGCAGGGGGCGCGACTGGTGGCGGCACTGGTTGAGGTGGCACGGGTTCAGGTGGCTCGGGCGGTTCGGGTGGAGCAGGCGGCGCGACCGGCTCCGCATGAAGCAAGCTCTCGATGGTCGCGTGAATCATGTGAGCGACTTGCTCGAGCAAGACAGCCTTGGGCGCGGTTACGGTCAGCTCACGTCGCGTGGCTACTTTGGCAGAGCGAGCATCTTCGATGACCACAGAAACGGCTTTCGGTTGGTGAAGATTCAGATCCACCCAAACCCGTGCCAGCGTGCCGCTATCGGCAGGGCTTGGCTTGCCCGAGGGCGTGTCGAGCTCATCCACGCGGGACAAGCGCAGGCCGACGTCGAGCCGCCCGAGCAGCTCAACCAATGTGGCTTCCAGTGCGTCAGCGTCAGCTTGCTCAGCAACCACCGAGACGACGACCACGAGCTTGCTGTCGGGCGGAGTCGTTGGTTTGCCCACCTGCAGAGGTGTCCCCACCGGTGAGGCGGCATGCGTCAGGCTCGCTGACAGCTGCCCTGTCAGGCAACACATGGCCACTGCCCAGCACGTCCAGCGCGAACCCATGACGGTTTCGGATCCCCTCAAGGCTCAGCAAGCGCGCGCAGTCGCTTGCGTGCTCGACCCGCGTGAACAGAGCTGGGGTAGCGCTTCAACAAGGCCTGCCAGGCGGTTCGCTCAGCGGCTGTACGTCCCAGTTTCTGGTAGGCCACCGCTCGACCCAGCATCGCCTCTTCGCTGAGCGCACGGTCTTGTCCTTCGAGGTAGTGCTTGAAGCCGTCGAGCGCTGCACCAGCCCGTCCACGATCGAGAAGCAGTCTCGCCAGGATCGCTTGCGACGCTTTTGCTTCGGCCGACTTGGGATGGGAGCGCTGCAGCTCTCGATATAGTTCAATCGCTCGCTCGTATTGGCCCTCCCGCCGCGCTTTCCCCGCCTTGGAGAACATGGCTGTGGCCGTGTCGAGCGCTGGTTTCGGTTGGGTGCGCGGCAGAGCTGCCCGCGTCGACGGCGTTTTCGTAGGCGGAGTCAGCTGCGGCCCGGTTTCTTCGGGCCGGGTTTCTTCGGGCTGGGTTTCTTCGGGCTGGGTTTCTTCGGGCTGGTCCGGTTGGGCTTGGGGCAGGGCAGGTCCTGGCGCAGCTGGCTTGGCTTGGGCCGTAGCAGTCGCGGTCATGGGCGCTTCTGCCGACTCCGCTGGTCCCAAGCTCCAATAGGTTCCGTAGGTCGCGCTTGCGGCGGCAGTGCTGGCAGCGAGCAGCGCAGCGGCTACGCCCAGCGCTTGTTTGAGCCAGCGGGTCTTCTTCGCCGCGGCGCCCTGCGAGGCGGAGCTCACCTGTCGTTCCAGCTCGTTGACGATCGAAGGGCTCAACTGGTGGCACACTTGGCTATCGGCTCGCTCGGCCGCGAAGTCCGCTGTTGCCTGTTGAGTCAAGCGGCACTCGGGGCAGCCCGCGAGGTGGGCGTCGAGCTGGTTGCGCTCAGCGGGCGAGAGGCTGCCATCGCGGTCGCGATCGAGCAGCTCTTCTGGGTGAAGGGTGATCACGTTCATGGTGCCACCCCCAGCTCTCGGGCCAATGTGGCATCGGCCTGGATTTGTGCCCTCAGTGCTTGCTTGGCGAGCCGCAGTCGGCTCTTGACCGTGTTGAGGCGCGTGTTCGTGGCAGCGGCCACATCGCGCAAGGACAGCCCAACCACGACACCCAAGGCCAGTGTTTCTGCTTGCTCCACCGGCAGCCGATCGAGCAGGTTGCGGATGATTTCGCGTCGGTCGGCAGCCTGAAGATGGTCGGTCGGCGTTGGCGGTGAAGCTGGCTGCTGCACCCGCTGCTCGGTGTACGCGTCGAGCTTGCGGCGCGCGTTGTGCGCCCGGCGGCGCGTGGCCAGCGCGGTCCGGACGGCGATGCGTGCTCCGTAGGTGGAGGGACGGCATTCGCCGCGAAACTTGGGAAGCGCCTGTACGAAAGCGATCAGCGCCTCTTGGACCACGTCTTCGACCTCTGGGCTCGCAGGCCCGACGACCGAACGGACCGCTTGAGCCATGGTGGGCGCTACGGCCTCGAGCAGGGACCGAGCCGCGCTCAGATCGCCCCGCGAAGCATCTCGGGCCAGCTCGAAACCGCTGCGATCTGCTCCGTCGGGGGCCTGCTGATCGCGATCCTGGCTACGATCTCGCTGGATTGGCGCGGCGGTCCGACTCATAGGCTCACATCCAATAGTGTCACGGGAGCGCCAGAAGGATCACTCCAGCGGTGAAAATAAGTAATTAGCGCTGAAAACTCGAAAAAAGACCCCTCGAGTGATCCAAATCCACTTCGGTCCGCACAATTGGAACGAAGGCCGCAGCGCAACCAAGCGCGCAGGTCGCTGAACCCCTCGTCGATGCGCTAGTCGCTCGACAACATTGACCTATTCACGGAGGAAGAAGAAGTGAAACGATACCCCGCGCGTTTGATCGCTTTGGCCGCTGTTGCACTGATCCCGCTCGCTTGTGCTCAGGACGAGGACGGAGAAATCGACGTCCCTGAGGCGGTTGGAGCCGTTGAGCTCGCCGAAACGCAAAGCGGGCTCGTCCCGGGAGGTCTGCTTCCTCAACTGTTGGAGAGCTACACCGAGGACTTGACCGCACAACAAGCCGCCCAACAGTTGGCTGACGAGGTCCCAGGACTCTTCGAGCCAGAGGGCTGTGCCACTGCCACGGCTGAAGGCGCGCAGGTCAGCTACACGCTCAACGGCTGTGTCGGTCGTCATGGTCTGGGCATCATCATGATGTCTGGCCACAACCAAAAGCGGGCCATGTCCGGCTCTTTCACATTGAGCTTCGAGCCCAGTGACGATGGCTTCTCGATTGGCATTCAAGGCACCGACGTGTTCGGTCGTCGTGGATCGTTCGTGGTCTCCGGCATGGCCGACTTCGTGGCTGATGGGAGCAAGCGGTCGCTGACCGTGAGCACCGAGGGATTCGGTACTGGCCATCGTGGCGATGCGCTCACTCGCGTCGGCAACCACACCAGGACATACGATTCGGAAACCGATTGCCTCACCCTCGACGGCGAATGGTCCTTCGAAAGTGGTCGCGGCAAGAAGTCTCGCTCCGCCAGCGGTTTCGAGATCTGCGCAGATGCTTGTCCTAGCGCCGGCGGAACGCTGGTCCGCGAAGGGGCTGAACGACATTGTCATGGTGGTGAGGGTAGAGGGCATCACAAAGGCAAGCGCGGTAGCGGCGACGGCGAAGAGGCCGAGGACGTGACCATCACCGTCGAATTCGATGGCAGCGACACTGCGTCGTGGACGAGCTCAGATGGCCAGAGCGGCACACTTCCCTTGTCATGCGAAACACCCAGCGAAACACCCAGCGAAACACCCAGCGAAACACCCAGCGAAACACCCAGCGAAGACGACGACGTCTTGGAGACTTGATCCGCCAACCCTCATCGTGGGACCCACGCTGTGGCTCATGTGAGCCGCAGCGTGTGGAGCCAGATCTAGGTTTCAATCAGGGCGACCACGTCAGCCCGGTTTCGCAATCGAGGTGCCGAAGGTCGAGCTTGTCAGCGCTCAGATCGAGAACGCCAAATGTAATCGGCAAGGGGAAACGTCGCGGCCCCATCGAGCCCGGGTTGAAGATGCTCAGTCCTCGGTCGCGGCCGATGAAGGGCACGTGCGAATGGCCGCACACCACCATGGTAGCGCCGCAAGTCAGGGCTCTGTCGGCACAGTCGGCCCGCAGCTTCGGCCCGTAGATCGCGATGTGCGTCAGCCATATCTTCAGCAAGGGCGCATCGCCCACTGACACTGTGATGGAATCGGGAAGCTCTGCGGTGCGGCCGTCGATGTTGCCACGTACCGCGATTGTGGGGGCCACGCTCTGGAACTGGTCGAGCAAGGTCAGCGGACCGATGTCGCCGGCATGAAGAATGGCGTCGGGTTTCTGTTCGGCGATGAGCCGCAGACCGTCCGGGTGGGGCGAGCCATGCGTGTCCGAAACCACCACCAGGCGTAAGCGCGTCCCATCGAACGGGATGGTCCGCGTTGTGCACAGTGGTGGCTTCTTGCTACCTCGCTTCCCCATGGTCGAGGACGGTCGCCCCGATGGCGTGCGAGCACAAGCTCGTAGCCCACGTGGCCAAGCAGGGCTGAGGACTACTTGACGCATCCCGGCGCTCGCGGGAGCAGGGGTCCATGATGAGCCCTCGATGGGATCGATCCTCGCGCGCGTGGCTCAACGCGCGTGCTATGCCGCTCTTCACGGGAGAGACGCTGTTCGCGCGGGTTGCCCGCACGGTTTGTGAGGCTGAATGCCTTCCGCGCAAGGAGCTATACGAAGCGTGGGAGGTTGCCAGGCGCGTGCGGCGGCACTTTCGCGGCGGACACATCCTGGAAGCGTGTGCGGGTCACGGTTTGCTTGCGTACCTGTTGTTGCTGCTCGACGACAAATCGCCGGCAGCGCTTTGCATCGACACACGCCAGCCCGTGGCCGCCAGCAGAGTGGCCGAGGTGCTCGAGGCGCGCTGGCCGCGCTTGCGCGATCGGGTTGTCTACCAACAAACGAAGCTCGAGGAATTCGATAGCGCCAGCGTTGCCTGCGAGCTCGTCGTATCCGTTCACGCGTGCGGAAACCTCACCGATCGGGTGCTCGACCTCGCTATCTCCCAGCGCGCTCGCGTGGCGGTGATGCCTTGCTGCCACGACTTCGACCATAACGATGACGGCGCGCTCAGCGGGTGGTTGCCAAGCGCAATTGCGATCGACGTCGTGCGTGCCGAGCGCTTGCGCGCCGCTGGTTATCAAATCCGAACTAAGACGATCCCTGACGACATCACGCCCAAGAATCGACTGCTGCTGGGTGAGCCTCGCCGAGCGCATTCGTGACGGCCCGTCAGCGGGATTGACTACAGGTTTCAGCCGGCCTCTTCGGCTGCGCCAAGGCAGGGCTCCGGGCCCGCATCATCGAAGAGTGCGGGCCAATGCGTCAAAAAGATCAGCTACGCTCGTTGCGCCAAGACAGGGTGGCGGTCACCGGCAAATGATCGGAAGGATGTTTTGCCGATGGCAGCGGCGTGTCTGCCGTAATGAGCGCTATCTCGTGACCGATGACGTCGAGCGGTCCGCGAACGAAGATGTGATCGAGTTGGCGAGGGTCGCTGTTGGCAGCGCAGGTCGGAAAATCGGCGCCCATGTGCGCGTGGGCCGACACGAAGCCAGAGGTGCTGAGGGGTTGCAGAACCAGACTGTCGGCGACACAGTTGAGATCGCCGCAAACGACCCAACCATCACAAGGGCTGCCCAGACATGTAGCCAGCAGCTCGTCCAGCTGCCGCGCACCGACATGTTGGGTGCGCGGCGTTCCTGGCGGCGACCAGCGCAGATGCGTATTGGCAACTCCCAAACGCTGTCCAGCAGACGTCACGATGGCGAGAAGCGCAACGTGTCCAGAGGTGGGGACGCCGTCGGCAAATTCGAGCCGAGTCCAGCTGATGTCGTCCGCTTTCGCCCGCACGAAGGTGGCGCAACCATCGGGCCTGCCCCCCCCTTTGCGTTCAAACTGTGCGACGTGATCGGGCAGCATCGCACGCAACGCCTCGAACACCGGCGGCTCCACTTCCTGCAGCGCGATGATGTCGGCGTTCATCGCCACGATTTCAGACAAGAGCGCAGGCTGGCGTATGGCGGGTTTCAGCCACTCGGGGTCAGTGTGCGGATACCGTTCTGGCTTGATGTAAGTTTCGGCGAGAACGTTGTAGCTGACCAGCTTCATGCTCATGGGATCGGTGCAGACCAGGGGCCCGTTCAAGCATCATTTCGAAGTGGCGACAAGCTGCTCGTTTTGCCTCGTAGCGCCCTCATGTTGGTAGTCTCGTGGCGAGTCCAGCGATGAACGTGTCGATGCCGAGGCGGAGCTCCTCGTCGGCGTCGTAGTCAGGGAGGATTGCCGCAATGCGAAGCACGTTCGGGTGCGAGGCTGCGTCGAGCTCATCGTAGTCGGCCGCAGCCACCTGTTCGGCGTGGCGATAGGTGGCGTGCCCAACGACGAGAAAGAGCAGTGCATGCACACAGGCCAGCGCGACGTGCTCGTCGAATCCAACGTCGAACATCACGGCGAGCGCTCTTTCGAGCTTGGTCAACGAGCCCACTCCGATCGCCGGGCGCGTGGCAAAGATCGGGACGGTGTTGGGATGCCGGCATAGCGCCAGGTGAAGCTGCCAAGCAAGGTCGTGAAGATCCTCTTTCCAGTTTCCGCTCGGTGCCACGCTCACTTCTTGCAGTACCAGGGCGTGGATGCCGTCGAGTACGTCAGACTTGTCACGCACGTGGCGGTACAGCGACATGGCCTCGACCCCCAACGTTTTGCCGAGTCGCCGCATGCTCAATGCGCCGAGGCCTTGCGCGTCGACCAACTCCAAGGCTTTCGCGATGACGGCTTGGCGTGACAATCCTGCTTTTTTCAAAGGCTCCCCTTGACGGCTTACGATGTAAGCTTACGCTGTAAGCATGAGGCTTGCAACAGCAAAGAAGACAACCCGACCCACGACCACCCGACGGCCAGCGAAGCAGAAAGCAGAGGCAAAGCTCGCCCGCCGAATGGCGCAACCACAGCGTCACCGATTGCTCCAGGGGTATCCCATGCTGCCCCTGATGCGGCGACATCAAGGCGCGCGTCCGGTGCTCGACAGCGCCCGGCCACTGATCGTGGGCGTGCTGCCACACCCGTTTTGCAATCCAAAACGTCGGGGCTGCGGCTTCTGTACTTTTCCACACGAGCCGTTCAGGCGGGCGAACGCTGACAAGGTCGTCGATGCCGTGATCGCGGAGACACAATCACTCTTGGACAGCCACGCCCACCTCGCTGAACGGACGGTGCATGGGCTCTACTTTGGAGGAGGTACGGCCAACCTGACTCCCCCAGCTGCCTTCAGCAGGTTGCTGGCGACCCTATCCAAGGGCTTCGATCTTCGGCAGGCGGAGGTCACCCTCGAGGGCGTGCCGATCTACTTCATTGCGCGCCGCTTCGCGCTGCTCGAACAACTGATGAGCGTTCCCGCACGCCATCGCCGAATCAGCATGGGGATTCAGACCTTCGACACCCGGCTACTCGAACAGATGGGGCGCAGCGCGTTCGGCGGAATCGACGAAGTTCGCAACACCGTTCGCTGGTGCCAAGCCCGCGGCATGACCGTGTCCGGCGACTTGCTGTTCAACCTCCCTGGGCAGTCGCTTGCCGAGATGGTGAGCGATGTGCTCGCTGCTGTCGATGTGGGTCTGGATCAGATCTGTCTCTACAACCTGGTTCTGTACGAGGGGCTCGGCACCCCGTGGTCACACGATCCCGAGATGCTTGCCGCTTGCCCGGACAACCTACGTGCATGCCAGCATTGGTTGCGATTGCGCGAGCTCCTACTCGAGCAGGGCTACGTGCAGACCACCCTGACCAACTTCGAACGGGCGAGCCTCCCTGAGCAGCGCCGCTTCCACTACGAACATCAGAGCTTCAGCATCGAGCGCTACGACGGGCTCGGGCTGGGTCCTGGCGCCATTTCCTGTTTCTCCTCGGACGAGCTCCAATCTTCGTTCAAAGCCGTCAACACAGCCGGCTCTCGGCAATACGTGGACGCGATTCGGGACGCAGGGCACGCCACTGCCCTCGGCTTCGACTACGACCCGCTCGATCGCAAGCTGCTGCTGTTGACTCGAGGCCTGCCCCTTTTGTCGCTGGATCGACGCCGCTACACGCGCTTGTTCGGAAGTGACGTGGCAGATGACTTCGCGCCTGTGCTCGATGCCGCGCGACGGGCAGATTTGCTGACGTTCTCCGAACGAGCGATTGAGCTGACGCCCAAGGGCATGTTCTTCGCCGATGCCATAGCGGGTTTGCTCGCGGAGGATCGAGTCGCCGAAGTGCGCGCCGCTGCCGCTGGCCATCGTTCAGTTACTCAGCTCGACGTGATGAATGACTCCATGGGCTCTCACATGGGGTGAGCTGCTCTTCGAGCCGTGCGAGATCATCAGTTGTCCTCAGCTGGCCGCGCTTGGGCTCAAAGTTTCCACTTGCGGCGCTTCTCGTAGCTGGGCTCTCGGTGCTGCTCGATTCGGTCCATCACTTCGTTGGCGAGCTGGTCGACTCGGTCGTTGCCGCGATTGCCGGAGTGCCCGGCGACCCACTCCCAGCTCACGCGGTGGCGTCCGAGGAGCAGGTCCAGCTGCTTGAGTAGATCGATGTTCTTGAGCGTGCCTCCCTTGCGCTTCCAGCCGCGCGCTCTCCAACCGGGTATCCACTTGCTGCAGCAGTTGATGAGGTACTTGCTGTCGCTTCGGATCAACACCTCTGCGTCTTGCTTCTTGATTGTCGAGAGTGCTTCGATGGCGGCCTTCATCTCCATACGGTTGTTGGTGGTTTCCGCCTCTCCACCGGCACGCTCGAGCGCACGACCCGAACCGGGATGGACCAGCAAGCAGGCCCAGCCTCCCACGCCAGGGTTGCCGCGGCAGCCGCCGTCCGTGTAGGCGATCACATCAGGCTCGGTCACCGCGGCAGTCTTACAGGACATCGCCACTTGGCGGTAGCTTGGCAACCGACCACATGGATCTATTGCCGCGCGAGCTCGCCCTGGACGCGGCTCAGCATCGCGCAAACCTCCTCGTTGTCGCTCATATTCGCGCTGCTGCAATGGAGTGCGAGCAGGGTAGGCAGGTCGCGTTTCAAGTCGTCGCGGCAAATCGGCTGTGGTGGTCGGACCTTGTCGGCCAGTGCTTGCAAGCTCTCCACATACTGTTGCGCGGCTTCGACGGCCGAGTCTGCGTCAGCGTGATTGACAGCAACCTCTTTGAAGGCAGCTGCTGCGTGTTGGTAGCGCCCGAGCTCGAAGTACGCTCGCGCTCTGGCGTGCTTCACTTCGATTAGCGTCTTGCGCGCTTTGGCGTCTGTAGGCAGCTCCAGCTCACACACGTAGCGCTGGAACGCGGCGACCATGCGTCGCTGCCCAGGCTCGAGCTTCTTTCTTGCCAGCTCGAGTCGCCGCAACTCGCTGTTGCCGCTGGGTGGTGGCCGGTGGGCTTTGCTGTAGCAAACCACCGCGGCGAAGGCGGCTTCTGGTGCATTCGGGCTGGCGGGATTGGCAGCGATGCTGTCGAACGCCGGACCGCAGCGGCGCCATTCCTTCATGAAGAAGAGCAAGTCGGCATAGGCGTAGCGGATCGAGGAGGCTGCGGGAGGACTTACTTCCGGCTCGAGTGAGGCGATCTGCTCATCGGTGAAGTTGTCGATGACCAGCCGATAGAGCTGCGCGGCGAGCTCCATCGTTTCTTTGCTGCCCGTGCCCCTCACCCCGCCTGAGCCAACCGCTTCGAGATGCCAGAGCATGGCCATGTCGACCAATTGGGAGCCTGTCGAGCTCGCGCATCGTTGTTTGGCCCGAGCAGGATGTTTGGCCTTTCGAAACAACAAGTAGCCAGCCAGTTGTTGCTTCAGCGCGGCGAGCATGTCGGGCTTGTTGCTGACACGCGCCCTGATGGCGTACGTCAGATCCGTTTGGTGTTCGCAGCTGCGCACCCCACGGTCACGCTTCAACAGATCGCGATACAAGACGACGGCTCCGTCGTAGTGACCGGTGTCGCTGAGGCTTTGTCCTAGCGCGCGCATCATCTGGAACGTCTGCTCATCCCTCGTGGCGGTGGCCGGGAGGAGACGCCGAAAGAAGCTGTAGGCCTTCGCCGGGTTGCCGCTGAGGGCGTAGAGCGCAATGAGGTCGCGTCGCGCCGAATTGGCAAGCGCCCGCGCTTGTTTGGAGTTGGACTTGTCGTTGCCGAGCTCGACCACCCTGACCATCTGCCCAAGAGCTTTCGCGAAGTCGCCCAGGTTCCAGTGCACATACGCGAGCTTGTAATGGGCATAACCAAACACAGGATTGCCCTGCGGCCCCAGCGCGATCACTTGCTCGTATGCGAGCTGGGCGTCTTTGAATTTGGAGGGGTCTGCCGCAGCCTTCGCGAAAGCATCTTCGCCGACTACCAAGTGGGCGTTGGCCACGTACTTGGACTTCGGGAATCGGGAGATGAGCTCGCGACTGAGCTGCAGCGCGGTTGTTGAGTCTCCCGCTTGCTCGTGCTCATAGCTCAACAGAGAGAGTACTTCGTCAGCGCAGCCGCGGTCTGCAAGCGGGCGTTTGGGGTGAGCACACCATTGTGGGTGCTGCCGCAGCAGGTGCGTGTAGTGGCCGATTGCTTTGCGACGCGCACTGCGCATCGACTTGTCTGCTTTGTTGGCTCGGGTGCGTGCAGCCGCCGCCCGGACGAGGTGCTTGTTGCGGCGGTGCTCGCTCGCCTCGATTTGAGCGTTCACTTTGCGGATAAAAGCGTTCGACGACAGCTCTGCTTGGGCCTCAGCAAGCTCGCGTAGCAGCTTGGGTCGTGTTTTGGAGTTGGCCCCAGTCGCCGCGAGCTTGCGCTCGAGTGCGGCGATGGTGATGAGCAGCTTCGCGCTCGTGGGCTTTGGGGTTGCAGCTGTCGCGCTCGGCGAAGGGCTCAGCAGCTGTTGGGTGGGCGCCAAGTCGACCCTCCTACGTCGAGCCCGCTGCTTTGTTGGCCTCGTCGCGAGGCCCGCGACCGCCGTCACAGGACCGCTTCGCACGCGTCGCGTGATCCCGCTGCAGTCAATCTCGTTGCTGACCCTCCTCGTGATGCAGCGCTCCGGCTCAGGCGCTTCGGCCGAAGCGGCGACCGGCCTTCCACCTGGTGATTCAGCAGGTGCGACGGGCAGCTGAGAAACGCATCCTGCCGCGACCAAAAGGGCCCAGCAAAGGCTCCGCAAATTGAGCGGGACGTTCATCATTGATGAGACAACCAGGTGACCGATCCGTTCCCAAGACGATTCGCCCGCGTGAACTATAGCGCGGTTCGTGTGAATCGAGGTTCACGGCTAGAATCCAAGCATGCGGAATCTGGCGGCTGGAAGGTTGGCACGGAAGGTGGTCATGCCGATGGTCATGACCACACTGGGAAAAGCGCGTTTTGGCGCCCTTGTTGCTTCATTTGCCTTCGCTGCGTTGCTCGTGGCTTGCGGCTCGGACGACGTGGAATTCACCTCCACAACCACAGGTAGCGGCGGCGCAGCTGTCGGGGGTAGCGGTGGAGCGACAGCAGTGCCCAGCGGCGGAAGTGACACCGGTGGAGGCAGCTCGAGCCAAGGCGGTGGCATCGAGGGCCCCGTGGTTCGCATCCACATGCGCGCCACCACCGACGTCGTGACGCATGAAGATGGTCTCTCAGGGCAGACTCCGCTCAAGCACATCAGCGGGATCCGCAAGCTGCAGCTCTTCAAGAAGAAGGGCGATGGCGCGCCAGTGACGGTTTTCGATTTCGGACAGGGTTTTGTGGAGGCCAGCTATGCCGACGGCGCTGACACCGTCGTACATACTGTTGCGGCGACCGAGCTGCCTGAAGGTGTGTACACCTACGCCCGCGTCGTTCACTCCCACGTGCGCTACAGCGTCAAGGCGACGATGCACGCCAACGGCTTTCATCTGCCAGGCGAGTTCGACAACTTGCAGGTGTTGAGTGACAACACCATGCTCGATGGCGAGGTGCGAAATCATGGCTACTACGAGTACCTCTTCAAGACAGCGGGCATGGAGTTCCCGGCAAGCGGAAACGACGCGCCCGTTCCCGAAGCCATGGAGATGGGCGGCTTCTCGATCACCGTGGAGAACGGCCAGTGGGGCTACAACTTCCCGGTGACCTTGGTTGTCGATCCGAACCTGATCGAGGACGTGGACATCATCCTCGAAGTGAACATGTATGAGAGCTTCCGTTGGGAGGATCAAGAGCTCGCGAACTACGCCCCGAAGGTGTTCGACACGACGCCCGTCAGCTTCGAGCCGGTCAAGCGCTTCGGCGCCAACAGTCACCTCGTCTACCTCGAGTACTAGAGCCAACGCGGTTTACTGCGGCTCCGCGTCGGCTTCTTCTTCTGCGTCCTCCGGGCGCTCACTGGCGGGAGCCTGCGTGCTGCGGCGTAGGAACCAGCGTGTGAGGAAGATGCTCCCGAAGAAGGCGACCACCAGCAGTGACACGGCGATGATGAATCGGGGGCTGGTCGGATCGAGCGCAGCGTCGCCGATGAGCGGGTACACGATGGCACCCGGTATGAGCCCAACCGCGTTGCCGATGAGGAAGGCGCGCCCGCTTACCCCCGAGACGCCAGCGGCGTAGCTCACTGCCGTGTAGTGGGCGATGGGGACGACGCGCAGAAACGCCACGGTGGCGCCGCCACGCCGTTCAGCCAGAAGCGCGGTCACCCGGGCAGCTCGCGGTCGCGTCTCGAGCATCCGCTGTGCCCAGGCGCGTCCTCCGCCGCGCGCGATCAGATAGCAAAGCGTTCCGCCGAGCATGTCCGCCACGAGCGACAACAAGAATCCCAAGAAGGGACCGTAAAGCGCCCCGCCGGCGAACAGACCCCAGGCGCGTGGGATCCATAGAAGCTCGATAATCGCTACGGCGAGGATGTAGACCACCATTCCGAGCGCACCCGATTCCGAGACTGCTTGCCGGATCATCTCGGGCCGGATCCAGCCCATGGCGACCGACACCGCCCCGAGCGCCAACGAGACGAGCAGGAATAGTGCAAGCACGATGGCTCGGCCGCGGACAGATCCTGCAGGTTCTGGGACCGGCGCAGTGGACATCGGGGCGAGCTATAGCATCAGAGAAGGAACACAGCACGCGACGAGCAGCAGCTCGGCTACGATGCGGACCATGGCCAGAGTCCAACAAATCGGGACCAAGTCTACCAAGGCCACGGCCGAGGCCCTGTCCGAGGCGCTTCGTCAGAGTGGCAAGGATGCGGTCAGCTTCGCTCTTCTCACGCTCCTCATCACTCCGTTTCTCCTGGTACTTGCCGCCGGCGGGGTCGTGGTCGCCGTAGCGTACATGGCCCCCGCGCTACTCCGGGGAAGCTCGCCGACCGCAACCGGCATGGCTGCGCTGATGTTGTTCCTGGCCTTTGCGTTCGTGAGCAGTTGGCCCAAGTGTCGTGCGCAGGGCGCTACCGGTCACCTGAGCGCAGCAGCTGGTGTCTATGTGGCGCTGTTGGTTCTGACGGTCATGGCGCTCAAGTCGGACCATGTCTCAGGCGCTTTCATTGCCCTGTACGTTGCCTTGGTCATCGTGATACTCGGGCTGCTCGGGCGTGGTTATACACCCAGAGACAGCTATTATCTCGGCCTGTACGGCGGGCGCTTCGATGATCCTTTTACCTATCGTGATGACGCGGATCGTGCACATGTGGGAATCGGTTGCGCGATGGCCATCCCTGGCCTCTTACTGGACTCGATTGGCCAAGCCGTGTCCACCAGCTGGCTCTGGCGCGGTGTATCGCCAGACGTGGTTCGGGCTTCGACCAAAGTGCTGATGGGCGTCGCGGCGGGGCGCGGAAGCGAGACCCTTCGCTCAGTCGGTGCGCAGCGTGGCGTGGTACTGCGGGTGCTCAAGCGCCTCGACTTGGTTCAGATTCGAAAGAACGATCTGCGACTCACCGAGAACGGGATCAAGTTCCTCAAAGAGGTCTGAGCTGAGCTGAGCTTGCCAGAGGGTGCCAGCCTGCGCTCAGCCGAAGGTGCCGCCATTGTGGCCCCAGTTGGCGCGCGGCACCTCAGTGAAGTTCGCAAACGTGCGAGCGGGCTCTATGTTGAGCTCCTCCTCGAGTAGCGAGCACAGTTCACTCATGATCTGCTTGTTCACCTCCGAAGTGAGGCCGCCGATGCTGCGCACATCGGCAAATGCGGCGTTGTCGATCTGCCCCGACATGCACATCGGCCCCTCGCGCAAGGCGACCATCACATACGCTTCGGGCTTGCCGATGCATTCGGCCACGAGCTTGGAGAGCTTCCCGAGGAGCGCGCCGCGCTTGGCTTCGGGAATGGGGACTGAGGTGTGAAGCTGCAAAAGGGGCATGCAGGATGCTCGGCGGATCTGCCCCCCGTCGTCAATCACCCGTGCTTACGCTGTTTGATTCCAGCAAGCGCAACAAGTCTGACCGCTCACTTCGTCGGTGCGTGGGGTGGCTCTTCACTCGTACGGGTTGGGTAGGTTCCGAGGTGCTTCAATTGTTGGGTGTGTGCGTTTAGCTCTTCGAGCGCGGTGTTGACCTCGCGTTGGCCGGCGGGCTCCTCGAAGTCGACATAGAACAAGTAGCTCCACGGCGAGCCCGGCAGTGGCCGGGACTCGAGCTTGGTGAGGCTGAGGTTGCGATCGGCCAGCACCTGCAGCACCCGCAACAGCGCTCCTTTGCGGTGCGGGGTGGTGAATAGCAGCGATGTCTTGCAGGGAATGCGCGCATCGTAGATGAGGGGTGCGCGTCCAACGACCACGAAACGGGTCTGGTTGTCAGCTTGATCAGCGACGTTGCGTAACAAGATGGGCAGGCCATAGCGACGTGCGGCCGCGGTACTGGCAATCGCGGCTTGAGAGAGATCCTCATCGTCGCGAATACGGGCTACTGCGGAAGCCGTGTCCTGTGTCGATTCTACGCGGCATTGCCGCAGGCTCCGAAGGAACACGCTGCATTGGGCGAGCGCTTGGGGATGCGAAAACACGCGCCGAATGCGATGCAAACCCACTTCTTCGACGCCGATGAGGCAATGATCGATAGGCAGCACCTCTTCGCCCACCAGCAGCACGTCGTAGCGACGCAACAGATCGTAAACCTCGTTGATTGACCCAGCGGTGGTGTTCTCGATGGGCAGCACTCCGTAGTCCGTTTCCTCGTGCACCACCGTTTGCACAAGTACTTCGAAGCCACGCGCTGGCAGCAATGACACATCCTCGCCACGGGCACCGAAATGGCGTGCGGCAGCCTGGTGGCTGTAACTGCCCTCGGTGCCCAAGTAGCTCACTCGCAACGCCTTACTGGCCTCGCGCTGGGGGTTGTCCTCGGACACCAGCACCTCCTGCTGGCGTCGCACCGAGTGGTCCAAGATCTCGTGATAGAGCCGCGTTACGTAGAACCTGTCGAGGCCCGCTCTGGCAGCCATTTGCAACAAGCGATCGAGCAGCGCCTCTTCCCGAGTGGCATCACGGATGGGGCGCTCCGTCTCGTCCGACTTGAGTTGCGCGACCTCTGCCACCAGCTGTTGGCGATCCGCCAGCACATCGATCAACCGCCGGTCGATGTCGTTCAATGCGTCGCGTAGCCCATCCAGCTTGTCGTTCATACTCCTGCCGTCGCCTCTTCTGCCGATGTCGCTTTGGCACGTTCACGCCGCGCCCGCACAGCTGCTGCCAGCGCCTCGAGGATGGGCACCGTCGTCTCCCAGCCCATGCACGCATCCGTGATGCTCTGCCCGTACGTCAACGCTTCGCGATCGCCCATCTGCTGATTGCCTGACACCAGATTGCTCTCCAGCATCACGCCGAACAATGGGTCGTCGCTGCTGGCGAGTCGCTCAGCTAGCTCCAGAGCCACCTCGGCTTGGCGTGCATGACTCTTGCGGCTGTTGCCGTGGCTGCAATCCACCATCACCTGCGCCCGTCCGGGTGTGGTCTCCAGAAGTGCTACCGCCTTGTGCAGCGAAGCAGCGTCGTAGTTCGGTCCCTCCTGGGAGCCACGCAGAATGATATGGCAAGCGTCGTTGCCTTTGGTTGCCACAATGGCGCTGATCCCTTGTTTGGTCACCGACAAGAATCGGTGCTGATGTTGAGCGGCCCGGACCGCGTCCGCGGCTATCTTGATGTTGCCGTCGGTGCCATTCTTGAAACCGACCGGCATCGACAGCCCCGAGGCCAGCTCGCGGTGCACTTGGCTCTCCGCCGTGCGTGCTCCAATGGCGCCCCAGGAGATGAGATCAGCGATGAACTGTGGCGTGATGGTATCCAGAAACTCGGTCCCTGCGGGAACACCGAGCTCGGCCAAGTCGAGCAGCAGCTTACGCGCTTGGCGTAGGCCCAAGTTGACCGCGAAGCGCCCGTCGAGCGTCGGATCGTTGATGAGGCCCTTCCAGCCGACTGTGGTGCGTGGTTTCTCGAAGTACACCCGCATCACCACGAGCAGCTCCGAGCTCAGACGCCCAGCGCAGCCCTGCAGCAGTCGTCCGTAGTCCAGCGCCGCCTTGACGTCGTGGATCGAGCACGGCCCTACCACCACCAGCAAGCGGTCGTCGTCGCCATCGACAATGCGTGTGGCTGCCTCACGCGCCTGCACCACCGTCTCGACTGCGGTTTGGGATAGCGGCAAGTCCTCCATCAAGATGGCCGGAGAAATGAGCGGTCGCAGACCTGCAATGCGCACGTCGTCAGTCACATGAAACACGTCGCGCAGCATACAGATTTGCTCGTGACCGAGTGGCGAAAAAGCGCTCCTCTGGCCCGATGAGCTCGGCTGGCCTCGAATGTCAGGGTTTGCAATACGCGACGACAGCTAAATCAACGAGGCAGGAACACAACCTCGCTCCAGCAGCGCCGTTGTATTAGCTAAGCAGAACATGACAGAGAACCCGGACGACTTCGAAGGGATGCTTCTCGAGCGCCGCGCCTTCGACATGTTGGACCGCCTGATCTTTCGCAGTAACGCCGGAACGCGGCGGCCCGCGCGGCTCCGCGTGACGGATGGCGTCCTCTTCATCGATGGGGTGGCGGTGCCGCGCGACAGCTATACGACGGGATATGTCCTGCCTGTCGAGGACCGCGAGTCCGCCCGCCTTTGCTTGACCGGCGCCGACCACCTCACTGTGGTGGACGTAGAGCTTGCGTCCACCGATCAGGCTGAGCGCATGCTCGCCTCGCTTGGATTGAGGCAGGATCGCCTCGCGGTGAGTTTCATGGGCAGCTGGCCTCTTGTCGGAATGGCCGGATTGGTGGCAATCATCGTGGCAGTCGCCGTCGCATTCGGGCTGCGCGAGAGCTGGCAATTGGCCCTGCTGATTGGCTTGCCCCTGCTGGTGTTTGGCTTGGCTACCCTACGCGCGTCGCGCTTCCCCGTGATCATCGCTCCCGATGGTGTGACCATCCAACGTTTGGGCATGAGTCGCTTCATCGCCTACGAGGATTTGGAGGACGTCAGCAAAGACAGCGATAGCAGCGTGCTGTTCTCGCTGCGGGATGGCAGCACTGTAGGCGTCGAAATGGAGCGGGATGCAGGTGGTGGCACATCGATGCTGGGGGCAATCGGCGGAGGCGGCACCCCACTGCACGAAGCGGTTTTCAAGCTCGTCAAGAAGCATCTCGCTGCGCATCGACAAGGCGGCAGCGAACGGCTCGGTGAGCGCCTCGCAAGGGGCGGGCGGCCGATGGACTCTTGGCTCGCGGACATCCACAAGTTGGAGCGTGGTGACTACCGCGAGGAGTCTCCTTCGCGCGCACAATTGTGGAGGGTGCTCAAGGACGGAACGGCTGACGCGAGCGCTCGCGCTGCTGCTGCGCGCCTACTACGACCCAAAGGCGACGAGCTGAAGCGCCTTCGCATTGTCATCGACAATGCGGCATCCCCCCCGTTGCGTGTCGCTCTGGAGACGGTCGAAGAAGAGGACGCCACCGCAGAGCAAGAAGCATTCGAGTGCCTCACTTGACACGGTCGCTCCGCCTTCGAGATTGAGGCCGCTGCCAGTACGCTGACTATGCGACCGCACGGGCTGGCCCCCGCTTGTGGTAGCGCCCGTGCTTGTCGTCGAGCGTGCAGTCAAGGCATCACGGATGTTCTAGGGCGCGTCCTCGATGGTGATGTCGGCGGCGACAATACGGCTGCCGCTTGCGCTCTCGCAGGTTACGTACATGCGAATCGATCCATCCGGCAGCTGCACCAGGGTCGGGTCGAACAGACCCATGCAATCCAGTCCGGTGCCCGCAAAAGCAGAAGACTCGATTGCGAAGTCATCGACCTGGGTGAACGTCAAGCCGTCTTCGCTGTTCCAGAAGTAGAGTTTGGCCGCGCGCATCGTGACGGCAATCGCGCTGCCGTCCTGCAGGCGCAGCGGGGCCGGATCGACGTTCATGGTCGTCGCGCTGGGTGTCAGATTGACGTCGCCGAAAGGGCTATCACTTTCGTGGCTCCAGCTGAGACCAAGGTCGCTCGATATCGCCGTGCGGCTTCGGTACGCCGCCTTCGAGCGAGAACCCTTGCACCGGGGTGACGGCAAAGGTGCGCAGCAGGACATGGCTGCCCGCCTCCCCGCCGGATCCCGCTGTCCCAGCCGGATCTTCGGAGCCACAAGCGGAAACGAACAACGTGGCCGCAGCTAGCAGAATGGTGCTTCGCATCGTCGAAGCTTGGCCCGTTTTCGTCTCATTCTCATCGTGACCGCTTCTGTATCGCTTCAGTATTGAGTCAGTTCTGCTCGTCCGCAGAAGGCGTGCCCCAGTAGTCGCGAGAGCCAATTGGGCACCAACAGCCATCCTGTGCGGCTCGAGGCCATTGGCGCGGGACTTGCGACTTAGCAACGCGGACTCGCGTTGCGGGCGGCCTGAGGCTCGGCGCGAAGTGACTCTTATCAAGAGACAGAACAGCGAGGAAACACAATGAATCGAATCGCGGCGTTATCGTTTGTCGCAGGTGGACTGCTAATTGCCTGTGGGTCAGAGATCATTCTCCAGCCTGCGCCGTTCGAGCAGCCTGACTACGGCGCCGACACGACGAGCTCGTCACCAAGCGCCCCCGTCACGACATCGAGCACCACGGGTGGGACTGGGGGCAGCACGGTAAGCACCACGACGTCGAGCACGACGTCGATAACCACACCGCCGAGCTCAGGCTGCCCCAAGGAATGCGTGGGTGGTTGCGATGATGGAATCTGCATCGTCTATTTCAAACCCGGCAGCAGTGTGCTCAAGTGCCCGCCCTGGCTTGATTGCGTGGTGCCTTGCGATGATACGGGTTCGTGCAAGGGTCTAATCGATTGCACCAACGCCAGCTCGTGCGAGGTCCTCTGCTGGGGCACCAATAGCTGTGCTGGACCCATCTTCTGTGGTGATGGCCCCTGCACGGTCGAATGCATCGGTTCCTTCAGCTGTGCAGCACCAGTGGAGTGTGGCGAATCATGTGCTTGCGATGTTTGGTGTAGCGGCACACCCAGTTGCGGATCATCGATGCAGTGCAAACCCGGTTGCGCACAGGGCAACGGCTGCAGCAGCAAGTCGGAGGGGTGTAACACCTGCGGTTGAAACAGCGGGCTAGAACTGGAAGTAGATGAAAGGCGCCGCTTGCGACGGGATGAAGGCGAGGGCGAGCGCCCACAGGACGCCGTAGCCGGCGGCAAAAAGCCACGGTGATTGCTCTTCGAAGAAGCCCTGTAGCTTGCGACGGTAAGCGAGGAAATGCGCGCCGCCGAGCAGCGCGAACAGGAGCCACCAACTACTGTCGAGGTCCTTGGGCCCGGCTCCTTGG
>CAZRGL010000012.1:32584-45304 GCA_964599485.1 uncultured Polyangiaceae bacterium
ACGGCGTGGGCGGCGTCGAGCGCTTGGTCGAGGGCTGGGGCTCGGAAGAAGATCCAGGCAAGGCACACCCAGTAGAAAGTCACCGCCGTGCCGAGGGCGGTGCCGATTGCTGTGTCTTTGAGTGGCCAGGACACACGCTTGGACCATTCGCGTTGCACCACCAACGCGATGCCGTGTAAGGCTCCCCAAACTACGAACTGCCAAGCGGCGCCGTGCCACAGACCGCCGAGCAGCATCGTCAGCATCAGGTTACGATAGCGATAGAGCGTACCGCCTTTGTTTCCGCCGAGCGGGATGTACAGATAGTCCCGCAACCAGCTCGACAAACTGATGTGCCAGCGCCGCCAGAAGATCTGAATGTCAGAAGCGAAGTAGGGGTGCGCAAAGTTGATGCAAAGATTGAAACCGAGCAGGCCCGCGCAAGCGATGGCCATATCGGAGTAACCCGAAAAATCACAGTAGATCTGAACCGCGTAGCCAACCGTCGCGAGCCACACGCTCTCGCCATTGAAACTCAGCGGCGAGGCGAAATATGCATCGACGATGACCGAAACGTTGTCGGAGATGCAGGCCTTCTTGATGAAACCGACCAGGAACAACAAGAGGCAGGTGCGCACTTGGATTTGCGAAAAGCGTCGCGGTTTGTCGAGTTGGGGCAAATAGTCGCGCGCCCGCACGATGGGACCGGCCACCAGCTGTGGAAAGAAGGCCACGAACAGGGCCATATCGAGGATCGACTTGCGCGGCGTGAGCGTTCCTCGATAGACGTCGATGGTGTAGCTGAGCGTCTGGAAGGTGTAGAAGCTGATCCCCACTGGTAGCGTCAACGACAAGGTGATCGGCGACACCGTCACACCTGCCGCCGTTAGCGCGGCATGTAGCGACTCAGAGAAGAAGTTGAAGTACTTGAAGACGCCGAGCAGACCCAAGTTGCACACCAGGCTGAGCAGCAGCCAGCGGCGACGGACGGCCTGCTCTGACGCTGCTCCGATGGCCCGCGCTACCCCATAGTCCACAACCGTGGAGATGATGATGAGCGATAGGAAGCGCCAGTCCCAAGCGGCATAGAAGAAGTAGCTGCAGGCCAGCAACCAGATCTTGCGCAGCATCTCCCGCCGCAGTGACCAATGGACGGTAAACGCCACCGCGAAGAAGAGGAAGAAGCGCGCCTCGGTGAAGATCATTGTGGCGCGGCCTCGACGAGCTTCGCCACGTCATCGGCGAGACGCTCCGTGAATGCGGGCACGGCCTTGGCGTGAAGGTGCGAGCCTTCGAAGCGTTTCCTTGGGTCGTAGTACGCCGGGAACTTCCTTGGATCGGAGTAGTCCAGGAACTTGGGAAGCACCCCTGCAGCTGCGGCGCGGCGCAGGTGGTCGCCCCCGCCGTCCGGTCGCGGGTTGAGCAATACGATGATCTCGACGCCATGCGCTCGGCCGATCGCCACCAGTCTCTCGGCGTAACGTCGCTCGTAGGGACTCAGCGGGCGTTTCTTGCGGCGATGCGCTCGGAGCCGCCACTTGACCCGGCGCATCGTGCGCTTCGGATTGCGCCTGAAAGCGCGCCGGTTTCGTTTGACGTTTTTGAGCGTTCCCTTCTCCAGGAACTCCGGCAGACCGACCTTGTCGCTCATGGCGGCATATCCGCGACGCTCGGCGATGTGGCGGTGGTGCGCTCGAAAGCGGGCGTCTTTCTTCGACTCGACGTTCACCACCGGTCGCAGTCGACGCAGCAGGCTGGCTACCCAGCTCGCGCCGCGCCCATAGTTTGCGGTGTTGTAGACGAAAGCCAGCAGGTGGGGCTCGAGCTTCTTGTAGAGCTTCGGCAGCGCCATCTTGCGCTGTGAGATGGAGCGATAGATCTGCAGTGTCGACCGCAAGTCATGCCAAGCGATGAAGCGTTCACTCAGCGCGTTCTTCTTGCGCACACCAGTTCGCAGATCGCCCGGATCGATGATCACCAAACGCAGCTTGTCGGACCCGAGGGAGAGGACTTCGTCGAGCAAGTACAGCGACTCGACGTTGTTCATGCTGCCCAGCCCGAAGTTGAAGGAGTGGGTGGGCTTGCCGAGCTGCTTCATCCGCGCGTCGAACACCTTCGGATCCACGTGGTGCCGAATGCGGCTGTTTCCGAAGAAGAGGACGTCGAAGTCGTCGCGATGATCAGCAAAATAGGTGAAGCGCCCAGTGATCCGGCTCGGCCGCAAATAGCGCGAGCCTATCTGCGAGATGACATACAGGCTGCAGGCGAAGCTCAGCACGAACAGCGTGATTCGTGCTGCCATGGGGCCAAGCCCGACAGAAGGTGTCTTCTCGTCCTGCTTGACGACTTTCGCGTGGCCATATGAGCGCATGCGGATAGCCTGAGATGCTACTGCGAGGGCACCGATCGCGGTACCCATTCGTGTCGTGGCATAACATGTGTTGAAAGCAGCGCCGACGTGGACGAGGCGCACGACCTCTTAGCCCACTGCTGGGACTACCCACCTGTCGGCTTCCAAGCCCCAAGATGACGTTCTTGTACCCAGTTTTCTATCTGTCAGCGCTCTTGCTATTTGCTGGCCTCGTTTGGGCGCTGTGCCGGAAGGCGGGCTTGGGGACGTACGTCGCGGCAATCTTGTCGCTCCAGTATGCGCTCGGCATGGGGGCGGCCGCCCACCTCGGCTACTACGTGGTGGCGCGTCATACGCTCAGCAAACCTAGCGTGGACTTGGCGCATTCCGACCTGCTCGAGCAAATCGAGGCGGCGCCGAGCTTGGCGCATTTCACGGGCTGGGCGGAGCGCTGGTTCGAGACCACTGGCGGGCTGTGGGGAGGTCCGCTGTTCGTGCTCTTGTTCTGTCTGGTGATGGTCGTCGTCTGGCGGCTCGATGTGCGTCTCAAAGGGCGCATGCTCGACATCGTCGCGGTCGCCTTGCCCTTCGCTTGCGCGCTTGCCAAAGTCGGGTGCATGTTCGCTGGCTGTTGCCATGGCGTCGAAGGACAAGGGCTGTTTTACCTGCGTTTCGATTGGGTCAGCCCCACCTCGGTGGCCTTTGGCCGGACCTTCTTCCCGAGTCAGCTGCTGGATGCTGTCATTCTCGCTACATTGGGCGGCTGGCTGGCGTGGCGGTACCGAAAGGGGGCTCAGCAAGGGCGACTGGTGCTCTGGTACGTACTTCTGCTGTCGCTCGCGCGATTCGCCAGTGAGCTCACACGAGGCGACGACCGAGGTAGCGGATTGCTGGGCCTGACGCCGGTCCAGCTCGTGCTCGTCGTGGCGTTCGTCGCGAGCGCCTTGTTTCTGGCTGTCCCGAGCATGTTCGACCGGGTGCTTCGCTTCAGGGCGCCCAACAGCTGTGACGATCAGCCCGCTGGCGGTGATGTCGCTTCGCAGGGTGACGAGGTTCTTCGCGTCGTGCGGCGGCGCCAGCGCAATTTGTTCCTGGCCTTCGTGGGGCTTGCGATCGTGTGGCCAATCACGGTTCTTTTTCCGCTCTTCTTTGCCTTGCCCCTGATCCGCAACATTCTGCGTTTGCGGCGCGACCGCCGTCCCGATGTCTGGATGACCGCGTTCAACCAGGCTTGCTATGTGGGCCTAGGCGCCATCCAGCTCACGACATTCCTGTTGGGAAACCTGCTCCCCGCTCTCGTCACACTCCTGTTGTTCCAGTTGGGCTTGAGCTTGGCGCTGAGTCGCGCGCCCCGTGAGGCCATCGCTGCTCAGGGCGCGGGGTGATGCAGCTCGAACGAGGCCCGGCGGGCGAGCCTCGCGGTCTCGTCTTTGCCTTCGCCCAGCGCCATCAGGGTGCCATGCTCGTTCATGAGTTGCAGTGTTGCTATGGCGGCTTGGCGTTTGGCGAGCTGGCTGCTGCGCGCGGCCTGGCGGAGCCGAAACACGAGTACGTTTCTGGTCAGTGAATGTGGGCCATTGTCGAACAACAAGTTGTCGAGCTGTGCGGCAAGGCGCTTGGACGCCCAGCTTTGCGGTGCTGCTGCGTCCGCATATTCGAGTCCGCGCGCGTTGCGCACCCACCGGTAGACCGAGCCGCTCGAAAGGTCGGCGTTCGACCAGTAGCCGAGCGCGCGATAGTAGCTGTCCTTCAGCGTGCTGACCGCGCCAGCGCTCTTGTCACGCAGCAGGTTTGCTGCGCGGGAAGCGGCCTGGATAGAGCCGCCCAAGAGAAGTGCCAGCGTGGCTGCCTCGGGAACGGGCCCGTCCGGAACAGCCGCAAGTAGTTTCGTTTGGCCCGCAGGGCTCCCCGCCAAGCCGGCTCTTCCAATGGCCAGCGCGAGCGCAGTTTGGATGCGGGGCGGCGGAGCGCTGAGCAGCGAAGCGACCAGTTGGGCGGCGAGCTGTGGCCGGGCGCGGCGGGCGAGTGTTTGGGCGTAGCAGTCGGCGATGAACAAGTCCTTGGGGTCAGCAGAGCGAGCCAGCGTGTCGATGCGGCGAAGCATTTTCTTGCTTTGGGCACCGCTCGCCACCCAGGCCAGCGCCTGGCATGCGGCCGTGCGCGCCTCTTCGTGTTGCAGCTTGTCCTCGACGAACGCTCTGAGCCTGCTGGTGATGGGCTCTTTGCGTTGTGGGCCCCACTCGCTCAAACCGTTGGCGGCGCCGTAGCTCACAGCCCGTAGGGCCATACCTCGCATGGCGATACCGCCGCCCGTTAGAGCATCTTGGGTGATGTCGACCTTTGGGCTCTTGTTGCGCTCGAGCTGCTGCAATAGGCCCGCCAACGATTGTTGGTCGCGCATGTGTCCTATGTAGCGAAGGGCCATCTGGCTGATCTCGAACGCCATCGGAAATGGCGGCTGAGCGCCCGCGGCCGGTAGCGGGTCGTTGGGAAAAGCCCAGGCGCGAAGCTGCACGAGGGCTTTTCTCGAGTCCGCTGCTGCGAGGAAGCGAAGGCCATTGGCGTGTGGCGAAAAGCGCGCATTGAGCCACTTCAGCACAGGCCCCTCAGCCGAGTTGCGCAGTCGGCTGTGGTCGCCAGGGTGCATCGCTGCAAGATCGGCCAGCAGGCGCGCGCTGATGATCCGCGGCCGGTCGCTTCGTCGCAGGTGACCCCCGGCGTCGGCTTGCCAGAACTTGCTGATGTCGTACACCGTGGCCGGCTCTAGCAGCATATGCTTGCCGAGATAGGGTGCGGCGCCCAGATCACCGATCTCGGCGAGTCGTTGCGCCGCCACGGCTTGCCAATGCGGGTGTCGTTTCGCCCTCTGGATCCAGGTGCTCAGTGCGGAGCCGCCGCGCGGATCACGCAGCAGGCGGAGCATTTCGAACAGCTGTCGATTTCGAAACCAAGCCTGGGATTCGTTACCAGGCACTGCAGGTGGCGCGTCGAGGGCGAAGACCAACCCCCGCGCACCGCTCCTGTGCAGCGCTTGGAGGAACGCGAGCCGCAGGCCCCTTTTCGCCAGACCGAGTCGCTTGTGCAATGCGGCGCGCGATGCTGCGGTGCCGATGCGCAGGAGGCCAACCGCTGCTTCGCTCGCTACCGTGGCCTCGGGATCAGCCAGCAGCCCCAGCAGCACTGCGCTGTCAGTTTGGGTTGCCCGCTGTGAGAGCGCGATGGCCGCAAAGCGCCGCACCGCCGTGTTGGGCTCAGTCGCCAACTTGTGCAACTCCGCTCTAGGGACCAGCGAGCCGAGCTCGAGCGGGTCGTAGGCGTTGCCTCCGTCGAGACGCTTTGCTTCGCTGAGCTCCCCGCTACGCAACAGCGCGAGGCACGCCGCGACGCCTAATTTGGCTCGCCACTGCACCAGCGCCACCGCGAGGTCGGGGCGCGCCACCTCTGGCGCCGCCTGCAGTGCTGCTTCGAGGCCGCGCGTCACCTTGGTGACGAGTGCAGGGCTCCACCGCCTGGGGAGCTTGCCAGCTGCGTGGTGAACCAGCGCGCGTGCGGCGCGGATCTGCAAGCGCGAATCGGCCAGCGCGGCGACGGCGAGCGCTACGCCTTGGTCATCTTGCCACAGCGCCAGCTGTCGCAATGCCCGTGACCGTTGCTCGGCAGTAGCTTTGGGGTCACCAGCTACCGTACGCCAACGCGCCAGTCGTCGCCCGCCTGGCCGTGTCATGAAAGGACTCGTGGCCTTTGCCGAAGGGGGGCTCGACGTGGGCGCAGCGGGCCCCGCGGCTTGTGTGGAAATCGTCGACGGCGATGGGACAACGAGCCGCGCGGGCGGCTCACAGCCAGCGATGGCGAGGATGAGCACCCACGCGCCGGCGCTCGCTCCCGCGCGCCTCGTCACCGTGGAGAGACAATCCATGGTTGCTTGTACCACGCGGTCCGAGCCTTTGGTCGAGCAGCGAGCATGGATTGGCTGCTCTTGCTTCGCCATCGTGCTACCAGTCTTCGGTTGGATGAGCTCAGCCAGCCGCGTTCGATGCGACCTGTGAAAATCGGACTGATCGCAGTGGTCGTTGTCATGATGATTACTGCCCATCAGTTGGGGGTGTTCGAGCATTTTGGCGATCCAGGCGAGGTCAAGCGCGCCCTCTTGCTGCTCGGACCATGGGGCTACATAGCGTTCATCGGCGCGTATACGGTCCTGCAACCCTTTGGCGTTCCCGGTACGGTGTTCGTCTGGGCTGCGCCGCTCATCTGGTCTTGGCCTGTGGCGTTTGCCCTGTCGATGACCGGGACCATGGCGGCGAGCATCGTCGGCTTCTCTTTCGCTCGCTTCATTGCTCGCGACTGGGTAGCCGAGCGAATCCCCGCCCGTTTCAGGAAGTACGATGAGGCGCTCGCGCGGCGCGGTTTCGTCACGGTGCTTTCTTTGCGGTTCCTCTTGTGGATGCCGCCCATGCTCCACGCCTTCTTTGGCGTTTCCAAGGTCCCCTTTTGGACGCATTTCTGGGGCTCGCTTTTCGGATACGCCGTCCCCCTGTTCTTGGTGAGCTTCTTTGGTCAACAGCTTCTTACTTTCTTTTCCGCATTGCCCAGAGGAGTTTGGATCGGAGTGGCCGTGGTCGCCGCAGTCATCGGGTTGGGTGTTTGGTTTCGTCGTCGTTGCCCTGCCGAAGCAGTCGAGCGCTAAGCTGGCGCGCAGGAGACTTGGGTTATGTTGGAATCGGTGTCGCACTTTGAGCTCGCCGACGAAGAGCTCGCGCAGGGGCGCATCGTCGAGGCGTTGCGGTGTTTGACTGAAGGGCTCGCGCTCGAGCCACACAACGCGGCCGGGCATTCTCAGCTGCTGGTGGCGCTGCATTACCTGCCAATCGACGGCGCCAAGCTTGCGCAGGAGCATGAGCGCTGGGCGCGCATGCATCTGCCCCGGCGATGCGAAGTCATCATTCATCCGAATTCGCGCGAGCCAGAGCGTCGGCTCAAGCTTGCCTATTTCGCTGCCGACTTCAGACACCATCGCCCCTACTTGGATGGTGTTCTCAAAGCCCACGACCAAGAGTCGTTCGATTTGCAGGGCTTCGTGGGAGCCACTGGCGCCGGGATCGACCTCGACATCGAATGGCTCAGCGCTCGATTCAATCGGTGGTGTTGCCTCGGCCGGCTCACCGATCAACAAGTCGCTCAGGCCGTCCGCGATGAACAGATCGATATCGTCATCGATCTCGATGGCCACAACCCCGGTCATCGCCTCCGCGCGTTGGCGCTCAAGCCGGCGCCAGTCCAAGTGAGCTACCTCGGCTATCCTACCCCCACGGCGGTGCCGGCTATCGACTACCTGTTGGGCGACCGCTTCATCGACGCGGCCTCCCAAAGCGTTGCTCGAAGCGAGAAGCTGTTTGCCTTAGAGCCTGGCTACCTGTGTTATGCGCCAGGCCATCACGGCAGTGAGCGGGCCAAGCCCCGAGCGTCGTCTAGGCCGTTCACCTTTGGGGTCTGGTCCCCAGCCGCACGTATTGACACCCAGGCGATTCGTTGCTGGGGCGCGATTGTGGCGCGGGCGACCGGCTCTCGCTTGCAGCTGTGTTGCCCAGCGATCGGCGACCAAACCCGCGCGCGCTTGACGGCACAACTCGAGCAGGTCGGCCTGAGTCCTGACCAATTCGCTCTACCCGTCATCGACGCCGAACACGAGGAGCAGCGCCTCGCTCAAATGTCCGGATTCGATTTGATGCTCGACACCTTTCCCTGCGGCGGCGTCACAAGTGTGTGCGAAGCCTTGTGGATGGGCGTTCCAGTAATCAGTCGACGTGGTCATCATCGCCGCGCCAACTTTGCGGCTGGGCTGCTCACACGTGTGGGTAGCGGTGATTGTGTTGCCGACACCGACAGGGGCTATGTTGATCTTGCGGTCGGTCACGCGCTCAGTCCGCAGGCCGGGCGAACAGCCTTCCGGGCCGAGCTCCGGCAGCGGACACGCGAGATCCTCGGCGACCATGACGCGTTCACTCGCGGGTTGGAGCAGGCGCTGCGGACCATGTGGCGGACTTGGTGCAAAGGACGCGCCTAGCCTCGGCGAGCTCAAACAGCGGAGCTGGATCGTGTTCGAGCGCAGCGTGGCGATCTCGCAGCGTAGCTTGCCCGCTTTGCCGAACAAGTAGTCCCGAGGCGTGTATAAAGGATCGTCATGAAGAAGCGCGTAAACGTCAACGGCAAGTCGATGGCTTATGTGGAGGCTGGCCAAGGGGATCCCATCGTCTTGTTGCACGGCAACCCCACCTCGTCGTTTTTGTGGCGCAATATCATCCCCCACCTGGCGGAGCTGGGACGTTGTGTGGCGCCGGATCTCATTGGCATGGGTGATTCAGACAAGCTCGACGACTCAGGTCCCGACCGCTACCGCTTCGTCGAGCATCGCGACTTCTTGGACGGGCTGTTGCGTGCCCTCGGTATCGAAACGGAAGTGATCTTCGTAGTCCACGATTGGGGCTCGTCGCTCGGTTTCGACTGGGCCAACCGCCATCGGGATGCGGTCAAGGGCATCGCCTACATGGAGGCGATCGTGGCGCCTTACGACCTTTCCGAGATGCCGGAGCAGGGCAAGGCTTTGTTCATTGCGCTTCGCTCACCAGCGGGTGAAAGCATGATCTTGGATGAGAACGTCTTCGTAGAGGGCTTCTTGCCGGGCACGATCTTGCGGCAGCTCGACGACGAAGAGATGAACGAGTATCGGCGCCCCTTCGCTCAACAGGGCGAAGATCGGCGGCCGACACTCAGCTGGCCGCGCGAGATCCCCATCGATGGCGCGCCCGCGGACGTTACCGAAATCGTCAAGTCGTATGGCGGCTACCTGGCCAGCGACGACAGCCCTCCGAAGCTGTTTCTGCGAGCTGAGCCGGGCGCCATCATCCTGCCCAGACAGCTGGAATTCTGCCGCAGCTGGCCCAAACAAACCGAGGTCAGCATCCGCGGCGCGCACTTCGTCCAAGAAGACTCGCCAGACGAAATCGGCCGCGCCATCGCGGACTGGATTCGACAGCTCTGAGCACCGAGCTCATCGGGACGCCTCGGCGACAGCGGTCTCTTGTTCGAGTGCATCGAGCGCGGCGACTGCTTCGATGATTGCAGCGTCGTCTCTTGCTGCCGCGACATCCTCGAACACAACACGCAGCTGGTGCTGGGCTGTGACCTTGGCGATGCGCTGCAAGCGCGTGGCGTCCTGATCGTCGAGATCGTCACCGAGTGAGATCGCCGCTGCTGCGCGCTTCATCAACTCGTTGCGGGGATCCTCCAGGATCCGCCACAACAGCTCCGGGGTCAGCGCGTTCTTCCGGTGGTTTGCCGGCAGCTGTCGTAGTGCTGCCAACCAATGGCTCATCGACACACCGCTGTCACGCGTGGCCAGCGCGTGCGATAGCACTTCGGCGTGGGTTGGCTCACCGGTTTGCGCGGCAATCGCCTCCTCGATTCGTCGGGCGTGTGCGGCAGTCCGGACCAGATCCGCGAGCACGCCACTGACCAAAATGGTCAGCGTCTCACCAGAGTCCAGACCGAGCACAACGGCGCGGTATTCGTTGCCACTGACGCCACCACTGGTCGTGGCGCTGACCTTGCGAATCGATCGATGGGCAACAAAGCGCTCGCGTCCTAGCCAACGCAGCTTCAAGCCATCGGCGCCAACGCTCGTGAGTGTGTCTGAGCTGATCAAACGTGCGAGCGCCAGCGCGATGAGGACAACCGCCAGCGCGCCCATGGTCATTTCGGCCCACCACAACACCAAGGCCGCGACCACGGAAATCCCGAGACCGCTCACCACCATGACCTTGGTCCACTTGAAGTGATACCCCCGTGAGAGGGTAGAGAAGCGCACCACAGTGCTCGCGGGATCGAGATCGAGCGCGCGTAACAGACGGTTGGCCTCCGCTTCGGTATCGACTCGCAACTCCAAGGGTTGGCTCGAGCCAACGCGCTTGAGCAACACGCGCACGTGGTCGAGCCCGTCCCGGTTGTAGCCGGCCTCGATCGTGCTGCGCGCCAGCGCGAGGTCACCGAGCCACAACGACTCACCGTCGACCCGCACTTGGACGCGTCGGGCCCGCGGTGAGAGGTTCATTTGCCATGCGTGCTTGGCCCCAACGAGACCCACGAGCAGCACCAGCGCGCCAACGAACCACAGCACGAGCCCTTTGTCGAAGGGCCATGCGAATACGACCAGCACCACCACCGAGGGAGAGGCACACAAGGCGAAGAGCCGGTAGTTGCGCTCGACCAATGAGGCCTCACAAACCACCGAGCTGTCGTCGCTCGGCGTATCGCTGCCACCATCGGTCATCGCACCATGATCAGCCTTGGAGCGCGACCTGGCAAGCCAGAGGGTCATGGTCCTGCGTGACCGCACCATCACTGCCGGCGCGACCGCCGGCTGGCCTCAGTCCCACATCTCGATGTTGTCCCACCAGACTTTCGAGCCACTGCTCGCGCTGTAGAGCAGGATCTCGTCGAAGCCCGCGAAGTTGGCGAGGTTCTTTACGTCGAGGGCCACGAGCTTGCTGTCGATGTAGAGGTCGGCGGTGCGCGCCGTCCAATCGATGTTGCGCAGCTCGACGTGGTACCAAATGTCCGCCTCGAACGGGCGCTCGGAGCGCATCATGCTGTCGCCCTCGAGGCCCATGCCGCTGGGCTGGATGCTCCACAACAAGGTCGGGAATCCTCCGCTTCGCAGCTCCATGAAACCAGCGGAGACGTCCGTAGCGCTCACACGAGTGTAGAAGCTGATATGACGCGGCGAGCCCTTTGCCGAGCTCTGAAGTGCCTCGGATATTCCATTGGAACCGGTTTGCTCGAGCGAAACGCTCCCTGCGCCGACCGCTTTCTCCGCAGAGATTTCAATGGTGGCCTTTTGTCCGGGAACCGTCTCCCAACCGTTGAGGTTGGTATCAAACTCTTCGTGCATCACGCGCGACTCGAGTTTCCAATCGGCGCCAGTAAACAGAGGGTTCTTGCCAGTGAAACCAGTGCGCACCCAGCGGCGGTCATCTTGGTCGTCTGATGAAATGTAGCCAAGGAGCTTGGCGAAGCTCAGCGACCCAATCGGAGTGGGAGGGTTGCCGAGCGAGCTGCTGCTGATGTTGCCGAGGAAGCTGACCATGTCGATGACGTTGGCTTCGACGCACACGCCATCGCATAGGTACGCCGTCGAGCCGCGTCCGGGGTTGAACGGTACGCCGGCTCCGCAACCGACGATGCCCGGTAATGCAGCGATGTCACCAGCCAGCGGCTTCTCATGTACGCGCACCGAGGCGCCGGGAGCTAGCAAGTAGGCGGGAAGCTCGGTTGTGCAGTCCTCGAGGGGTGGCGGTTGAGCATCGTCGCGATCGTCGAACAAGATCTGCATACCCTGCAGCTGCACGGGACAGCCGCCGGTGTTCTCGATCATGACGTAGTCACTCTGGCCGATGTGCAGCTCCTTGAGAACGACGTCGCTACGGTCTTGGGCGCAAGCCATTAGCTCCACATCGAACGCGCCAGCCTCCTCGTCGTCGGCACCATCGACAAGTAGGAAGTAGGTGCCGGCCTCGAGGGCGGGCAAATGGAGATGCTCCTCGCCTTCAGTGCTCAGCTCGTTGGCACAACCGAGTCCGCCCCCCAAATCGCAAGGTTGCTTGGTCGCCCGCAGCAACCCATCGAAACTGCTCTCGAGGGTGACAAAGACATCGAGGGTCTTTTCTAGCGTGAAGGACAGCACGCGGTCGGTTCCGCCGCCCGCAGATGCGGCGCCGCAGGTCGCCTCGTCCACGTGGTTGTTGCCGTCGAGGGTGCTGCCGTCCAGTGAGCCGCGCAGCACGCCGCCGTCCTGCATCAGCAAGATCTGGCCCGGGGTCTCGCAGGTCCACTCGGTCTCACAAGATACGCATCCGTCGCTCGCGTCGGTGTTGCCGTCGTCGCAGTCCTCTCCGCTTTCGACCACGCTATTGCCGCATTCGCCTTCGCCGCCGCTCCCGGCGCTACCGCCGTCGTCGCCGCCGCCCTGGCTGCCGCCGCCTGTACCCGTCACGACCTCGAAGTCGTCACCCAGAATGGCCGTGCATGAGGCGGCTGCAGTCAACAAGCACAAGGACAACACCATCAAGCGCATAGCTTGAGCCTAGCTCGAATCATCCACCGCGTCGCCCCGAGCGCAGCGCAAGAGCCCGACCTCCCCAACACGCGCCTCTTGGCCAACTTCAACCCACGTGCTCATGAGCATCTCGAGACGCATTCCGCTTGCATGCGTGCTGCTCCGTCCACTTGCTTGGTCTGAGTCTGATTCGGCCGGCTTTGGTTGGGCCAACACAGCACGAGCGCCTTGCCATCAGCGGCAAACTCGAGCCACGCCTGCTCGGTGTCAGCGGTGGCCA
>CAZRGL010000013.1:0-14835 GCA_964599485.1 uncultured Polyangiaceae bacterium
ACCGGGGGCGGTTCAATCATGCCTGAGGCGCGGTACGCTGGGTCATAGGGGCGCAACGCGTCGGCGAAGGCAGTGGCGGACTCGTAGCGGTCAGCTGGGGTCTTGGCGAGCGCACGGTTGATCACATCGGCCAGGCCAGGTGGGAAGGTCTTACCGGGTACGCGCTCGTCGAGCGAAATGGGAGGCTTCGTGACGTGTAGCTGGATGTATTCCATCGATGAGCGCGCATCGAAGGGCAATTTTCCAGTGAGGGCCTCGTACAGAATGACAGCGAGCGAGTAGATGTCGCTGCGGAGATCGAGCACCTGGCCCTGAGCCTGCTCCGGTGACATGAACTCGGGTGTGCCGAAGACCATGCCCTCTTGGGTGAGCATGATGGATCCAGGGCGCAGCTCGCGTTCGGTGACCTTGGCCAGCCCGAAATCGAGCACTTTGGCGTAGTCCGTCAATCCACCGGTATTGGAGAGGAAAATGTTCTCCGGCTTCAAGTCACGGTGCACGATGCCCAGCTGGTGGGCTTCTTCCAGGGCGCCGCATACTTGGATCAGGATGGGGATCGCCCGCTCGACCGGAAAAGGCCCCTGACGGCGAACGATTTGGTTGAGGTTCTTGCCGTCGAGGTACTCCATCACGATGTACAGCTCGCCCTCTTCGAGCTCGCCGTACATCATCACCTTGACCGTGTTGGGATGGGTCAGATGACTCATCGCCCGCGCTTCGCGGCGGAAGCGCGATACCAGGTCTTTTCGGTTCTTCAGCTTCGCATGGAGGATCTTCACCGCCACCATGCGATTCATTTCGGGTTGGGCCGCTTTGTAAACCGCGCCCATGCCGCCGGTTCCGATCTTCTTGAGGATCTTGAACTGGCCGTTGAGGATTTCTCGGCCGATGTAGCGGTCTTTGGGACGCATAAACGCCGGCTAGGACGGTACCACGCGCGCCGTTGCTTGTGGGACTTCGGCGCACAACCGTGGCAGGCTCGGTTCCGTGAGTCTTCTGGGATTGCGCAGCGGGATGCTTGCCGAGGCCGGTTTTCGGCATGGATTCTTCATGCGCAAAGGTGGGGCAAGCGCCCCTCCGTTTGCCAGCCTGAGCTTCTCGACGACCGTCGGCGACAGCGTGGCTGCCGTCGAGACGAATCTCGCACGCGCAGCCGGCGAGCTGGGTGTGGAGCCAGCACAGGTCTACTACCTGAATCAGGTGCACGGATGTCGTTCACGGGTTCTGAGCAAGGCCGACGACCGCGAGGTCTTGCTACAGGTCGAAGGTGACATCACCTTGTCGAGGGATGCCTCCGTCGCCTGCGGGGTCCGGACAGCCGACTGCGTAGCGATTCTCTTGGCCGACCGGCGAAGCGGCGCCGTAGCAGCGATCCACAGCGGTTGGCGCGGCACGGTGCGTGGCGTCGCGCGTGCTGGAGTGGAATCGCTGTGCGACCTCGTCGGTGAGCCCACGGAGCTGCTAGCGGCCATTGGGCCTCACATCGAGCGTTGTTGCTTCGAAGTGGGCGAGGACGTTGCTGCCGAGCTCGCTGGATGCACATCGCTCGGCCAAGCGGTCATCGAGCGCGGCAGTAGCAAGCCCCACGTCGATTTGAGGCGGATCATCGAAGTCCAATTGCGCGACTGTGGCGTGCAGCACATCGAGCATATTGCGGGTTGCACGGTCTGTGATGGGAAGCGGTTTCACTCCTACCGTCGCGACGGCCCTCGCAGCGGACGGATGTTGGCGGCTATCGTTGCCAGCGCGGATGCGCAATAGCGCTACGCTTATTCGCCACTCCGGGCTAGCCTTTGCGGTCGGTATGGTCCTTTCCGAAACCCTGGCGTTTTTCGCCGCCACCGATGTCGGTCGCAAACGTGGCCACAACGAAGACAACTTCTTGGTCGACAAGGACCTGGGGTTGTTCATCGTTGCCGATGGCATGGGAGGTCATGCCGCCGGCGAGGTGGCCAGCGCCATGGCCGTACGGGTCGTCCACGAAGTGCTCACCAAGCAGCGCGATCTGCTGAGCGCCCGCGCTGAGCAGGGTCCCCGTTCGGAGGTGAGCGTCAAGCAGATCCTGGGCCTGCTCGAGTATGCCGTACAGACTGCGTCGGCGAAGATTCACGCAAAGGCCCAAGAAGACAAGCGGATGCGCGGCATGGGCACCACCATGTCCTTGCTGCTCATCATCGATTCCTACGGCTATGTCGCGCACGTGGGTGACAGCCGCATCTACTTGGCACGGATGGGGACCATTCACCAAGTCACCGAAGACCACACTGTCGCCAACGAGCTGCTGCGCCTCGGCATGGTCTCGCCAGATCGCCTCGACAAGGTGCCGCGGCGGAACGCCATCACGCGCGCCGTGGGGGTGTATCAACATGTGGACGTCGACACACTCACCCTCGAGGTGTTGCCCAACGACCAGTTCCTGTTGGCATCAGACGGCCTCACTGGCTACTTCGACGAAACTGGCGTCGACATGGGCCCCTTCTTCCAACCGGAGGATGGTGATGGCGCGGTCGCCGAGCTCATCGCATTTGCCAACGAGCACGGCGGGAAAGACAACATCACCACCGTGCTGGTCCGCCTTGGTAGTGGGGATGGTGACGATACCCAGCGCGCGCGCCGACTCGCTTTGAAGCGAGAGGTTTTGATGTCCATGCCACTGTTCTCGCGTCTCAACGAGCGCGAGCTCCTGCGGGTGCTACAGGTTGCGGAGGTGTACCAGTACGAGGCCGGCGAAGTGGTTGTTCGGCAAGGCGAACGTGGCGACCGGATGTTCTTGACCCTGGATGGTCACCTGAAAGTCGAGCGAGAAGGCACGGTGCTCGGCGAGCTCGGTCCTGGGGACCATCTTGGTGAGATGTCGCTCATTCGCAGTTTGCCCCGCTCCGCAACGGTCACGGCGATGCGTCCCACGGAGCTCATCAGCCTCAAGCGCGATGACTTTTTCGAAATGATCCGCACTGAGCCACATATCGCGGTCAAGCTGCTCTGGCAGTTCCTCAACGTGATCGCCGATCGCCTCGATCAGACCTCGCGTGACCTCAGCTCGGCTCGAAACCAGCTCGACGCTGAAGACATCACCGATCTGGTCGCGTCCGACAGCCTCGAGCCCGAAATGGACCCCTTTTCGGGCCCCGTGGGGGCTTTGGGCTCGATGCGCCTCGGCTTTGGTGGTCCGATCCTGGGCGAGCAATCACCGCCCCCAGCCGCGGCGGAGCCGAAGTTTGCCATCGCTGACCCCCCGTCCTTCGACGACGCGCCGCAAATGGCGCACCGCATTGCGGATTCCCCAGCCGTCGACACCACTGGGCCCGAGCTGTACGCCATCGAGGATTCACCTTCATTTGATGACGCGCCCGACTTTGCGCAACGAATCGACGACTCGCCTTCTTTCGATGACGCACCGGCCCTGGCGCAGCGGATCGACGACGGTCCGGATACGCCGCAACTATCTGAAAGTAAAGACGATTCCGTTGACGGCGATACGTTCCCGGAGCCTTCGACCGAGCGAACCTACGACGGGCCGGCGCCCGATCCCGACGCTGCTGTCCCTGCCGCCCCCGACGAGGCCTCGGCCTTCGACAACAAGAAGACCACGGCCTTCGACTCCAAGAAAACCCGGCGAAAGCGGCGGCGCAAGGATCGGCTGCGAAAGACAGTTCGGGTGGACACGGGAGACGTGGATGCGGCCGCCAAGAAGGTCGAGGTAGGCGTCGTCGAATCGGACCCAGGTTCGGCGGAGCCGCCGCCAGCTGACGACAAAGACGAGGACGAGGTCTGCTCGAAGAAGTCCACTTTGCGCCGCGCTCAGAAGATCACGGCTCGCAGTGGCGACCTGAATTCCGCCCGGGATCAGGCGGTCCGCACCCCAGGGAGCACTTTGCGGGGCGGTTTCAAGAAAGAGCGGTCCAAGAAGGAGTTGCCCGAGGAAGAGCCGCCCAACCAGGAGCTTCCCAAGGTAGCCAGCGGACCGGCGCCCGTAATCGAGGACCTGAAAAAAACCTCAACATTCCGGCCTACCAAGGTAACGATGCCCCTCGATCCTCCGGCCTCACTTCGCAGTGAGCTGGATGAGCTACGCAAACAGTTCAAGGAGCGCCTGAAGAAGGCACGCAAAGACCGCAAGGAGCGCAATGCCAAAGACAGCGATTGACAGCTTCCGCCGACGACCGCTAGCGTGCCTTGGCTAGATGCGCATGCGTGGCCCGAGCTGGATCGCCATCGTTTCGCTGTCAGCGGTGGGCGTCGTACTGTTTGCTGAGCCGGTGGCGGCACAGCAAGAGCCGAAGATCAAACATCGGGTCATGCAGGAGCCCGGTGATGTCGTCGACGTGCTGGACGCTTTTGACGACGACAATGGCGACCCGTACGACTTCTCGGCTTCGTTGACGTTCCAATACCTGTCGAAGCGCGCGCGGATACTTCGCGAAGCGACGCTCGACGAGCCTGGCTTGACCAGTGGTGGGTACACGGCCCAAACGCAAAACGTCGGTCGGTACATTGAGACGACCTCGAAGCTGACGCCGCGCATCGAGCTGGGGATTTTCAAGGACTTGGCGTTTTTTGTCGCCGTTCCCATCGTCTTGAGCAACTCCCGCCGGATCGATGACTTGGACGGCACGGCCAACAATCCGGCTGTGGCCGTGGGTGGCCCTGGCGAGACCCTCTTCACGGTTCCCTTTCAAGCGCCTGATCGCAGCGGCGTCGAGCACGTGGCCTTGGGGTTGAACTTCTCGATCTTCAACCAGGCGCGTGACTACACCAAGCCAACTTGGGTGTTTGGCGTCGAAGGGCGCATCAGCGCAGGCGAGCCCATGCATGCGTGCAACGCCTCGCCCAAGTCTGACCAGCAGATCTGTGCCCAGCCGGGCGATATCAACCGCGACCGCATCTATGACGGGGACAGCTCTTTCGAGGCGATCAACGCGGGTGACGAGCGGGACGCCGGTGTGACCCGGGGCACCTTCGGGCTGCGGATCCACTCGGTCATGTCCAAGCGGATCAAGTACATCGAGCCCTATGGTGGGTTCTCGGCCATGATCGAGTTCCAACAAGGGGAGAGCGACTATGGCCAGTCCGATCTTGCTGGGGCACTGGTCAACCATCCGCCACTCATCGGCAACGTGATGCTCGGCATGATGATCCACCCTTGGGAGAATCGTGAGAAGTTCAGCCGGTTGAGCTTCGATCTGCGCTTCGAAGGCGAATACCACTCCGAGGGCAGAGACTACGCTGAGCTGTTCGATGCGCTCGGCTCGAGCGACGCCGCTTCGCTCCGCAATCCCAAGTGGGCGCGCTTCACGGCCAACACCGAGACGTGTCCCGATCCAAACAACTGCCCGCTGTCGGTTGTCGATCAGGGCTCCCAGATGACCTACTTCACGGGGCTGTCGGTGGTGGAGCCCTATGGCTCATACCGCACCTCCGGATCGGTCACCTGGCGCGCGAGCGAGTACATCAAGCTTCAAGCAGGGGTAGGGCTGCGTTTCGAGCAAGCTCATGGCATCAGCCATGACCAACCCTGCAACCCCGATTTCGATGGGGGCGCGGACGAGGCAGGTCCTTGTCATGCGGACTTGCCAGGCAACCTCGTCCACATCAGCGGCCAGCCGAATCCTGCATACCGTCGCACGATCAACGCTGTCGGGCGGCGTTTCTACGTTGACGAGAGTATGACCTACGAGGTCTTCGCCAGCGGTGTGGTGCTGTTCTAGCCGGTTTGCCCTTGCGGGCCTCGTGGGCGTGGCGGTGGGCGCGACGTCCGTGACGGGCGTATTGGCTGCTGAGTCGGACAAGCCGAAACCCGCTACCAGCGCCGCCGAGCCCGACGGTCTCGAAGTTCTCTTGCTACCGATCCGGATCACTTCGGCTGACGATACGCTGCTGAAGGACTCGGTATCGCTGCGCAAGCACCGGGCGACGCTCAACGCGCTTCTGATGGATACGGCGCAGGATTTGGGTCTCGTGGTCGACCTCTCCGGAGCGGAGCTGCGGCAGCGACCAGCCAAAGAACATGTCCTGCGCGACCTTGCTGAGCAACACGGCAAGCTCGTCATCGCGCCAGAGCTCCGCATCAAGAAGAAGGCAGGCAAGTCTCGAGCGCTCGAGCTGCGCATCGTGGCCGCAACGCCTGGCTCGAAGGTGCTTCGCAGCCGCGTGGAGCGCATTTCCGGCGATGACCTATCGGTTCGGGCCGTGGTGATGCTGCGGGACATCGTGCGCGGCGCCTCGAGCAGCCCATCGCCAACGCCGCGCCGCCCTGAGCTGTCTAGCTCCGAGCTAGCGGCGCCCGCTCGAAGCATGGGCCGCGTCATCTTGGCCACCAACGCAACCCTGTTCGGCGGATTCGTGGGCTACTCGCTGCAGCGCTCGAGCCAATCCGACGATCCGCGGTTGCTCTACCCCCTCTTGGCGGTCGGTGCTGGAGTGGGCCTGGGTAGCGCCGTCATCATCGCGGACGAATGGGACGTCGGCGTTGGTGATGCCTGGTACCTCGCCGCAGGTGCTTGGTGGCCAGCGGTAGCGGGGCACCTCATCTATGAGCGTCGCTTTGGCGGTACACCATCGGCAAGTGATGACGAGCCGTGGTCCTTCGGCTTGATCGCCTCGGCGACTGGGTTGACTTTGTCGACGGTGGGTCTACTTGCCCGTGGGATGGGTGATGGGGGTGCGGCAATGGCGCACTCCGGTGGCGCATTGGGCGTCGTGATTGGTGGACTGACCGAGTTTGCGATCACGGGCGTCAGTGACGAGGTGCCTTTTGCTGGCATGGGCTACGGAGCAGCAGCGGGTTGGATGGTGGCGGCGGCCGCTGCGGTCAACCTCCATCCCGATGTGTCGCGCATGCTGACAATCGATCTGGGTTTCCTGCTCGGTGGTTTGGCTGGCGCTTCTGCGGCGAGCCCGCTCCTCTTTGGTGAGACCACCCCAACCAAGACACGCGGCTGGGTGGCGGCGGCCGGTGGAGGATTGCTCTTGGGCGGAGGGCTAGCCTGGTTCTTTACCCGCCCGAGCGCCCCAGACGAGCCGAAGCCGGACAAGTCGAAACAAGCCGAAATTGCCTGGCCACGCTACCTGATGCCCCAGCCTGGGCCCGTCGGCTTGGTGCTCGATGGGCTGCCTCCGGCTTGGGGGCTTAGTTGGAGCGGCCCACTGCCCTAGTCTACAGATGGAGGGTCAGCCGGTACGTGTCGAGGTTACTGCAGATCTCGAGGGTCAGCGCCTCGACAAGCTGCTGGTGAGTCAAATCGACGGTTTGGGACGCGCGGTGGCTCGCAAGCTTTTTGCCTCGGGGCGCGTCCAGCTACTCACCCAGGATGGTCGGCGCGCGCGCTGTCGAAAAGGTGATGTGGCTGCAGCGGGCAGTGTCATCGAGGTGAGCTTGCAGCTCTCGGAGCTCGATCTGGTGGCCTGCCCAGATGTGTCGCTCGCTCTGGATGTGGTTCGCGAAACCAAAGACCTAGTCATCGTCTCCAAACCAGCGGGAGTCGCCAGTGCGCCGCTTCGTTCCGGAGAGCTCGGATGCATAGCCAACGGTCTTCTTGCTCGCTACCCAGAGATGGCGAGCGTGGGCTATTCAACCCGCGAGCCCGGTCTCTGTCACCGTCTCGACACCAACACCTCGGGCTTGTTGATGGCTGCCCGTAATCAAGAGTGCTTCGAGAAGCTCACCGGGGCGATACGTGCTGGCGAGCTCGACAAGCGTTATCTGGCAATCTGTGAGCCCACCGCCACCAGCGAGCTCGCGCCTTCCGCAACGATAGAGCTACGTCTGGGGCCCGATCCCAGCAACGGCCGGCGCGTAGCGGTGGTTCGACGTCGTGGTCGCATGGTGCAAACGAGCTATCGCATCATCCGACGCAAACGAGGCTTGGTGCTGGTGGATGTGAGCATGGCGCAGGGTTACCGACATCAGATTCGGGCGCACTTTGCAGCCATCGGCGCGCCCTTGGTCGGAGACGTGCTGTATGGGGCTACGCCGCGTCCCGAGCTCGGCCGCCACGCTCTGCACGCAAGCCGCATCGGCTGGCGTGGGGATGCCCAGCTCGCGCGCTTCACAACCCAATCTTCCTTACCCAAGGAGCTGGAGGCACTTCTGCGTTGAGATAGACGCTCAGCTTCGGGGGATGGCTGCGGGCTGAGCCGCTGCTAGTTCTTGGGAACGAGTCGAATCGAGCGTTGCAGCAAGCGGTCGATGCCGCGCAGCCAAGCTCTCCAGGCCGGGTAGTCGGCCACCTCGATGCGCGAAGCTTCGAAGGCAAGGGATCGCTTGATGGTGGCCCGCTGCTTGTTCGCAGATAGCGTAAAGGCCACGCTCGCCGAGCCGAACGCGCCGCCGTTTGCTTCGATGTCGGGCGGAAGCTCAGCAAAGCGATGGGTCTTGGGCGCCACCAGCTCGACGGTCATGTTGTGGTGATTGGGCGCCATTCGCGGCGGCAGTACCACCGGCAACGTGCGCTTGAGCAAAGGAGCGAGCTGGGCGGTAATGGCCACGCGCGGCGCAATCGCGACGATCAAGTCTTTGCCCTCGCGCCGGGCGAGTGACTCCGAGCGTCCTTTGAAGGCCAAGGTGGCCTGACCCTTTGCAAGCTCACCGTCGAACGCGACCGTTGGCTCGAGCTGAACGTTGGACAGCCAACGCGACAACACGTTGCTCTCCACCCACTGGGCCCTCGCGTCGGCTTGTTGCAAGTTGTTGCGCAAGAAGAAGGCCGAATCGCCCGTGTGACGCTCGGTTGCGCTGAGCTTGCCGGCACCGGAGGTCTCTATCTCGATCGTCCATTGCGCGTCCGCTCCATGCTCCTTGGAAGAGCTCTGTGGGAGCATGCGCGGACCTTGGGCGTTACGGATTGGCAAAGCGACAGCGCGAGCGTCCATCGAAGGCAGAGGGCCGATGCGGCTCTGGGGGCTGGTCGCGTCCAAGAAGCGCCCGCCCTCACCCTGCTCGTCGGGCAAGAAGATGATGCCGTGATCGAACATCGGCACCGCGATTCTTGCTTTCATCAGCACGCGCTGCTGGGCCGTGTAGCGGGTTTGTACCAACACCTCGTGCGCCTCGATCCCTACCGAGCGCAACAAGCTGATGAGCAACATGGCCTTGTCGTCACAGTCGCCTTGTCGTCGGGCGAGCAGATGCTGGGGGCGGTTGGGTAGCCACCACTCGCCCGAGGTGTAGTTGACGTAGCGGATGTCGTCGGCGACATAGTTGAACAAGACGTTGAGCTTGTCCTCACGGCTGCGCTTGCCTTCGGTCAGCTCGATAGCGAGCCGCTTGATCTTATCGTCAGGGGTCGTGAAGCCTTCGATGGCGCCCCGATACCATTTCAGAAAATCGGTCCACTTGGGGTACACCGAGCCGACCACCACCGGCAGCAGCTCGCTCAATCTCGGTGCGAGCGGCTCGTCGGCGATACGCGGAGGATTGTTCCAGACCAGCCGCGTGATCCGTCTGCCGTCACGGGTCTCGACCTGAGTGTCATCGGCTTTGCCGCCGACAATGTCGAAAGCGAGCGGCGCGCCCAGCGGCGCGTCGAACACCACCTCGTTGTGGAGAACCGGGTGGGTGTCTACCGATCCGACGTAGTCGATGAAGTAGAACGGTGGGTCGCCCCGCCGGCCCACAGGTCCGGGCGTCCAGGTTCGGATTGCGATTTCGACGACATCGCCACGCTTCAACTTCGGCCAGCGCACCATGGCGCCGGTAGATTCTTGTTCCTCGGGCGGCACCACCGAGCCATCTGGCCGGTGCAACCGGGCGAGCAAGAGCTGCGTGCCGCGGCCGCTGCGTGGGATTCGCTCGTAACGCTCGTTCTCGGTGCGCGGCTCGATGATGATCTCCCGCGCATAGTGCATCATTTGTGAGACGCGCTTGTCGCCGTGAAAGCGGACCACCCGCCGCCAATGCAGCTGTCGTTCGAACAACCCCTTCTTGGCCGGGTTGTCTTTTGCCCGTTTCAAGAACACCGCGGGAGCCACGATATGAGCAGCGTCTTGTCCGAGCTTGTCGGTGTCCTTTTGCTCGCCCTTTCGAAAGGCCAGCTCGGCGCCAATCGAAGCATCACGAGGGTCGAGCTCGCGGGCTCGCTCGAGGGCCTCGATGATGCGCGCGTTGTGGGCGACAGATGTGGTGGCTTGCAGCGACCGGGCCAAGCCGCGATGGGCGGCGGAACGGTTGGGTGCCAACAGGGTTGCAAGCTCGAAGGCCTCACGGGCTGCTCGGTACCGGCCGGCTTTCAACAGAAGCTGCGCGATGCGAATCACCTCGTTGGCGTGGTGCTGCTGTAGCAGCAGCGGCATGGCAACCTTCTCCATGCTCTCGGCGCCCATGAAGCGGTGGGCTGCAACGAACTGTTGCCCGGCCACCTCTGGTAGCTGCTCGGTCAGGCGTTGCAAGGCACCGAGGTAGGTGCGCGGTCGGCCGCGTCGGCTCAATCGTGCGATCGCCCGCCACACGCTCACCGGCGTGTTGCCGCCCTGCGCTCCTGCAATGGCCAGCATTTCATCGAGTGCCGCTTGCTTCAGACCACTGCCGGAGAGGCGCTCTTTGACGTATGCCCGAAGCCATTTGGCATGGGCATCTTGCGCTTTGCTCAGGGGCGGAGCGTGAACGCTGGTCTCTGCCAAGTCTCCCAATCCAGCGCGCAATCGTGCCAAGGTGAGGGCGCGCTGTGCCAACGCTTGCGCCGCGTCGTCCCCAGAGCTCTTGGCCAGCTCGAGTGCTTGTTGTAGCCAGCCGCTCCGGTTGGCGCTGAACGGTGTGACGTAGCCACACATCAACAATTGGTCGGTGTTTCGATCAGGGCTGTCCATCACCCGATCGAGCAAACCGGGCGACTTGAGACTCTGCGTGTCCTCTGCTCCTCCCAGCGTACGTAACAGTGCGGCTGCCAGCGCGCGTCGTGGGCTGGGCTCGGGGCCGAGCGCCAGCGCTTTTGCCAGCGAGGTACGTCCTGGGCTCGAGGTGGGCGCAGTAGTCCTCTTTCGGCTACGCTCCAGCACGCGTTGCAGACGTGCTAGCTCCGAAGAGGTCTGGAGCGCTGCTGGCTTTCCAGAGGCGTCGGTGAGCCGCACACGAACGCGCCCGTCGTCTGGTCGAGCGGCACTGCAGACCTTCAGGGTGAGCAGGTGGTCACCCTTGGTCGCCTCCACATTCACCGCCGCGCGGTCGACGCTCAGGGCTTCGTGCACTTCGTCGTCTTTCAACAAGTCGTGGCCATCCCAGCGCAAGCGAAACGCGCCAGCGGTTGCGACGCGAATCGTCAAGCGCTCGGCCGCTGCTACAGCGACCACGGTGCTGAGGTACGAGCACGACTCCTTGCGCGGATGCACATATAGATCGAGCGGCAGGCCGCGCGGGCTCATCGAGCTGAGCAGGGTTCGCCGGGTGCGCACGGCGTACACGCCCCAGGAGTAGTCCGCGGAACGGAAATCATGCCCCGCGCTTTCCGGTCCCTCTTTTCGGCTCAGCCCGCCGCCGGTGTTCTCGAAGGGGCCGAGTACTGCAAAAGAGCCCACCAATCCTTGCTCGGCAGTGCCATCGTAGGGCAGCTTTCCGATGCCCGCCCATGCGGGTCGCTGCTTGGCGGGCTCCAACGTGAGCGCCAACCATTTTGCGTCGTTCGCCACTGCTGAGGACGAGCGCGCCACCGACCGCAACGCCGCCCGTGCGCTTCTGGCCCCCGCGTCTTCGTTGAGCGACGCGATCAACACCAGTCGCGCCAAGCTGTCGACGCCGCCCTTGATGGCCGCGTCTCGTGCACGGGTGATGAGCGCCTCGGGCGTAGCGGCGGTCCAGCGTGAGGGATCCTTGGCAGCGCCATGAGCGGACAAGCTCGTGAGGGCCACAAACAGGGGCAACGTAGCGACGGTCAGCGGCGCGCGGCGAGCGAAACGAGGCATGGGTAAGCAATAGCAGGAACGCGCTCGGGCGCGGCTGCTGTTGTGTGCCGCCCGGCGTTGTTGGCCCGCATCAGGTCGCCTCTGTAGCCTGCGGCAATGTCCTTTTGGCGATGGCGTTTGTGTTTGCTCGGCTTGCTTCTGGTTGCCGTGCTGCTGACGTCGAGCTCACCGGCCCAGGCCCGCCGCTCGCGCGTCGAGTGGAGCGCGGTAGAAGTGCGCGCCGGCGACGACGCCAAACGGGTCGCGAAGATGGTTCGCCGCATGCTCAAGCGCGCCACCCGTCGGGCCAAATGGGGCAAGTCCAAGAGTACCGTCAAGTTGACCGCCAAGGTGACCCAGCTGCGCTGGGAAACCCACGAGGACGTGCTGCGACTCACCGTGACGATGAGGGCGAGCATCAAAGGGGGCAAGACCGCCCGGTCGCACCTGCGCGTAGGGGGGCGCCCCAAGAAGCGTCGCAAGCTCGAGCGTCAGACCCTCAAGATTGTCGTCGGCGGCCTGGTCACGCGCATGGCAGACATGGTTCGTCGCCAGCGAGCAAAGTAGTCTCGACTCGTCATTCGCTGGCGCGCGCGCGTACAATCGCTTCGCGATGACTGAGGACTTCACCCAGAAGGATGTTTGGTGGGACGAGCACGGCAACTTGCTCACCAAGGGCAAGGGCGGTGACGCCTATGTGATGGTGCAGTTTGAAAAGCCGATGATGGAGAAGAGCGCCGCCATCATTTGTCGCGGGGGCGGGAACATCCTCAATGTCGGTTTTGGCTGTGGTCTCGTCGACGACGCCATTCAACGACATGAGCCCGCCACCCACACCATCATCGAGCCCCATCCGCAGATCTATCAGCACATGGTCGAGCTCGGCTGGGAGGACAAACCAGGCGTCACCATTCACAACTGCACGTGGCAAGAGGTCGACTGGTCGCGCTACCGCGGGCATTTCGATGGCGTCTTCTGGGATCCGTTTCCCTTCGAGGAGACTGAGCCGCAATGGGCGCTCGACCGATTTGCCTGGTACCGTTTGGTTACGCGCATCGTCCGCCCCGACACTGGGGTCTTCATCATCTACATGGTCACGACGAATCCGCGTGCTGGAGAGGTGTTCCTCAAGAAGTTCCCGGGCATAGAGCTGCGCTGGGAAGCGGAGCCTTGCGATGTGGACGTGCCTTTCGAGGTGCCCGAGTGGCGCTCGCTCGGACCCGGCAAGCATCGCATCTATCTGCCATATTTTCGCGTGCCTGCCGCCACAGATGGTGGCTGACGCTAGCCCCGTAGCGAGGTCAGCCGGTCGGCCATGATCGTGCGATAATTCTTGTAGACCGTCAGCACGATGGCTAGCGCAATGGCCGCCTCGCTGGCGGCGAGCACGATGATGAAGACCGTGAAGATTTGGCCGCCCACATCGCCAACGACGAAGTGCTCGAAGGCGATGAAGTTGAGCGCCGCCGCGTTGAGGATGAGCTCCACCCCGAGCAAGATGCCCACGGCGTTCTTGCGGGTCATGACCGTCAGCAGACCAAAGCCGAACAGCACTGCGGCGACTGAGAGGTAGTGAACCAGCCCAAGTTCCACGGCAGCTACTCCTTCTCCCAGCTGCGCTTGACCGCGCGGCGCGCCATCACCACGGCGCCGATCATAGCGGCCAGCAACACCACAGATGCGATTTCGAAAGGCAGCAAGTAGGCGCCGAGAAAAGCATGGCCGAGCTTCTGGGTTGAGGGATTGCTGGGCTGCGTATTGATCGCCCAGTTGGTCGTGGCGGCTACCCGGCCCAACGCCAGAAGCACGATTGCGACGAGCGCAAAAGCTGGCAGCATGCCCTGTGAGGGGTTGGACACCTTGAGCTGCGTGATGCGTGCGGTGAGCATCACGGCGAAGAGAATCAGCGTGAGTGTTCCGCCCACGTAGACCAGCACCTGGGTGGCTGCGAGGAAGTCCGCGGAAAGGGTGATGTACATCCCAGCCACACCCAAGAAGGTCCCGAGCAAGGCCAGCGCGGAGTGAATGATATTGCTCGCAAAGGCCACCACGCCAGCGGAGCAAACAGCCAACGTTGCCAAGGTGATGAACACGAGCATCTCGGTGGGAGGCATCGCGCCGGGAAGCTAGCCACATCTCGCTGACGGTGTCCAGAGCCAGCGTGCGTCGCAGCGCTCGAGTCTCTTTTTGCTTCCGATCGCTTGGTCGATGTGGTTGTTTCCCGGCGTTTTCTGCGTTGAACCACAACAGACGCGGTGATTTCGAGACCCGACCTCACGCGGGCTCAAGGAGGATATTCATGGCTACTACCAGAGCTGCCAAACGACCGATGACGAAGACCCAGATCATTCAGGCGATTGCCGATGCCACCGACGACTCCATCACCAAGAAGGACGTCAAGTCCTTGTTGGACTCCCTGCACTCCGTTGCAGGCAAGGAGCTGAAGAAGAAGGGCGTCTTCACCCTTCCCGGTTTTGCCAAGTTCACCGTCGTCAAGAAGGCGGCCACCAAGGCGCGCAAGGGCATCAACCCCTTCACCGGCGAAGAGGTCATGTTCAAAGCCAAGCCAGCCAGCAAGTCTGTGCGAGCGCGTCCCATCAAGGTCTGCAAAGACGCTGTGTGACGAGCTGAAGCGGCGAGTTTCTGATTTGCCGCGAGCACGCATCAAAGCGGCCACCCAAGCGGTGGCCGTTTTTTTGTGTGCAGCATCCTTCCTTGCGTCGCGCGTGCTATGAATCGCCCAGGAGGATTTTTTCCATGTCTCGTGACACTTCGCGCTCGGCTTTTTGGATTTGCGCACCTTTTACGGCAGCGCTCCTGCTTGGCACGGTCGCTTGCCCCGGTGAGCCTGATACTCCCGTCACCCCTTATCCCGACGGTGGGCTCGATGGCGGTTACATCACAACGGCGCCGCGGGGGCGGGCCGCCGCCCCCCCCCCCCGGCCGGGGCCCGCGGGGGGGCCC
>CAZRGL010000013.1:14845-44090 GCA_964599485.1 uncultured Polyangiaceae bacterium
CGGTTGCAGCACAACCCTGCGACGGCAACATTCATCTGGCCCTTCAAATGGCCATCAAAGCGCGCGAAGCACAGGATCTCGGTCGCGGCATGACTGCCGAGACGAGCTACAGCTGTCAGGTCGTGCCCGAAGGTGGCACGCTGACCATCCCGGTCACCCTGCAGCCTGGTTATTGCTACAGTTTCCTCGGGGCTTCGTACCCGAACGTGTCTGAGCTCGATTTGGTGCTCAAGCCGCATCTGGGTGGCGCTGGCGTTGCCGCCAATCCTCTGTTCGCACCCTTCCTGGCGATGGCTGTGCTGGCGCAGGACGGCGAGAGCGGTCCGCTGGCAACCATCGGCAAGAAGAGCGCCTGTTTCACCAATCCCTTCCCCTTTGCCGGTCCTGCTGTCATCGAGGCGAAGGCCCGAACGGGCGCCGGTCCGATCGCGGTACAGGTGTACAGCAAGCGCAAGTAGAGCGGCGGTTTCGTGCTCGTTCGGTGCGACGATCATCGCAACGGCGCAAAAAAGAGTCTAACCTGTGAGGCCCTTGTTTGGGTGCTCGCTGATTAACCATTCCTTGGGCCCGCCGTATTGGCGGAGCCGACACAGAAAAAGACGACCGTAGGAGGTCTCCGGTGCTTCGAACGGCAGGTATTGCAGCTGTTTTTACCATCACCGCGATCGCGATGTTGGGCTGTCCGCCCGAACGTGATCCTCAATACGCGGAGAACAACAACCAGTACGGTCAACCGCCGGGCTATGGCCAGCCCCCAGGTTATGGCCAGCCGCCGCCTGGTACCCCGCCAGGTTATGGCCAGCCGCCGGGCTATGGCCAGCCGCCTGGTACCCCGCCAGGCTATCCACCGGGCTACCCGCCTGGCACACCGCCGACCGCGCCGCCACCTCCTGGAACCGCGCCGCCACCTCCAGGCACTGCGCCGCCACCGGGCTATCCGCCACCTCCTGGCACCGCGCCGCCACCTCCCGGCACCGCGCCTCCGCCTCCCGGTACGGCCCCGCCAGGCACCCAGCCCGGCGTTCCGTGGCCCTTCCCCTTCCCTCCGCCTGGTGGCACCGCACCGCCTCCTGGCACCGCGCCTCCTCCCGGCACCGCGCCGCCTCCAGGTGGGACGCCACCCGGTGGTGGCGGAATGGCCACTGTGCTCAATCCAGCTGCGGCTACCTTCGCAACGGCTCCGTTGGCTTACATGGCCCAGCAGAACATGCGTGGGATGCAACCGTTGACGCCGGTCATCGCCGGCCAATTCGCACAAGGTCAGCGTCTCGAGCAAGCCTTCCAGATGATGCCCAACAAGTGCTACGGCGCCATCGCAGCCGCAGCGGGGATTCAGGATGTTCATATCCAGTTCATCCTGCAGCAGCCCATTCCCGGTATTCCGAATCCGGTGTTGGCTGAAGACAAGGCAAAGGGTGGCAACGCCGTGCTCGGTGGTGGCGGCAGTTGCTACCACTGGAAGTTCCCCTTCGGGGCCAACGTCAGAGCGGTCTTCACTGCGCGTGCCGGCCAAGGCATGGCCGCAGGCCGCGTCTACGTGAAGTAGCGCTCGCAGCTCGCTCGAAAGCTGTGCGATGCAGGGTGGTCGATGGCCGCCCTGCTCGCATTTGTCGTATGCTCGGAGCTTCGCTGGCCTCTCACGTTGCGGCCAGCCAGCGCCGTATGAAACTCAACAAGCCGGTTTTCGATGAGCTGAAGCTCCACTTCCAAACGAAGCCGGAGAGCGTTCACCATTGCTCGCGTGTGGTCGCTCGCAAAGGGCTGCACCGCGATATTTGCACCAGCGCGGTGCGGATGTGCGAGGCCTTGGTGCTGGCCAACCGCATGGTTTCCAGCAGGGCCGAAATTGCGACACTGACCAATAGCGGCGGCGATGGGCGTGGGTTCTTGTTGGGCCGCTTCGGTTATCGAGCGAGCTTGTGCCCTCATGGACTTGGGCGCGGCGCGCGGGACGTTGCAGACTTCTTGAGCGAGCAATGGGGCCGTCCAACCTTCGAGCACGAAGGCATCGATTTGAGCCCCCGCCCTGAGGATGCTGACGCACAGCAGCTCAGCGCCTCACAACAAATCGAGCAGCAGCTGCAAGGGCGCATCGGATTGTTGGGTTTCTTCGCGATCGAGGGCGTGCCGGCTCAAGGACATCTCGATTTGTGGGATCAACACCACGCTATCGGCAAAGCGCCCTGGCGCTGCCGCCACGTGGTCTTCTGGAAGCTCGACTGATGGCGCACGTCGTTGCAGAGCAGCACTTGAGCCTTGCGGTTGTTGATCGCGATGCGAAGCTCTCGGTGCGCCGCTTCAGCGTTCGTGAGGGCTTGTCCAAGCTGTTCAGCATCCAGGTGATCGCCAACAGCCCCAACGCCAACCTCGATCTCGAAAAGATCGTGGGTCAGGCCGCCTTGTTTCAAGTCGCCGGTGGGCAGCTGCATGCTCAGTTCGGTGCACGTCGCTGGACCGGGATCTGCGTTCATGCAGAGCAACTTCACGCCGATCCAGAGGGCGAATCGACCTATTTTCTGCACATCGCGCCAACCTTGTGGCTGACCACGCAGCGTCGCGAGACACGCATTTTCCAGCATCAGAAAGTGCCTGAGATCATCAAACAGCTGCTGGACGAATGGGGCATCGACGCCCTGAGCGAGCTCAATGGCTACTACCGCAAGCACGAGATGGTCGTTCAGTATGACGAGACCGACTACGACTTCATGTGTCGGCTCATGCAATGGGCTGGAATTAGCTACTACTTCAAGTTCGAGGGTTCAGCTGGCGATGGTTGGCAGGATGGCACCAAGACCGAAAAACCAGTCGAAAAAGGGGTCGTGCGTAGAGCGCTGGCTTGGGCCAATCCTTTCAGTCGTCGCGACCCCAAACAAGAAGCAGAACAGAAAGAGCGTGAAGAGCGTGACAAGGCGCGCCGCGCAGCCGAGTCTCCCGATGCGTTGCGCTGCGGTTGGACGACGGTCAACGACGCAGGTGACAAGCACGACGACAGCAGTGAACAAGCCGAGCCGCTCAGCGCTGTTCCTCTCAAGTTGGCGTTGTCGGATGGAGTGCACGAGAACGAGCCGCGCAAGCTGCCAATCCATTACGTCGACGAGCCCAACGAGGCGGCCCAAGAGGAATTCGCCACGCAGCTGCGCATCAAGCACAACATCGCGCCCGGCCGGTTCACTGTTCGCGACTTCGATTTTCGCGCCAAGCTCGACCTGCCCTTGTTGGCGACGGAAGAGAAAGCCGCCCCAAAGCCCGAGGACTTCTACGAGCAATACCACTACGTCCCTGGCGCGTTCAAAGCGCGCGGCGAGGGCGCGTTGCCGCTCGCGGATGCCCCCCACCCCTATCGGCACTTACAAAAGGAGATTGGCGGCGAGCTCGCGGAGCGCGGGTTTCATTCCGTGCGGGTAGCCAAACGCGTCGTTCGATTCGTGACGAACTGCTTGGATTTGGGTCCGGGCATGGTGTGCTCGTTCAATCATCATCCGCGCGCCGATTTGGGTAATCACAAGCGGTTGCTGATCACCGGCTTCAACCTCGAAGGAGTCGTAAACGACAAGTGGGTCTACCAAGCTGAAGCGGTTTTTGCCGACGTGCCCTATTGGCCTGCTCTCGAGACGCCCAAGCCGCGCGCGGTCGGGGTGCAGAGCGCTGTGGTTACTGGGCCGCCAGGGCAGGAGATTCACGTCGATGAGCTGGGTCGCGTCAAAGTGCAGTTCCTGTGGGACCGTGACGGCAAGTTCGATGACAAGAGCTCCTGTTGGCTTCGGGTAAGTCAGGACTGGGCGGGCCCGGGCTTTGGGGCGGTCATGCTGCCCAGGGTTGGTCAGGAAGTTCTGGTTGGCTTCATGGAGGGCGACCCAGATCTGCCCGTGGTGGTCGGCCGGGTCTACAACGCGATCAATCGCGTTCCTTACGCTTTGCCGGAGCACCGCACCCGCAGCACCCTCAAGAGTGACTCATCGCCTGAGGCAGATGGCTTCAGTGAGCTGATGCTCGAGGACAAGGCTGGTGAAGAGCTCTTTTATGTCCAGGCCGAGACCGATCTGCAGAAGCTGGTGAAGCAGTACGAGACTGACCGGGTGGGCCGGGATCACATGAGCCTGGTGGGTGAGAGTCGGTCTATGGTTACCGCGAAGCTCGACGCCACGCTCGTCGGCGACCGCTACTTGTTGCGGACCATCAAGACGCCGAACACCGCTCACGACGACGTGGGCAAGCCGCAAGATGGCGATGAGCTGAAACTGTTGCGGCAGGACCAACCCGACATCGGGGTGCTCGACACGGCCCTGGAGATGAAGAGCAAGCGCATCATCTTCACCACCGGAAAGGCGACCGTCGCCTTCGACGACAAAGACCTTCGCATCGAGGCCAGCGGCAACATCTCGATAAAAGCTGTCGGGGCCGATTGCATCATCGAAGGCAAGAAGGTGCACCTCAATCCAGGCTCGGCGCCAGCGGCCGCGCCCAAGCCTGAGCCATTTGCGCTACCAGCGCACGGAATCTTCAAAGGCCACGCTGCCGATCCGCGCAAAGAGATGGCCCAGCGGATGGCGCGGGCAGCGCTCGAGACCGTGGATTACACCCCTCCCTCGGTGCCGGGTTATGCGCCAGCTCCGCCTGACGAGCTGAAGCGCTGCGAGCTGGTGGCCACGCTGGTTCATTGCATGCATCCCAAGTCACCGCGAGAGCCCTGTCAGGATGAACGGCGGGATGATTTTCACGTTCTCGAGGTGGTGCCCGACTACCCGGAACGGCCCGATCGGGCCGCCATGTTTGGCGGCTTTGGTCGAAAAGGTGCGGCGGCTGGCAATTGGCCGACGGCCCTTGAGCGCGCCGAAGATGACGACCCACGGCCGCGGCTCGACATTTGGGGAAAGGAAGATGCCGAGGGCAAATTCGTCCTCGTCAATGACGATGTGGTCACGCTCAAAGCCCAGGTTCACGACAAGTGCGACAAGCACACCAGCTGGACCATCGTGGGCAAGCCGAGCGGGACCGAAAACAAGGTAGGCGAGTCGAGCTTCACCGCAATCAAGGGCTGGCTCTATCACCCCTGGCGCGCACAAATCGATTTTACGACCAATGACATCACCAGCGCCGTCAACAACTACCGAGGTGCCCTAGGGCGCGGCAGCCAGGAGCTCTACAAGCTCGAGGGATGGCATGAGGCCAAGGCCGAAATGGACCAGGCAAAGCGTGCGCTCGAGGCCGCGCCGGCCGGCTCGGATACCACTGCCCTGCAGCATGATTTCGACTCGGCGAGCCACAACTTCGAGCAGAGCGACTCAATCGTCAAGTCGATGAAGCAAGAGAAGTTTGCGCTGCCTTTGCAAGCTCAGGTCAAAGGGTTTTCCTGGGCTGCCAAGGCCCCGCCACGACGCGTCAACATCACGGCCAGCGCATGCTCCGGTGCGCCGCACAAGTACACAGTCCTGTCTTATCCCAATGACAAGCTGTCGATCGAGTTCGGCTTCGGCCTCAAGAACCTGGGTTTTTGGGAGGCGTTCAATGCCACCAAGTTCGGGGTCTTCCAAGAAATGTCGAGGGGAAAGGTCTCGCTGGTGTTCGACTCGAACATCTACATCGGGGGCACAGCCCAATGGAAAGAGAACCCCGCCGACCATCGCGCCTTTTACCACTACGACCTCAAGCTGCGTGGCAGCCCCTTCATTGGCGGCAAGGCTGGCGGCGAAGTGCACCTCTACCATATCGCCAAGCTGTTCAATCCGCCGCTGGGGATCCTGCTCTGGGCTCTCGACAAACTGCTCGGTGCGGCTGTCAAAGTCGAGGTGGGCGGTTCGATCACCGGCGAGCTGTCTTTCGGCCGCAGCGGTCCGGACAATCTGAAGGGTGACTGGAGCGGTAAGGCCGGCGGCTCGGCAACAGCCAAAGTCTCTGTCGACGTGTGGCTACTGTCCAAAGAGATGTGCGGAACGGGCGCTTCAGGTAGCACTACCCTGACGATGAACATCAAACCCAAGGCCGATCGCAGCCCGGTCGATCCGCCGCAGGCCTCGGTCGATTGGGCCTGGGATCCGGCGGTGGTCGAGATCTACTTCGGCATCAAAACCATGCGCAAGGCCCAATCGAAGAAGCTCTTCAAGCAACGCACATGGGGACCCAAAACCGTCAACCTCGTTCCCGGAAACAAACTCCGCGGCTGGCTGGGGATCGACGAGCTCTGAGCGCGCTATGAATACGTACACCATCGTCGTGGTCGAGCTTCGCAGTGAGCAGGTTGCTTACGAAGCGGTCCTCAATGGAGGTGTGGTGGTGCGCAGCCTCGAGCTGCCCGACACCATTACGCAGACCAAGCTCAACCCGATGATCATCGAGGAAGAAAGCAATCTGCTCGAGGTGTCGGTGGCTCCGCTGTCCGGTGGCGATGAGCTCGACCCGCGCGCCAAGCTCGAGCTGCGCGTCCACGAAGGCGCTCATGGCAAACATCCTGGCGATGGTGGCAAGCTGCTCGAGTATCAATGGAGCCAGTCGAGCGCGCCACTAGCTGGTGGTGGTTTTCAGTCTCTGGTGCAGCAACCGATCAAACCCCAAGCCCGACACGGCCGCTGGCTTTGGCAGGATGCGGATGCGTTCAGCGAGGCCGATCGGCCAGCGATCGAAGCGCTGCTCACGCGATTTCAAGATGCTTGTGCTGCCGGCGATCTGGATGGCGTCATGGCCCTGCTAGAGAAGCGAGACGAGGAATTGGCGCGGGCATTGGACGTGGGCGTAGGCCGCGTGGTTGCTGCTGAACGCAGCGCGATCAACCCGTTCTTCGAGCAAACCGATTGGCAGCTTGAGCGCTGCACGCCGGATGAGTTGGAGCTGCACCCCCGTGCGGGCGGCCGTTTGGTTGAGCTCACCCGCTCCGGCCGTGCCCCTGTCGTCCAGGGCAGCGCAGCTGACGAGTTGCTGCAAATAGGCTTGACCGTGAGCCATATCGAAGGAGCGTGGACCATCATTCGCTGACACCGTTATGGCCGACTACAGCCACCAGCACGCCGAGCTGCAGCTCAAATGCGGAGAGGAATCGCTCTTCGTCGTGCAGCTGTCCGTGCACGAGGAGGTGTCGCGGCCCTTTGTGGCCACGGTTACGGCGCGCTCGGAAAAACCTGATCTCGAGCTCGAGCACATCGTCGGATTTTCGGCCGGCTTGCGGGCCAGCAGCCGCGTCGATCGGGTCTGGACTGGGGTCTGCAAGAGCATCGAGCTGGCGCGCTCAACGGCAAAAGAAGACGGGGTGAGCACTTACGTCTTGGAGATCGTCCCCAACCTCTGGCTGCTCAGTCAGCGGCGCAATCAACGCGTCTTCCAGCACCTCTCGGCGGTCGAGATCACCGAGCAGCTGATGGCCGAATGGGGCATCGACTTCGCGATGAAGACCGAAGAAGAGCATCCCAAGCTCGAATACCGAGTGCAGTATGGCGAGAGCGATCTGGCGTTCCTGAGCAGGCTGCTCGAAGAAGCCGGTATCGCTTACAGCTTCGAGACGCCACCTGACGCGAAGAAGCGCGTAACCCAAGTGGTTTTTCGGGAACAACCCAACGCCGGTGTGCTCGGCCCGTACCCCTATCACGACAGTCCCCCCGATGCCGACGTTGGGCATTACGTCACCAAGATCCAGGTCGGACAGGCTTCACGTTCGGGCCAAGTCACGATACGCGACTGGGATTGGCGCAGGCCGGATACGGAGCGGCGGGCCGCATCTCAATCAACGGTGTCGAGCGAGCCAGAGAAGAGCTGGGAGCAATACCACTTTTCGCCGGGCGGCTTTCTGATCGACACCGAAGGCGGGGGCGAGACACCCGTGGCAGACGATAGGAGTGTGGCACGCCATGTCGATCCTTATGGCGCATGGCTAGCTGACAAGACCCTGGTGTCAGCGCAATACAAGCGACGCTTCGTCCATTTCGAAACCAACATGATCCATCTGTCGGTGGGGATGCGTTTCTCAGTTGGTAGCGCTCCCAACCATCCGCGCGCAGACGTGGCTGATCAGGAGCTGTTGGTCGTCGAATGCCAGACGATCGGTAACGCCAGCGGTGAGCTGGTGGTCGTGGGCGTGGCGGTGTTCAGTCAGGACCCGTTTCGCCTACCCAAGCGGACGCGAAAGCCTCGCATCGATGGGCTGCAAAGCGCGCTCGTGATGGGACCCAAAGGCGAAGAGATCCACGTCGACGAGCTCGGCCGCGTCCGGGTTCGCTTTCATTGGGATCGGGAGGGCGAATTCGACGACAGCCGCAGCTGTTGGTTGCGGGCTGCACAGGGCTGGGCCGGCCCCGGTTACGGTGGCGTCATGCTGCCGCGCGTCGGGCACGAAGTGCTCGTGGGGTTTCTCGATGGCGACCCCGACCAGCCATTGATCGTGGGGCGGCTCTACAACGCCACCGCCAAGCAGCCTTACAAGCTGCCCGATTGCAAGACGCACTCAGGGTTGAAGAGTCAAACCAGCCCCTTCGTGGACGGTCATTACAACGAGCTGTTTTTTGACGATCAGAAGGACAAGGAGCTGGTGGCGCTCCAAGGCCAGCGCAATCTCATGAAGTTGGTGAAGAACAACGAGACGCGGCGCGTGGGCAAAGAGCGCCTGGAGGTGGTCGGCGAACATCGTTTGGGGGTGGTGCGCAGCGTGGATGCGCTTCACGCTGGCGAGCAGCATTTGGTCCAAATCGTCAAGGCGAAGGACTTGAAGATCCCCAAGCAAGAGGATCCAAAGATCAAGCCGCGCGAGACTTGGATCGAGATGGTGGACGAGAAGATCACACTGACTACGGGTGCGGCGTCGATTGTGCTCGATGGCCCGGACGTGACCATTCAAGCCGACAAAGGGATTCGCTTATCGGCGGCCGGTGATTTGAAGATCAAGGGCAGCATGGTCTTTCTCAATTGCTCCTCAGCTGCCACGGTCTCGCCTGAAGCCGGCTGCCAAGTCAGCGACGAGGTGCGCACGCTCGACGACGAGGACCGCGCAGCCGTTGCCGTAAAAGCACTGCTAGCGCTCGATGCCGATCAGCAAGCCAGCAAGCCGCTGAAACGCAGCTGGGGCTTCGAGCGCCGCCGGACTCAGCGTATCCAGAAGAAGCTCGACAAGCAGCAGCGCAAGAAGAAGGCCGCGCAGGCTGCTGGGCGCAGCGACGAGCCCAGCGGGCTGGACAAATGGCTCGCAGACAAGTTCGCCAAACCGGCGATGCCGGAGCACCCTTTTACCGCCGACAGCGAGCAAAAGGACGAGGGCTGAAGCGATGAGCGAGGATCGACTGCAAGCCTGGGTCGAGGCGAAGGAGCCGCTGGAAGTGCGCCGGTTCTCGATCTTCGAAGCCCTCAATCGCCCCTTCGAGGTGAGCTTGTTGCTGCGATCGCCCAATGTCGCGATTGATCTGGATGCGATTGTAAACCGTCCGGCCAGCTTCCGCATGGACAGCGGCGGCCGCGCAGCCAAAGAACCGCGCCGGCTGTGGACTGGTTTTTGTAATCACTTCGAGCAACTCCGCCCCGAGCGCGAGCATGGCGGCATCAAGGCGCGCTCCAGCTATTGGATGCGCATCGTGCCCAAGCTCTGGCAGCTTCATCTCAGGCAAGACCATCGCCATTTTCGCCATCAATCGGTGGTCGATATCGTCAATGCGGTGCTGGGCCCTTGGAAGATCAAGCCCGATTGGCGGCTGAACAAGGGGAAGGACTATTACAAGAAGCTCGAATACGTCGTTCAGTATGGCGAGACCGACTTTGCGTTCTTCAGTCGATTGCTCGAAGCGGCGGGTATCGGCTATTTCTTCTTGCACGCGGGCGACGCAGACACGGCCCTCGTGCTCAGCGATGAGCCAGAGCACGGATCGGCGCGGTCGCCGCTCGATTTCGTGGACGTACCTCCCGAGTCGGGTGAGATCGAAATGGTGACGAATGTGCGTTTGGCCCATCGCGTCAAGCCCGGCAAGGTGTCGATACGAGACTATGACTTCCACCAACAGGCTGACTTTGCGCTTCTCGCCGAGGGCGTGACGGGCCAGCAAGACGAAGCGAGCTTCGAGCACTATCGCTATGCGCCCGGCGCGTTTCGAGTTCTGGATCGCGGCAGCGATGTGTTGGCCGATGAGCGCGGCAAGTGGCCCTATCGTCACACCCTGGCCGAAGGCAAAGAGCGTGCTGAGCGGGAGCTGAACAGCTTGCGATACGGCAAGCGTAGCGTCTGCTTTGAAAGCAACTGTGTGGGACTGCATCCGGGCCGGGTGTTCAGCCTCGACGGCCACGCTCGCGATGATCTCAGCAGCAAGAACAAGCTACTGCTGACCGAATACCAATTGGACGGTGAGCCTCGCGGTCGCTGGTTGTTCGCAGGCGAGGCGGTGTTTGCCGACGTGCCCTGTCAGCCTCCTCTCACGACACCCAAACCACGTATCGCCGGGCTGCAGAGCGCCTTTGTGGTTGGCCCTGCTAGTGCGGACGACAAGGAGATCTACCCGGACGAATATGGTCGCGTGCGGGTGCAGTTTCAATGGGACCGCCTCAGCAAGTCCGACGAGAACAGCTCATGTTGGCTGCGGGTGAGCCAGCCGTGGGCGGGTAGCGGTTTTGGGGCGATGTTCTTGCCACGCGTGGGAAACGAGGTGCTGGTCTCCTACTTCGACGGTGATCCAGACATGCCGGTGGTCGTTGGGCGAAGCTACAACACCACTCGACCACTTCCGTACACGCTTCCGGACCACAGCACCAAGAGCGTGGTCAAGAGCAAGACCTCACCCCAATCGGACGAGGGAGGCGCTTTCAACGAGCTTCGTTTCGAGGACCAGAAGGGTGACGAGCTCATCTACATGCAAGCGCAGAAGGACTTTCAACAGCTGGTCAAACGCAGCGAGACCGAGCGAACCGGAAAGACCCGGGTTGCGGTGGTAGGCAATCATCGTTGTTCGGTGGTGGCGAAGGTCGATGCACGCTTGGTGGGGGAGAAGTACTCGCTGCAAATCGTCGAGCAACCCGACAAGGGCAAAGACGAGGTCGAGGATAAGCAACAGCTCAAAATCCTCGAGCAGCGCGCCCCGGAGCTGACCCCCCTGCCAACGAAGATCGAGATGATCGACAAGCGCATCATGGCGACCAGCGCACAAGCCAGCGTGGTGATGGACCACAAGGAGATCACCTTCAACGCCGAGGGCGAGCTGAGCCTCGAGGCGGGCGGCACAATCGTGATTTTTGGAGGCTCGAAGATAAAGATCAACTGTTGATGCTGATCTGAGGACAAACATGTTACCTGCTGCAAAAAAAGGCGATCTCTGTTTGCACGGCGGCCAGATCCTCACCGGCTCGCCGGATACCACGACATGCGATAAGGCTTCTGCGCGCCTCGGTGATCAACACGACTGCAAGTCGCATCCGCCGGGCGCACCGCCGTGGCCGCCGGGTCCCATCGTCACTGGTTCGTCGACGGTGTTCATCAACAGGCTCAAAGCGGCCCGCAAGACCGACAAGCTGCAATGTGGAGCGCCAGCGCCGCCGCCACCTGGGACGGCCAATCCCAAGACCACCCCCTACACGGTGCGCAAGGAGGATGGATACCACGTGCTGATTGCGGGCGAGCACGAGATGGCCGACCGCGATCAGACCAAGGACATGGCCGAGCCGAGCAAGCTCAGCGTCACTGAAGCAGCAGAGCCAACCCCCGTAGCAGATGCCCAGCCGCCTCCCACCAAAGCCGCACCGAGCGCCGAGGCGATTTGCTACAAAGGCAAGCGTGGCGACCGCAAGAACCCCCATGCCCAGGCTGCTGACCAATCGCAGCGCGATATCCAAGCGGTGCGTCTCGGCTCGAAGATAGAGGATCCCGCGCTGAGCAAAGAGGCTGGCGCCGGTGGTGTTTCGGTCGGGGTGGTCGTTGCTCGCAGGTCGCCGGAGGCCGCAGCTTTAGATGTCAGCTACGACGACAAGAAGAAGCGGGTAACCCTGTCCATCAACCTCGGTTTCTCGATGGACCTGAGTGTGGGCACACGCAGCAACACGATGCGTGCCGGTGCGCCCATGGACAACATCGTGCCGCTGCCGGAAACGGTCATCATTGGGTGATGAGCATGCCGAACGCAGCCTTACGCCACCCGACCAAGCCGATGACATCTTCGAGCTGGTCAGATCTCGTGATGGTCGAGGAGACCCGCCTCGAGGATCCAGCGTGGCATTTCCGCATGGCGCTTCGCTGGCCTGCGCGGGTGGCGCCAACTCGGCGAAGCGCGATTGTTGCGGTCGGCGCGCCCCAACTGCTGGCCCACTATCGGCGTGAGCAGGCCCAGCTCGATATCGAGGTCGTTGGACACCTGCTCGAGCGGGAGATCGATCCAGCGCACTGGCTCGAGGAGGTTCTGCGCATCGAAGGTTGGACCGTGCTGTCGAGCCAGCCGGTGCAGCTTCGCTCTGGATTGGTTGGCGATCTTCTGGCGCGCCGCAGCGATGACGGCGTCCATCAATTGGGCAGGTTCTTCGCATCGAAATGGGGGCCGCGGATCTTCTTGTTGAGCTTCCGCTGTCCCGAAGTTGGCTACGACGCAGTGGCCGATGAGCTGCTGGCTTCCATTGCCAGCTTCGAGGCGATTGACGACTCGTTGGGTATGTTCGGCGAGCTGGTCAAGCCGTTGCGGTTCGACTGCCCCGTAGCGTGGCAAACCATGTTGCCCGATAGTTGGAGCGTTCAGCGGAGCCCTTCCGAAGAGGCAGTCGGCGGGTTTCAGGCCGCGCTCTTGCGTGATTTCGACATGGAACATTTGGATGGCAAGCTTGCTCTCGGGGTGGCGCTTCGCTCGGTCGCAGGCAAGCCGCGCAAGGCAGCTCAGATGTTCCTGAACGCAGTGCGTTTCAACGACATCGAGCTGGAGCACGAGCAGTTCGATGACGAAGCAGCCGAGCCACCTTTCGAGCGGTCCTGGTGCTGCGTTACGAGTTGCTTCCGCGAAAGCCTTCGTGGCGAGCTGCGCTGCCGGGTGATGATGCATCCGCAGTTTTGGGTCGTTGGTGGTGTGATCGGTCCGCAGCGCCAGGACGACTCTTTCGCCTGGGCGCAGAACAAGCGTACGCTCGACGTCGTCACCTCGACGCTCTCAATCAAATGAAGCTGGCGCGCAAATGAAGGTAGCGGTGGTCGACCAGCAGGTTTGGCGCCCTAGCAGTACGCCGGAGCATGCTTGGGTGGGTTGTGTGCGCTTGTCTGCCGACGGTAGCAAGTTGGCTTACGCTCAGATCGACGATGATGTTGCGGGCGTATTCGTCGAAGATGTTGCCGGTGAAACGCGCCAGGTTTTGCTCTGTCAACCGGAGCTGACGCCTGAGCAAATCAACTGGTCGCCGGACGGTTGTTATCTATCGGTTCAACTCGGCGAGGACGAGACCGCCCGCTGCAAGCGCATCGTGAGCTGGTTTTGTGCTGGCGAGCCCGCCCGAGTCGAAGAGCTCATGTCGAGCGCGCACACCTGGTTGCCGCATAGTCGGTCGCTGGCCGTATATTCATCGGAAAACCAGACGCTCGCGACCTATGGCGTCGACCCTGCGGACCAAGCAAACAACATCTTGCTCGGCAAAGCACGCGACAGCGGCGAGCCGCAGTTTCCTCCCCGTGTGGCGGTGACGGGTGATGGTCGCCGTTTGGCGCTGGCGGTGCGCAGCACCTTTGATGAGCGCTCGTCGGTTTGGGTCTTCGAGCAAGACAGCGAGCAGCCAGAGAACGGAAGCGTTGAAGCAGTGCAGCCCAGTGCGAGCTTCATCACGGAGGTGCCGGGGGCGCAGTCATACGCTTGCCCGTTTTGGTCACCAAAAGGCGTGAGCCTGGGGCTGATGATCAGCCATCTCGAGCGCGGGCGCTCGGGTATCGTGGTTTTTCGTGGCGGCCGCGGTGATGGCGAGATCCTCTACCAAAGTGAGTTGGTCGATCCGCCTCATTGTCCCGCTTGGGCGCCCGGTGGTCAGGCCATTGCTTTCATGCAGACGGTGGACGAGGAGGGCTTTCCGGCGCGCTTGGCCTTGCTCGGTGTGAAGGGCCGACAGATCATCGGACTGTCGGAGCCAGGGCAAGCTCATGGCGTGCCGCGTTTCTTGTCACGCAAGAAGCTCGTCGTCGACGGTGACGACGCGGCTTACACTTTCGAGTTAGGGACCAAGTGAGCAATCGTCTCGTAGCAATCATTCTTCTGCTGAGCGCAAGCATGCTGACGCTGGCTTGTCATCGTCCCGATCTGGTGCTGCACGCGCGCGACGCGTCCCCAGCTCGAGGCGGCAAGGTCGTACGCATCGAGGGCGTCGTCGTCGACGTGGCCAGACCCAGCTTCGACTCGCCATCAATGGTAGGCGAGGACTCCAAGGTGACGATCCGTGTACCCAAGGGCTCGGTCCCGGGCCATCCCAAAGCGACCATCGTCGCCTACCATTACGACCGCGACCCGCTGGTGCGCGCCGGCTGGATGGAAGGCGACGCTGTCACGCTCGTCTTCAGTGCGGAGGGCCGCCTTCACACCATCACGCCCAATGCTTATCTGCCCGCCACGGGTCCTTGAGCCACCACCTCGGTGCGGCTCTTTCCGAACGGTGCCAGTTCGTCTCTAGACTTTGTCAGGGCTGGCTAGGCGGCGCTGTATCGAGCAGGGCTTTGACCTCTTTGAAGCGGTCGTTCGGGACGGTGATGGTCAGGTTGTAGTGCACGATTCGCCAGCCATTGGGCTGCTTGCGCAGTACGCCGCTGCCGCGGGCGGGGCCGAGGTTCGGTGTGGCGAGGTCCTCGTCGAACCAGGCAAGATGTCCTGCGGAGCCGATCATCACCCCGCGCCGTGTGGCACGGAAGCTCCAAGCTTTTCCCTTCGCGAAATGCGGATGGGCGAACGTGCGAAAAGCTGGCACGTCCCAGCGCTCGGTGGCATCGGTGCCGAGGAAGATGGCGTCGTCGGTCATCAAGCCGAAGTACGCTTCTTCATCGGCGCGCGCTGCTGCGGCGTGCCAGTCGTCTAGTACCTTGTTGATAGCTTCCTTTGCAGCGTCGATCGTCTTGCCGCTCAGCGGGGCTTCTTCGACGGGGGGCTGCACGACAGGCGGCTGCTCAGCCAGTGGTTTCGCCGTGCTTCCGCACCCGATGAGTGCGAGTGAGAGAGCCATACAAACGGTGCGCATGCGAACTGCATACGCCATTTGTCCGCGCAGCGCAGAATGATCTGCCTCAACGCGCTCTCTTCGCACCTGGCGCCCGCATTTGGGGCCGTACAACCCATGAGCGCACAGCATCGCTCACGACACGTTCTGCTCACCGGGTCGCTCGGGCAGCGCTTCGATCATCTGCACGTGCTGGTGCGGCAACTCGTGCTCGAGGGCGCCGGTGAGCATGTGCTGCTTGTACCAATCAAAGGGAACGGGCTCGTTGGTCGTGCGCTCCGAGACGTAGACGGTGCACTTCTTCTGTTGCTGTTGATCGTCGAGCACGCAGACCTCGGCGCGACGATAGCCGCCCTCTATGGCGTCGAGGCGCGGCAGCTCTTCGCGGGGCAAGCTGTACAGCACGCCCCAGGTAACAGCGTCCGCTCGAGGCACGAGGTTGGCTTTGGCCGAGCCGTCCATGCCGGTCTTGTTGCAAACGAAAGCCCAACCTGCGAGCTGGGCTCGGCCGAGGCTGCGGGCGCCGGGGATTCGGGCGCACATCCGCGCGCTGCTCATGTTCGAGCCGAAAGCAAAATACCAAACCCTTGCTTGTGCCGAACGCTCGTGTGGGCTGCTCATGCGCTGACGTTATAGCTTGGTGCCGCCCTTCTTGAGCTTGGCGATGGTGCGGTCGATGGTGCGAGGGCTGAAGCCGACGATGATGGTTCCGGCCAGATCAATGACGGGAATGGATCCACTCGGTCTGCCGATCGAGCGCAGTTTCTTGCGCATCTCGACGCCGCGCTTACGGTCGCGTTCGATGTCGTACTCGATGACCTTGACCCCACGCTTCTTGAGAAAAGCCGCCGCGTGGTGACAAGGCTTACACCAGGCGGCGCCGTAGACGATGGCGGTGATGCCGGCCGTGAGTCCAGCTTGGTGACCCGACGCGCTCGAGCTCGCTGACGCTACCGGCGGCGGCGCATGTTTGGCGCGGTAAGCGGCGCGTCGCTTTTCGATGGCCCCGTCCCACTCGTGGCGGGCCATCGTGCTGACGGCGTAGCTGCCGTCTGGGCGCTTCTTGCGCAGATCGGCCACATAGAACAGCTGCCCGTGGCCGGCGGTCTTGGTGATGATGCGCACCTGTTTGCGGTCGCTCTCGGGAACTTCGGCGATGCTCACTCCGGTGTGGGTGGCGCCTCGCTCGTCGATCCAAGTCAGCAGCAGATCGGGCGTGTCGTCCGTCAGCTTCAACGCTGGCAGTTTCTCGTTGACCGCCTTGGGGGTCGTGCCGTCGTCCTTTTCCGAGCAGCCGCCCAACGTGATGAGCAGCAGTGCTGTGGCCAGCGCCGCCAACAGTCGGCCGAACCGATTCATCCTCTTGCTCACCGTCATCTCGTAATCATCGTCAGCTTTACCAGCGTACCGATGCCGCTGCGCAATTTTGGGTCGTCATGGTCCGACGCGCCAGTCGTGATTTGCCCCGTGGCCCCACTATTGCCGCTTTGGACACCCTCCCGTAGACTCAATGGGTTGACTCGCGAAGGCTTTGCCGAGGCTTTCGCGTCGTTCCTTAAGACTGGGAGAAACACGTGCGCAAGCTGCTCATTTGGTTCGGGCTCTCGATGTGGTTGCTGGGTGGCTTGTACCTCGGTTGCGCTGCCGGAAACCAGCCTTCGAACGACGACGACGATCCCACTTCGAGCAGCGGCACGAGCAACAGCGGCGCCGGCGGGGGGCTGTCGACGACGACCTTTGGCGGTGCGCCTCCCGACGGTGGCCTCGATCCCGACGCCGCTTGTGCCAAGTTCAGCGCCGAAGCGGAGCAGGCTCCGGCGGCGATGTTGGTGGTGCTCGATGCCAGCGCCAGCATGCTCACGGCCGGCAAGTGGGCTGCAGCGCAGCTCGCCGTGTCACGGCCGTCGACAAGGACGTGTTCGATACGATGTCGCTCGGTTTGGTCACTTTCCCGACTGGTGTAGTAACCGGTCCGCAGTGTGTCTTCGGCTTCCCGGTCACCTGTGGTTACTCCGCGCTTGCCCAGGTGCCGATGGCATTTGCAGGACCTGACAAGTCCAACTCGGGCATGGGCGTACGCGCAGCGATTTACAACTACCTCGTGCAAAACGGTCCAGTGAGCTCGAACGACGATGGCTCGCCGGTCTACGACTCGATGGCGGCGGGCTACAATGCGCTCAAGGCCTTCGGCGGTGTCGACAAGCGCATTCTCATCCTCATTTCGGATGGTGGCTTCAGTTGTACTTCGCTGTCGAGTCCCAAGCGGCCGGCTTTTCAGGACTTGAACGGTTGCGCCGACTGGGAACATCCCGACAACGTCAACGCGCTCATCAAGGGCCATCATGATGATGCAAACGCCCCGGTGAGCACCTTCATCGTTGGCGTGCCGGGCTCCAACACCAATGGTGGCAAGACCGGTCCTTTCGACAATCCTCCTTACCCGATGCTGCTCGCCTTGAGCACCTACGCGGTGAGTGGATCACCGGCAACGGTAGCTGCCGATTGCGATAAGGCTGCCGTGTTCAGCCAGAACGGACAGGCGCCCGCCAAGCCATGTCACATCGACTTGTCCAGTGGGCAGTTCGACGCCAACGCGCTGGCTGATGCCATCGCCAAGATCCGCGGATCGGCATTGGGCTGCGTCTACCCGCTTCCCGATCCACCGCCGGGCGAGTCGATCAACCTGGATCAGGTCAACGTGAACGTCGAATTGGATGGCAACGATCCGTTCCTGCTCCCCAAGCGCTCAGATCCCATGGATACCTGCGATGTGGACGGCTGTTGGGATTACACCGCCAAGAACGAGGTCGAAATCTTGGGCAAGACCTGCGTCGACATCAGCGCGGCTTCGTCCGCCAAAGTCGACATCTTGGTGGGCTGCGAGACGCTCCTGAAATAGCTGTTCCGGACTGAGAGACAAAATGGCGAAGAGAACCTGGGCGAGAGCTGGTTTGCTGTTGTTGGCGCTAACGAGCTGGACCGCAGCGATTTACGTGGGCTGCGCTGCTGGGAGCAATCCTCTGCCCAGCGACGGCGACGGTGGTGAACACAGCGGCGGGGCGGCTAGCACGAGCAGCGTCACTGGTACGACCAGCCCCAACAACACTGCAGGTAGCGGCGGAGCAGGAGGCGACTTGTTTACCGGCACCGGCGGTGTCATCGAGGACGCGGGTCTGGATCCCGACAGCGCTTGCGGCAAGTTCACCGCCGAGGCCGAGCAAGCACCAGCGGCCATGCTCATCGTGCTCGACAAGACCGCGAGCATGACGGGCGGCAAGTGGAGCGCCGCTCAGCTCGCAGTGGTTTCGGCCATCGACAAGGATGTCTTCGATTCGATGTCGCTGGGCTTGGTTACCTTCCCAGAGGGCTGGACCAACCCACCGCCGCAGTGCTTGTGCGACGCCATCATCGCGCAGAACGAGGCGGCCCTGCCTGGGATTTGCGGCCTCATCGATTGCTGTGGAACGGCGCTGCCCAATGGTGTTTCTTGTGGGATCTCCGGTTTGCCGCAGGTGGCTATGGCGCCGGCGGGCAAAGACAAATCAAACGGTCCGATGGGGCCGCGCAAGCAGATCTACCAATACTTGGTCAATCAAATGCCGCTCAGCAATGGCGACGACGGCTCACCGATCTACGAGGCCATGCTCGCCGGCTACAACGCGCTCAAGGCGTATCCCAACGTCGATGAGCGCATGTTGGTGCTCGTCACCGATGGCGGTTTCAGCTGCGCGTCAACTTCCAACCGGGGCGGCTACCTCGACGACGCCAACTGCCAGGACTGGGAGTACCCCGATACGGTCAACAAGCTCATCAGCGATCACCGCACCGACGCCAACACGCCGGTCAACACCTTCGTAGTGGGCGTGCCCGGCTCGAACAGTACCGGTCAGAAGATGGGCATGTTTGCCACGCCGCCCTACAACATGCTCCTAGCCTTGAGCACCTACGCGGTCAGCGGCTCGCCTGACACTGTCGATCCGGCTTGCGACAAGAACGCCGTCTTCACCCAGAACGGTGCGGCGCCAGCGCTGCCTTGCCACATCGACTTGTCCAACGGGCAGATGTTCAACGCCAACGCGCTGGCCGATGCGATCAGCAAGATCCGCGGCGACGCGCTGGGTTGCGTCTACCCGCTGCCCGAGCCGCCGCCCAACGAGATGATCTTGCTCGACAAGGTCAACGTCGAGGCCACCCTCGACGGCAATGTCTTTCCCATCCCCAAGCGCTCCAACCCCAACGACGATTGCAAGATGGTTGGTTGCTGGGACTACAAGGGGCCCAACAACGACATCGAGGTCCTAGGCAAGAGCTGCGACGACATCGGCGCCGCCGCCGCGGCCAAGGTCGAAGTGCTAGTCGGCTGCGAGACCATCCTGAAGTGAGTTTTCTCGGCGCCCGCTGCGCCGCAACCATCCGTAGCCAATAGTTCACACCCCGGCTGTTGACCTCGCGGCGTGAAGTCGTTTCGGAACTAGCGGCTCGCTCAATGATTTCGCCTGCTTGTCGACCGTCTCCGGTTGGCACGGCTGTCGCACACAGTAGGCCGATGTAGGCAGCCCAGGGAGGGTTGCCCGTTTGCGACCAGACCCAAAGGAAACACCCAATGAAGATATCGAGGACTATCCCGATGCTGTTGACCCTTCTAGCCGGGCCCGCGCTGGCTCCGACCGTTGGTTGCATGGGCGCGCCAACGACCGACTCGGCCGGTCAAGCTGCTGCGCAACATGGATTGGATGAAGAAGAGTCGGAGGTTTGCGTGCCGGGGCAGATCGAGTTCACGCGCACCTTCCCGAAATTCGAGTGGCAAAACACCAGCTACGACAAATGGTCAGGCGCCATCAAGAGCAGCAACGGCGTCGAGGAGCCAATCTACTTGAACGCCGACGTGTACGTGCCCCGCGGCAGCGAGGCCGATCCGCCTCTGCTGGTCCTGCAGCATGGCGGCGGTGGCAACAAGACCAAGGTCGCTGGCACGGCCAAGAAGTTCGCCCGCGCCGGCTACGCGGTGGTGGCTTTCACTGCGCGCGGGCTCGGCAAGGTCGATCCCGAAGTCTGTTCGACTGGGACGCCAGATCTGGTTGGTCCGGACGGCGGCGCTGAGGACATCGTTACGGTGCTCGGCTGGATCCGCGACAACGCCGAGAGCAAGTTCGGCGTGAAGATCGATACGGACAACGTCGGTATGGCTGGCGGTTCTTATGGCGGACTACACGCTTGGATCGGCGGCGTGATGAAGCATCAGGGCGAGGGTTTCCACATCCGAGCGATCGCCCCGCTGGCAACCGGCGTAGATCTCGTGCGCATGAGCGCTGTGCAAATGTCGCCGCGCAAGTTTCCGCTGTCGAATCTCGCGATGAACTGCATCTTCCGTGATGCGTTCTCCGACAACGCTGCCGACGGCGCGCCCGAAGTCCAGCGGCTCTACGATGCGCTCGACAAGAACGACATCGAGCAACAAGACGAGCTGGTCGAAGACATCCGGCAGCGCTCGGTAGCCTGGAAAGACTGCGCCATCGACGAACAATGTGATCACGATCCGTTGCCTGAGGATCTGGCCGTGCTGATGATCCATCCCTGGGCCGACGGCGCCTTTCCGGTCAACGCTTCGATCGAGTTCTTCGAGCGCATTCGCACTGGGTACCAACCGCATGAGCGCAAGTTGATTCTCGGCGGCTGGGCCCATCCTTCTGGCTACAGCACGAACCACATGATCGACGCGCTGCATCCCGATTTGCAGGAAGCGCAATTGAGCTTCATGGACTGCCACTTGCGCAGCAACCACCTGGGCGCTTGCGACGCGGAGGTGCTGTCGAGCCCCATCAGCTACATGGTTCCCGGCAACCTGACCGAGCGGGTTGACGTGCAAGACCTACCTGTCTCGCAGGACTACTACTTGGAGGGCTCCCAGCTCAGAATCAAGCAGACCCAAGACACCTTGGGGTCGCGCAAGCTGCGCAACGCTTACACCGGCAAGCCGGGCTCGCTTTCGAATTTGACCTCGCCTGCCCGAAGCGTGCTCACGTTCACTGGTCCCGAGCTCACCAAAGCCACCGAGCTTGCTGGCCCAGCTGCGGCGAAGCTCTTCGTGCAATCCAACGCGCACGAGTTCGCCATCAGCGTCCGCGTCTACGAGGCCAGCGGCCCCGCTCACCTGCAAGAGAAACTGATCACCCGCGGCGTCTATTGGTTCGATGGCATCAAAGACGACAAAGCCGTCCGGGAGATCGACATATCCATCGGCGCCATGGCCCACGTGTTTGCCGCGGGCAGTAAGATTCGCATCAGGATCAGTAACCTCGACCGCTTCATCGACAAAGGCACGCCAGCGCAATGGGCCCTGACCTGGGCCACCTGCACCAAGGTGGTTGGCCGACCCCTGCACCTGTGGACGGTGCCCAGCTACGTCGATTCCACCCAGCTGATCCACCAGGGCGCTGCCTACCCCTCACGAGTGAGCCTGCCCCTGCACCCCGTCTCAAAACAACTCTGAAATCGTCGTAGGGAGGGGTTTGAGGTTGCGGGCGGGATAAACCGGTTTATCCCCTCCCGCAGGAGTTGGGCGTCAGCTACCGCACTTGTCGGCGTAGCAGGCGTTGAACGCCTTGGCCGCAGTCTCCACGGCACCGCCGGCGCAGCTGGCGGCTTCTTGCAGACAATCGATGCAAGCGCTGACCTCGGGGTCGTTCATCTCTTGGAAGCCATCGTTGGACGGATCGGCGCAGGCCGTCAGGTCGGTGCAGCAGTTGTCGCCGGCGCAGATGTTCGAGTCGTAAGCGACGTCCTGTCCGCCGTTGTCGTAGGTCACGGAGAACTGGATCTGGGTGCCGCAGATGTCGCTCGGGCAGCTGGCGTCCCGACACGCTTGATAGTCGGTGAACAGCTTGAGCATGTCGCAGCCCGTGCCTTCTGGATCCTGCAAACAAGCGTTGCAGGCTGCGTCAGCTTCGCAGGGGGTGAACGTGGCGCAGCAGCTCTTCTTGATGCACGCATTCAGGTTGGGGCTTCCGTACCCGAGCGTCGTTCCGCAGAGCGAGGTCGGACAGTTGGTGTCCGCACAGGTCTGATACGCTGTGAACAGCGCGTTGCTGTCGCAGCCCGCGCCCTCTGGATCCTGCAGACACGCCAGGCAAGCCTGATCTTCGGCGCAGGGGTTGAAGGACTCGCAGCAGTTCGAGCCGAGACAGCCGTCGATGACATCTCCATCGATTGTCAGATCGGTGCCGCAGATCCCGTCGCTGCCGGTGCCCGTACCGGTGCCCGTGCCCGTGCCGGTGCCGGTGCCCGTGCCGGTGCCCGTGCCCGGTCCGGTGGTAGCGGTGGTACCTGTCGTGGCGTTGCCGCCGGTCCCATCTTCGTCCTCGATGGGTTTCGAGTCGCTGCACGCGGCTACGACAACCACACCACTGATACCAATTGCCAACCAATTCCAAAGCTTCATCGAATGCCTCCCTCAAGCTCTTGTTCAAGCAAAGAGCTGACGCGTTTTAGGAAATACCCCAAAGCATAACCTGCGCCGGCCGAAAAGGGGAATCGCCCAATATCGCTAGATCTGCAGCATTTCCCGAAATGCGGCCATCACCGGTGAGACACGCTTGTCGGCGTGGCGAACCAAGTAGATCGGGCGACGCAACGGCAAGCCGGTAAGACGCAGTCGCGCCAATCTGCCCTCCTCGAGCTCGCGCGCCAGACCGTGGACCGAGAGAAAGGAGATCCCGAGTCCCGCTTCGACCAAGACCTTCACGTCTTCGGCGCCGCGGACTTCGACGGTCTTGTCGAACTTGCCGCCGGCTCGTTCGAGCCACGCCTCGAATAGCATTCGCGTTGCCGAGCCTTTCTCGCGGACAATCCACGTCTGCGACTCAAGGGCTGAGATTGGCACGCGCCGTTTGCCTGCCAGCGGATGCGCGGCGTCCGCAAAGCAACAAATCTCGTCTTCGATGAGCTTGCGCGCGACCAGCTCGGGGCTCGACAGCGCGCCACCGACGAACCCGAAGTCGAGCTCGTTGCGCACCAGCATGCGCTCGATCTGCCAGGAATTGGCGATGCTCAGATCGAGCTCTGCATCTGGGAATTGCTGACGAAAGCGCTGCAACAAGGGCGGCAAGAGATAGAGCCCCGCCGTCGTGCTGCCGCCGATGCGTAGCTTCCCTCGCTCTGCGCTGCGATGGGTCCGGACTGCTTCGGCGGCTCGCTCCATCGCCCCCAGAACTTTGCCCGCCTCGTCGGTCAAGGTCTGGGCTGCGTCGGTGGGGTGAAGGGACTTGCCGATATGCTCGTACAGCACCACGCCCAGGCTCTCCTCGAGCTGACGGATGTGGCGCGAGACCGCTGGTTGTGACAGAAATAGCTCCTCGGCGGCACGGGTGAAGTTCAGGTGCTGTTGAACAGCCAAGAAGGTTCGCAAGTGGTGTGGATTCATGGTCAGCGACGCAACGTTTTGTGCATGGTAAGCATACCAACAATTCAATTATGTGATTGCTCGAGATGGGCTACATCAACTGTGCGGCCGTTTTGAGAGCCGGCGGAGGTGTGTGATGACATCAGAGTGCCAAGTGCGAATGACGAGCCTCGCGACGCGAGGCGGGTGAGCGGCGAAAATTGGTCCTTCGGACCTCGCTCAGGTTCTGAGCGCTCTGCCCCCCGTTACTGACCCCAACGTGCTCGTTGGCACCAGCACCGCCGACGACGCCGCGGTCTATCGTGTGTCCGATGAGCTTGCCATCATCCAGACGGTCGATTTCTTCACCCCGATCGTCGACGACCCTCATGCTTTTGGCGCCATCGCCGCGGCCAACAGCCTGAGCGATGTCTACGCCATGGGCGGCCGGCCGGTGATGGCGCTGAACGTGGTGGGCTTCCCCAACAACAACCCAGATGTACCGCTCTCGGTGTTAGGCGAGATTCTGCAAGGGGGAGCGGCCAAAGCGCTCGAAGCCGGGATCCACATTCTCGGTGGGCACACGGTCGACGACAAGGAGCCCAAGTACGGGCTGAGCGTCACAGGATTCGTTCACCCCGACCAAATCTGGCGCAATGTGGGCGGCAAGCCAGGCGACAAGCTGATCCTCACCAAGCCGATCGGCACCGGTATCATCTCCACGGCGGTGCGCAAGGGCAAGGCCAGCGAGCAAATCGAGCGCACAGTGCGCGAATGCATGGCTACGCTCAACCGCGTTGCCGGCGAGGCCGGCCAAGAAGTGGGCGTGAACGCCTGCACCGACATCACCGGTTTTGGTTTGCTCGGGCATCTGCGCGAAATGCTCGCTGATGGCACCGTGGGCGCTCGCATTGCTGTTGCTGACGTTCCAGTAATCGAGGGCACCCGAGCGCTCATGGACGAAGGCTTCGTTCCGGGCGGCACCCGCCGCAACCTGCGTGCGCTCGAAGGCCACGTGCGTTTCGATGTGCCGGAGCGTGCGCAGCTGCTGCTCAGTGACGCCCAGACTTCCGGTGGGCTGCTTTTTGCGGTGGCGACCGAACAGGCCGAGGCGCTGCTGACCAAGTTGCGCCAGGGCGGCGTAGAGGCTGCTGAGATCGGCGAGCTCGTAGCGGAGCACACCGGCAAGATCCACGTGACCGTGTGACATGGCCCTACTGGCTTTTGTGGCCCTGAGCGCCTTGACGATAGGGGTGCTCAGCGGCCTGCTCGGTATTGGCGGGGGTATCGTCATGGCTCCCGTGTTGCTCTATCTGCCGCCGCTGTTGGGGCTCGGGAGCTTCGAAATGAGTCAGGTTGCCGGGCTGACCATCACCCTGGGCGTGTTCGCCGGGCTGTCGGGAGCAGTCCGTCATCGCAAGCGTGGCTACGTGAACAAGCGGCTCGTGTGGTGGATGGGCACGAGCGTGGCACTGAGCGCGCTTGCCGGCTCAGTCGTTTCGGCCTGGATGAGCAACCAGCTGCTGATGGTGATCTTCGCCGTGATGGCGATAGTGGCGGCCGGGCTGATGTTGCTCCCCAAGCCACAGGAAGATCCCGACCCCGATGCTGACGCCTGCGTATTCAGCGTGCGCCTAGCTGTGGGGATCTCGGTGCTGATCGGTCTGCTTGGCGGCATTGTCGGTCAGGGTGGCTCGTTCATCTTGATTCCGCTGATGCTGCACGCCTTGAAGCTGCCGACGCGGGTGGTAATCGGCAGCAATCTGGCCATCGTGCTGCTGGCCTCGCTTGCGGCCTTCGTCGGCAAGCTCGGCACCACTCAGGTTCCGCTCACGGCGGCCGTGGCGGTAGCCCTTGGTGCGGTGCCCGGCGCCCAGCTCGGAGCGTTGCTGAGCGAGCGCACCCGACCCAAGTGGCTGCACCGCTCGCTTGCTGTGGTCGTGGCCCTCGCCGCTGCAGGCATCGCGGTCGACGCTTTTTCGTAGCTGGTTTCGGAAACCTCGTACCGCCAACGGGGCAACCATTGAGCCCTCAGATCACAAGCCTTCGCGCCAGAGGTGCACGACTTTATTTCGCCTAGCGTCCTATCAGCGCAGATGAATCCTCCTGAGCACTCCACAAACTACAGTTGCCGGGTGCGAGCGAACAGTTTGGCACGCTAGTGAGCAAACAGCTCAACCAGCATACGGGTACTTGGCCTGGTCTCCCTCTTGCAACAGGACGAAGCAACTCACACTGCTGGAGGACGACCCATGAAGACGGTCACGACCCACGCTGAGCTCCGTTATTTCGCCCCGCTCCTCGCCATCCTTGCGCTACTTGCCTGTGGAGGCGGCGCCGATCAGGTCACTGGCAACAGTGGCGGCAGCGGCGGCAGCGGCGGCACTGGCGGCAGCGGCGGCGAGCTGCCCTCGGCGAGCTATTTGGTGGGCCCCAAGGGCGCTGAGCTCGAGCTGCCCGCAGGCGGAACGCTGACGTTCTACAAGGGTACGCTCGACGAGCAAGTCGAAATTACGGTCACGCAGATCCCTGTGCCAGATTGGGTTGGCGACGAGGCGTTGAGCCCGTTCTACAGCTTCGAGCCCGCTGGGTTGGAGCTCACCACGCCCGCGGTCGTTGCCTTGCCGATTGATTTGTCCGGCCTCGAAAAGACGATGGTGCCAGAGATGCTCTGGAGCAAGCCGAGCAATGGCTTCAAAGGAGCCGAGGCCATGATGGCGATCGACATGGCGGTAGCGGTGATCGATGGCGAATCCCATGCGCTTGGATCGGTCAACCATCTTGGCAAGGGAGGCGTGAAGTGGAAGCCCGGTGAGAACGGCTATTGCTGTGAAGAAGTCGACGGCAGCTTCGGGTACACCCCAACGAGGAAAGCTTGCGGCTACAAGGTCCAGCCGTACCATGAGTGCGCGGACTACTGTTGCCACATCGGGGGTCGCTTGGTAGCTGCCGGCGTACCAACTGTGATCGATGCTGCCTTGGCTGGGCTCATCGGGATTGCCCGGCGTGAGGTAGACATTGCCTTGAGCGTCGAGGGCCAAGTCGCGTGAGAGCGTGGCGACGCCGACGTAGGTCGCCCACAGCAGGCTCGATCCATCAGGACTGAGCTTGGCGGCAAAAGCGTTCTGCCAGCCGTACGAGTCGGTGTGGTCGGAGCCTTTGAACTGCTCTTGGAGCGCTCCGCTGGTGACGGGGAAGCCTGGGCCCGCTCGCCCAGTCACGTAGACGAACCCTTGCGGGTCGACCTCGACAGCGTAGATCCGGTCGTAGTTGGGTCCGCCGAGGAAGGTCGACCAAAGCATGACGCCGGTCGGTGAGTACTTGGTGATGAACCCGTCCATGTGACCGAAGATGCCGATCAGCTTGCCGGTGTCGTCGAAGCTCGTGTCGTAGGCGCCCGGCGTAACGGGGAAGTTCCAGGACTGTGTGCCGCCCACCACGTAGGCGTTGCCCTGGCTGTCGACGAAGATGTCGCGGGCATGCTCCCACGCGCTGCCGCCGAGGTACGTGGAGTAGTCCAAGTTCCAAGAGGTGGGCAGCGGCGCGCTGCCACCACCACCACCACCACCGCCGGCGGTGCCTGAGCTGCTCGACGAGGCAGTGGAGCCCCCGGTTGCGCTGGTGCCGCCCGTGGACGAGTCGGTCGATCCGCTCGTGGTCGCGGGGCCGTGCGTGGAGCCCGCTTGCTCGTCGCCGGAGCTACAGCTGGTCGCCAAGCCCATCGCCGCCACGAGCGAGAAGAATTGCACTGATCCCAGTTTCATCGTTCGCACCTCTCACCTCCACGCAGACGCGCCGTCAGCAGATCGACCGCGCGCCAGGTCATGCGGCACGAAACTCTGAGCCCCTCTCGAAGCAGCGCCCGCGGGGCCAAACGAAGCAAGCGATATGCCCCGAGTCGTCGACTCAATACTGCAACAAAGTGTCCAGTTTTGTGGTGCGCTGTTCAGCGCGATAGGCCCTCAGCGACCCAGAGCCCCGCTTCGCGCCACACGCGCGTTTTGCGGCTCCCCACGATGACGGGGCGGTTTCCGTGGTGAGATGACGCGCACCCTTGGTATGGTCACAGGCTCGGAGGAACTCATGGCCAAGAACAAGCTCGCGTTCGTCTTTCCCACCGACGACAAGCAAGCCCTGGCGCTCTTTCACCTACAAGCCGATCTCAGCGATCTCGCCGATGGTGACGACGATGTCGACGAGAGCGTGCACCTGACCAAGGCGTGGCTCAAGGAGCAGCTGGCCACCGGCCGCACGCCGACGGTGCAAGAGCTTGCCGACGGGGCCGCCGGTCGGGACGCGCTGATGGACTATGCGGCCCTTGCGGCGGACGCGCCGGCCCCAGATGTGGATGCGGACGGCGACGCCAAGATCGGCTGGCAGGACATCGCCACCGCATTTGCCACCCTCGAGGAGCAGGGCAGTGAGCTCGACGCGGCCAACATTTCATCCGCGCTCGCTGGTCTCGGCTTCGAGCGGTGTCCCGCCCTCGAGGCGGCGTCGGGCTGTCTCGTCTTCGAGCGGCCCAAGCGCTTCGTGGGCGTTCGCCTCTACCAGCTCGGCAACATCCGTGTGGCCGAGATTGCGGTGGCCAAGACGAAGAAGAAGCACAAGGCGGACGACGGCGACTTCGGCGGGCTCAAGCGTGGCTCGTCGGGTGCGTATGTCGCCGGGACGCTCATCGGTGCCAGCTTCTGGAGCGAGCTCGTGCACAGCTTCGTCAAGACGCTGAGCGTAGCGCGCAGCGCGCTCGAGAGCGCCGGCGAGGGCGACGCAGTCCCCCAGATCCCGGTGGAGTTCTCGGCTTTCAAGGCACTGGTGGCCGCCGGCAAAGACGAGGGCAAGCGTCTCGAGGACGACCAAGAGCTCGCCGAGATCGGCGCGTTGCAGGCGAAAATTCGCCAGGCCTGGCTCGGGATGCTCGGCGATGGGACCGCGCCCTCGGCGGTTGTGCTGCAGTTCGACGGCCCCGACGGCGCCGGCAAGACCTCGAGTAGCAAGTACATCCCCTCGGCGCTGCTCTCAGCCAACGACGACCTGCCCGAGGCAGAGCGCTGGACGGTCCGCACCGAGATCTTCAAAGCGCCCACCCAGCAGGACAAGGACTGGATGGCCCAGGACGCGGGCGCCTCTCTGGGGCTGCCGAAGTGGCTCGCGCGCCACGTCAAGCGCGGCTCGCCCGCCAAGCGCGAGATCCTCATCAAGGACCGCTTCCAGGCCGGCGACTATGTCTACGTCGGGGAACAGACCCCCGAGCGTCTCGCGGAAATGACGGGTCAGAACGCCAAGTACGAGGAGCATCTCGCCGCGCAGGGTGCACTCGTGTTTTCGGCCCTCCTCTACGCCGACTCCGAGAAGCAGGCCAAGACCTTCGGAAAGCGCATGGCGCGCGGCGCGCTCGTCGACGCCCTCATCGGGGAGCTGCAAGCGCGCGATGAGCTGAGCGAAGAGCGCAAGACGAAGCTCGAAGAAGTGAAGGCCAAGGTGCAGCGCACCGATCTGGTCGGGCTGTCTCGCTTCGAACAGGTCCTGCCCCATTACCGCGCCTTTTCCGCGTCTCACGGCTGCCCCATCATCGACGCTACCGACCGCCACGCGGCGCGACTCGACCTGCTCAAGCGCTTCTACGACGCCCTCGTCGCCTACGGGAAAGGCAAGTAGGGCGCAAAGAGGCTGTCTCAAAACGCAGAGTCGCTGTAGGGGCGGGGTTTACCCCAATGCCGTTCGGTTAGCGGCTATGTGATCGAAATTGCTTTGTAATTTTGA
>CAZRGL010000014.1:0-24286 GCA_964599485.1 uncultured Polyangiaceae bacterium
CGCCGGCCTGTTGAACTTGGGCGCCTTGTGCGGCATGGGCTTGCTCGTCGCTGAGAACCCAGTGCTGCCGCGGTCCTTGGTTGCGGTAGGTGTAGCAATTCTGGTCGGCGTCAACGTGACCTCAGCCTCCCGCGGCGGCGTGTTGGCATTGTGCGTCGGGGTGGTGGTATTGGGCGTCGTGGCCGAGCTCAGCCGTCGACGACGCGCACAGTCACAAGCGGCAACACGCCGGGCACGGGTGTTGGTGGCGGGCGCGGTCGCTGTTGGAGTTGCCCTAGCCATTCTGGCTGGAACCCAGAGCAAGTGGGCCGAGCTCTACAACGAGAACATCGAGAAGCTCGAAATGGTGCTCATGGTGCGCCCAGTGCTCGGTGATTTTCCGTTGCTGGGGGTCGGCCGCGGCGCCTTCGAGAGTGTCTTTCCGGCCTACCAAGTGGGCAGTAGCGCCGTGGTGTACACCCACGCCGAGAACTTCTTGGCGCAATGGCTGGTCGAATGGGGGATCCCGGTCACCGTGGCCGCAGTTTTCGCGCTCGCATGGCACTTTCGACCCCAGCGCGTAGGCGTCTTCCGCAGCGCGCTTGCTGCGGGTGCGTGGATCGGTGTTTCGATTCTCTTGGCACAGAACCTGTTTGATCTGGGCCTCGAAGTCCCAGCGCTTTGCTTCGCGATCGCGGTGGCTTTGGGCTCGTTATGGGGTGACCAGAAGCGGGTCACCGAGCCAACGGTCACTGCGCGGAGATCGACCAAACGCAACGCTCTGCGCTGGGCCTTTGGGGCAGCCACTGTTGGCCTGCTGCTGATCGCCTCGAACGTGTATGGCGGCTTGAGCGACGTCGCCAGCGACCGCGCCTCGCTCAAGGAGAGCTTACTCAGCGACAAGCCGCCCCGGACCGCGCAGCAGCGTCAACAAATCCGGAGTCAAATTCGCTCGTTCATGCGACGCCACCCGGCAGAGCCCTACTTCCCATTGATGGGAGCCCTGCTGGCCTGGCAGGAGAACGACAGCAACCCTATTCCGTGGCTGCAACGAGCGCTCGAGCGGGCGAAAAACAACGGCAAAGCACATCTGCTGTTGGCCCAAGTTCTGAAACGTCATGGCGCCTTGGGCCAAGCGCTCATGGAGCTGAGAATGGCCGCGGAGACTGACGCAGCGCTCGTATCGGCAGCCGCCAAGTTGGCGGTTCGCTGGGCAAGCAACGACGAGGAGCTCGGGCGTGTGGTGCCCAGAGGCGTCAATCGCGCCGCGAGCTGGGATGCGCTCGGACGTTTCCACACGAATCGAAAGGTGGCCGCCGGCTGCGATCGACGAGCGCTAAAGCTCGACCCAAAGCTCACGGGTCCCCACAGCCGACTTGCCAACGATATCGTCCAAAAGAGGCGTTCGGGCGCCTGCCAAGAGGAAGGTCAAGCTTGCGCCGAACAGCTCGAGCAGCACGCCAAAGTCCTCGAAAAGCAGCTACCAGACAGCTCTGCCGCAGCGCGCTTGCGGGCAGCGTGGATGGCCGCCCAAGGCGAGCCGGGCAAGGGCGAAGAAGCGCTGGCCAAGATCTGCGACGACATGCGGGACTACATGCTCTGTCAGCGCAAGCGGACTGAGTTGGCCGCGCGGATTGACGATCCAGAACGCCTGCGCAAAGCCGGCAAAGCACTGATGACCGCTGCCTGCATCGAGCAACAACGGTGCGCTCAGATGGCCACTTGGATCGGTGACTTGCACATGGGAAGGCAGGAATGGGGCAGCGCTGTCGCCAGCTACGCTCGAGCCGCTCGCGACGGCGAGACGGTGCAGCGCTTGCTCAAGCTCGCCGACGCCTCCAGCAAAGCAGGATTCAGCGCCCAAGCGGTGCGGGCCCTCGAGAAGGCGCTGCGGCGGCGAAAAGGCAGCGACCCTGAAATCGAGCGGCGCATCAAGATAGAACGCGCGCGCGCCCTCGGCAGCATCATCAAACCCTAGATCCGCAACTATGAACGCCCGACGACGCCGAGGGAACGCTCCGCGGCGACGCGCTCGCGAAGATAGGCAACCGTCGGAGCGAGGCCTTCCTCCCAGCTCACCGATGGGGCGTAGTCGAGGAGGCTCTGCGCTCGTTCGATATTGGCCCAGGAGTGACGCACGTCACCGGCTCGGGGCGGCTCACGACGAATCTCGATGGGCTGCTGGACCGTCTCACTGATGGCTCGAGCGATCTGGTTGACGCTTACGCGGCGACCCGTACCGATGTTGATGACCTCACCACCCAACGCGTGCCTGCTGCCAGCTGCCAACAGATTGGCGCGGACGATGTTGTCTACGTAACAGAAGTCGCGAGTCTGCTCGCCGTCCCCATAAATGACAATTGGCTTGCCGAGCAGCGCGGCGGTTCCGAAACGAGGGATGGCTGCTGCGTAGGGCCCTTCGGGGCACTGCCCTGGGCCAAAAATGTTGAAATAACGCAGGCTTAACGTCTCGAGGCCATGTACTTGGTGGAACGCTCGCGCGTACTGCTCACAGGCCAGCTTGCTGGCAGCATAGGGCGAGAGCGGCTGGGGGCGCATCGCCTCGTGCAAGGGCAAGGTCTCGAGGTTGCCATAGGCGGCGCAACTGGCCGCGAAAATGACCCTACGCGCGCGCGTCTGGCGCGCAACTTCGAGCACGGTCACCGTGCCGCCTACGTTGACCGAGCTGACCAGCGCAGGCTCAGCGATGCTGCGAGGAACGGAGCAATCCGCCGCCAGATGAAAGATGACCTCGACGCCAGCGGCGGCCTTCGCGACGGTTTGGGCGTGGCGAATGTCCCCGTGGACGCAGACCAAGCGGTGGTCGTCCAACCAGGGGTCGAGATTGTCCCAACTGCCCGAGGACAGGTCGTCGAGCACCCGAACAGATTCGCCAGCCGCGAGAAGCTGTTTGGTGAGCCGACTGCCAATGAAGCCTGCCCCGCCAGTGACGAGATAGCGTGCTCCTAGCGAAATCGGCTGGCTCACGGGTTGGACCTTACTGTTTCACAATGAAGATTGCTTGAATCTTTTTTGCTTCGCGGCCACCTTAGGTGCAGCCTGGCGGACAGCATGAAGCGCGCGCTAATAACTGGAATCACAGGGCAAGACGGATCGTACTTGGCGGAGCTGCTGCTCGACAAGGGCTACGCAGTGCACGGGATCATCCGTCGGTCGAGCAGCTTCAACACAGGACGCATCGACCACATCTACGTCGATCCTCATGAAAAGGACCGACGTCTCGTGCTGCACTACGGCGACCTGAGCGATGCCTCCGGTCTTCAAGGCATCATCAGCGAAGTACGCCCCGACGAAATCTACAACTTGGGCGCCCAGAGCCACGTGCGGGTGTCGTTCGGAACGCCGGAGTATACGGGAGACATCACCGGCTTGGGCGCGGTGCGGGTGCTCGAGGCCGTCCGCCGAACGGGCGTCGAGGCCAAGGTGTACCAAGCGAGCTCCAGTGAGCTCTACGGAAAGGTCGTCGAGACGCCCCAGAGCGAGACCACGCCGTTTCATCCGCGCAGCCCTTATGCCTGCGCCAAGGCTTACGCCTTCTACATCTCGCAGAACTACCGCGAGGCCTACGGCATGTTCGTGTGCAACGGGATCCTGTTCAACCACGAGTCCCCGCGCCGCGGCGAGACCTTCGTCACACGCAAGATCACCCGGGCGGTCGGGCGCATCAAACATGGCCTGCAGGACAAGCTCTACCTCGGCAACATGGATGCAAAGCGCGACTGGGGTCACGCCCGAGACTATGTCGAAGCCATGTGGCTGATGCTGCAACAGGACGAGGCAGACGATTTCGTGATCGGCACCGGCGAGACCCACTCCGTTCGCGCGTTCATGGAGCTGGCGTTCGAAATTGCGGGGCTCGATCCTGGCGACCATGTGGCGATCGATCCGAAGTACTTCCGTCCCGCCGAGGTCGATCTGCTGCTCGCTGATCCCAGTCGTGCGCGCGACAGGCTGGGTTGGACTGCCAAGACCACCCTTCGCCAGCTCGCCGAAGAAATGGTCGCCCACGACACCGAGCTCGCGCTTCGAGAAAAGCGCGCGCAAGGCGGCTAGCGGGTCCGGGTCTGAGTCTGAGTCCGGGACCCGCTACCGTTCGAAGACGTACAGTCGCTCCATACCCACGGCTGGCAGCCCCACGTGGTAGCTCGCGCCGACGCGCAACGAAGCGTCCGCCGCGAGGCGCTCCACTTCAGCGGGCCAAAGTTGGTAGCCTGGCGATCCGCGAAGCTTCCAACGCAAGAAGCTCAACGGCGTGAACACGCCAAAGCTCACGGCGATTCGACCAGTGCTCACTCGGGCAAATTCGCGAAGGATCTTGACCTTGAGCTCGTGGGGAACGTGCTTCATGAGCGCGTATGAGAAGACGTGCTCGACGGCGTCGTCGTCCATGTCGAGCTGGGTGGCATCTCCGAGACGCGGGTCGAGCTCCACGTTGGTGATCTGGCGCTCGGATGCGACCTGAATCATCGCCTCGGCGCTGTCCACACCGATGATGCGATTGGCGCGGGTCGCCAGCTTGTCGAACCAGCGACCATTTCCACAGGGACAATCGAGCACGACTGAGTCGCGCATGAACTGCTGAACAGCACTATGGATCGCTTGTCGCTCGCGGTACTTGCGAAACCATCCAAGGGCGCCACGATAATACGAACGCTGCTCGTAACACCGCGCGGTCCGCTCATCGTTGTACGCGGTCTTGTCATATTCGTAGCTCTTGTTGGTGCTGGAGCTCGTTCTAGCCACGTGCAACCTCCTCGTAGATCCTGGCTCTCTTCTTCGCCAACACCTCCAGCCCGAAACGCTCTGTCGCGAGCTGATGAGCGCGGCGACCCATGGCGAGACGAAGATCACGATTGCTGGCGAGCAATTGGAGCTTGGCAGCGAGATCGTGGTGACACCCTTCGCGCACCATCAAGGCGGATTCGGCGTCGACCTGCTCAGGAATGATGCCGGACTTGGTGGTGACTGCCGGCAGACCCACCGCCATGGCCTCCATGAGCGCGTGGGCATCGTGCTCTTGGTGATCGGGCTCGTTGCGCGAGGCGAACACGAACACGTCGCAGCCCTGTAAAAAAGGCGCGACCTGCCGATGCGGAACCGGACCGTGGATTGAAAGCCACGGTACACGTTTGGCGAGCTCCAACAATGGTGCCCGCAGCGGGCCATCACCCAGCAGTCTCGCTTCGATGTCGAGACCTGCATTGGCGAGCTCTCGAACCGCCTCGACCAATTCGTTGACCCCTTTGCGGGCATGCAGCTGCCCGACATACCCCACGATGAGTCTGCCCTCCGGACGGGGCGCCGCACAGGGAACGAAGATATCGAGATCCACTCCAAGCTGTTGGCACAAGTGAATCCGCTCCGGAGCGATGCCCAGCCACTCTACACAGAGCTGCTTGGCCAGCGCGCTCTCGGCCAAGTACGCCGCTACACGCCGGTCCACTGCCCGGCGCACCGCGGTCTTGGCCTGCTCTATGAGGAAGGCCTTGGGCATGTAGGTGTTCTTCTTCATGGTCAACACCAGCTTGGCCTTCGGGGCAAACGCTCGCGCGAAGACCAATGCCTGAATCGACTGCGGTGACCAGGGCGCATACTCGACATGGACGACGTCAGGCTCATGCTGCGCCAGCGCTTTGCCAAATGGCCATAGGACAATCTGCCCTGCCAACACAAAAGAGCGCTTCCAAACGATGGTGGCGCTATCCGGCCCGTCGGTAGCGGCCGACAAACCACCTAACGCTCGGCTCAGGCGACTGGGCGTTATGGTCTGCAGCACGACGTGCCGAGCCAAATGAGTCAGGTTCTTTTGGTTCTCCGCCGACAAATAGGCGTGGTTGATGAGCGTAACCCGAGTCTCACCAGATTGGTGTTTGTGTAGCTGGGTCACGATATGCTGGTCGGCTATGAAGGGCTCACAACCCTTGAGGCGATACAGGCACACCACTCTTCATGGTGGCGTTGTTGCCGAGCTGCCCTTGCGCGTTGCCGCCCCAACAGCGAACCTTGCCATCATAGAGGTAGGCGCAGCTGTGATAGGAGCCGAGATCGATCTGCGCAACGTTGTCCTGAATGCTGGTCTGGGGTGTCGTGTACTCCCCACTGACCGAGCCGACACCAACGTTGCCATTCTCATTCGCGCCCCAGCAGCTGACCTGCCCGTTGTTATGCAAAGCGCAGGAGTGTGAATACCCCAAGGCCATCTGCTTGACGTTGGTAAGACCGCTGACGAGCTGCGGATTGGGGCTGTCAATCTTGTTCCCGACGCCGAGCTGGCCGCGGTTGTTCCTCCCCCAGCAATAAGCGAGCGCCCCTTGCACAACGGCGCAACTGACGCCGGCGCGGGCGACGATGCTGATGGCGTTGCTCAACATGACGACTTTGGTCGGCGTAGTACTGAACCCGCCCGTCGTGCCGTCGCCCAGCTCACCATAGGTGTCATAACCCCAACAGTAGGCGTCGCCATTGTTCAACACGGCGCAGCTGTGGTCGTTGCCGGCAGCGATGCTGACAGCAGGAGCGGGCAAGCCCGTGACTGCCACAGGCACCGGACTGTCAACAGCTGCACCATTGCCGAGCTGCCCCTGTTGTCCTTTGCCCCAACAATGAACTTTGCCGTCCATCAGGCGCGCGCAGCTGTGGAAGGCCGACGCGGACAGCTCGACGATGTTGCTGAGCATCAGCACCTGCACCGGCACGTTGCTCGGCGTGCCTGGATTGTTGTCACCCAGCACCCCGTTCGTATTTCCGCCCCAGCAATATGCGCTCCCGCCCTCTAGGCCGCAGCTGTGCCCCGCAGCCGCTACGACCTGGGTGAAGTTGTTGAAATTGGAAACGCTGACCGGAACCAAGCTGTCGACGCTTGCGCCGTTACCCAGCTGACTGGCCTCGCCGTCTCCCCAGCAGCGTGCGCTCCCGTCGCTCAGCGCCGCGCAACTGTGCTCGTGGCCTGCAGCAACGCTGCCAGCCACAGTTGGCATGCCACCCGTGCCGCCCCCGCCCGTTCCACCGCCAACGCCTCCGCCGCCGGAGGTCGTGGTGCCTCCCATGCCACCATTCGACGTCGTCGTGGAACCCGAGGTACCCGAGCTCGTCGTCGTGGTCGTTCCGCCGGCCGTGCCGTTGGAAGAGCTCGTCGTGGTGGTGGCGGTCTGCTTCAGCAGTGGCCCCGTGCCCATCGGATCGATGACGCAGGCGCTGTAGCCAATCGCCGAGACGCCCAAGAGCGTGAAGCACAGCACACCGGCAGCTTGGAGCCGGTTGATTCTATAAGCATTGCGCGCAGGTGGCATTGGTTGGATTGTCGTCTACTTGCGCTCGGCCTGTCAAAGGCACTGCGATTGATTAGTCGGCCGCCTCCGCTGGATCGGGCTGGCTGGGAGGGTCCGGATCGCCCCGAAACATACGCCAAAGGGTACCCACGGCTCCGGGCAACAGGACGATGCCGCACACCCCAATCACGCCGGCCACAATCAACGGGAAGCGTTCATAGAACAAGCAGCTACACGCAGCGATGGCGGCCAACAGATAACGAAAAAGAGTCTCGTTGCTTCTCTTCGGGAAACGGCTGAGCGGTTTGAGCTCAGAGAACAGCCCCAAGCCGAAGAAGGGCACAGCTGCCACCGCCAAACCGATCCCGAAAGACGCTTGTCTCGCAATTGGCAGCGCAACGAAAAAGCTGACGAGGCCCAATATCACGCCCACGATTCGCACCGATCCCAAGGTCTGCAATCGGTCGGTGGCGGCGAACAGCACTGCCGAGGGCAGGGCAGCAGCGAGCAGCGCTTGCTCTAGGAACATACCCGGCAAATAGGCCTGTACGTGCGAAGCATGCCTAGGCAGCCAGATTCTGAACACGGGCTCGGCTAGAGCAGCAACCACCGCCAGCTGGAGCAGATGGATGCCGGTCAAGAAACGCGAAGCAGCACGGAATTCGGCCGTTCCTCGCGCACGCGCCTCTTCATCGCCTGCCATGCGCCGCGTGGTGTGAGCCTGCAGCAGGTTCAGCACCTGTGTTACGGCCATGCGGGTGCTGTTGGCCAGCGTGCGAGCTGGAACCCCTGCGGGAACCAAATCGGGAGCGGATATCGACAACACATGCGGAAAGGCGGCTGTCGGCAACACGTCAGCGGTTTTGAGTGCCAGGCCTGCGGACACGACCCGGCGAAGCGAGTTTCTGGGCTTGCCAATCGCCACACCGCGAGACTCGCGGCGGTAGATGACAAGACCGTGGGCGCCTCGCAACAGCGCGACCGTCCCCATCGCCACCGCGTAGGCGAAGAGCCCTGGGGTAAGCCGCCGAAATAACAGCAGCGCCACAATCAAGGCCGCCACGGGCGAAGCAACATTGAGCAGGTTTGCGACTTGGCCGCTCAGCAAGCGACCTGTCGAGTAGCACATCGTCGCGTGAAAGCTGCCGCAGCCAAGCAGCACGCAAATCGAAAATAGCACGCTGGCAGCGGCCAGCTTGAAGTCCAGCGCCTGGGCGCCGGGCCATTCCTGTTGGGCCACCGACAACGCCGAGCCGATGCCGATGAGCGCGATCAGCCCGCCGCCAAGAGCAGTAAAGGTGAAGACCTTGCCGGCCCGCCGCGCTTCGGCAACGAACGTTGGGGCATCGCCCGCGCCGTGTGCCTCGGACATCTCGCGCAACGTGCTCACCATCAGGCCGCCGTCAGCGAGCCCGAGGTAGGCGCCAATGGCCATCACCGCGACGTAGGCGATGTACTCACCGTCTGACAACTGCAATTGGAGGATGCGTGGCACAAAGATCTGGCTCACTAGGATGGTGAGCACAGTGACCACGGGGAATCCCCAGCGCGCAACTGTTGCCAGTTTGGTCGAGCCCTCTTTGGTCAAAGCCGAGCCTTTGCAGAAAACGAGGCCCCACACCAAGCGGTCGGGCGATCGCCGTGATTGGTCTCAGCCCGCGGCGTTCTGGCGTGTTTCTTCCGACTCGGACTCGGAACTGCTGCTGGGCATGGGCAAGGCCTTGCCACGCTTCGATGAGGTCGGGTCGCCGTAGTAGTAGCCATCGCGCTTGTAGTAGTAGTAGTGCGAGTACTTGTACTCCAGGCGAGAGAAGTCCACAGCGTTTAGCACCGCGCCGGCCATCTTGCCGCCGACGTCCTGAACGGACCGCAGCGCATGGCGAGCCAGCTCCTTGCGAGTCGAGAACGCGCGCGCCACGAGCACGGTACCGTCGACGAGCGTCGAGACGATGGTCGGATCGGTCACCGCTGCCACAGGCGGACTGTCGAGGATGACGCGATCGAAGCGCTTGGTCGCCTCTTCTAGCAATTGCTTGAACTTGTCGGTGTGGAACAGCTCAGCCGGATTGGGCGGCACCGGACCCGATGTGATGACACTCAGGTTCGGCACGGGGGTCTCATTGACGGCTTCGTCGAAGTTACCCTCGAGCAGAATCGTCGTCACGCCGGCGTCGGTTCCGCCTTTGAAGATCCGGTGGATGCGCGGGCGGCGTAGATCGCAATCGATCAACAACACGCTCTGACCAGCTTGCGCCATCGCCACAGCGATACAGCACGCCACGGTCGTCTTGCCCTCGGAAGGCCCGGCACTAGTGACCAGGAGGGTCCGATAGGGGTTGTCGGGCGCCATGAACATCAAGTTGGTACGGATGGCGCGCGACGCTTCCGCGATGCTGCTGGTTGGCTCGTTGTGCACGATCAGCTCGGGAGCCCCGTCCACAATTCGTTGACCGCGGTGACGCTTGCGCTTGCTGTAGCCAGCCGGCTTGGAACCACGCGCAAACTCCGGCAACAGACCCAGGAAGGTCACGCCTAGATCGCGGTCGAGATCTTCAGGCACTTTGAGGGTGCGGTCGAGCAAGCCTCGCATGAACGCTGCGGCAATACCCAGCAGGATCCCTGCAAACACACCAAAAGCGATGTTGAGCGGCACACGGGGAAAGACTGCGGTGCGGGGCAACAGCGGTCGATCCACCACGCTGATGTTGTTGACGCGCAACATCTGGGTGAGGTCGGCCTCTTTGGTGCGCTCGAGCACGAGCGAATAGAGCTTTTCGGTGTTCTCTTTCGATCGGCGAAGCCGGTTGTATTCGATCTCCAGCAGGTTGTGCCCGTGGGCCTGCTGCTTGGCCTTCTCGAGCATGGCCTTGAGACCGCCCGCCTGGCGCGCCAACACCGCAACGTCGCGGTTGACTGCTTTCTTGACGTTTCGGATCTCGGTGAGAATCGACTTTCGGGCACGGGCAATGCTGTTGTTGGCAGCCACCATTTCGGGATGGTTTTCTCCCTTGCCCGACCCGGCGAGCGCATCGCGATCACGCACCGTACGCTCATATTGGATGCGTAGTGAGTTGAGCACGGGGCTCTTCAGCAGCTCGCTCGACTGAATCAGGTTCGGATCGTCATCGCGAACCTTGGCGAGCACGGCTTTCCGCGCGGCCGCCTCCTGGATGCGGGCCCGAACATTGGTCAGCTCAGTGTTGATCGTCGACATCTCCGCGGTGAGCATGTTCGACTTGTCGTCGAAAGCGACCGACAGGATGTCGTTGTTCTTCTTGTAGGCATGAAGCGCAATCTCGCTCGTCTTGAGATCGCCCTTGAGCGAGTCGAGCTGGTTGCGCAGCCAGTCCGTGGCGCTGCTCGTAGTCTGTAGTGCGTTGTCCAGATTCTGTGCGACGTACGTATCGACGAGCGCGGCGAGCACGCGCTGGGCGCGTTGCGGGCTGGCATCGCGAAGCTTCACGACTGCCAAGCGGCTGTCCCGAACTGGTTGTACCTCGAGTCTCGAACGCAAGATCTCGCTGGCCATCTCAGGCGACATGCGCTCGGTCTTCTTGGGCTGGTCCTTGTAGGGCAGGTTCTGGACGAACCGAGGGTCGTTGTTGAGCCCCAGCTCGTTGACCACCGCCAAAGCCACCCGGCGCGAGCGAATGATGTGGTACTGCGTCTCGTAGTACTCTTGGTTGAGCCAGTAGCCGGGCGCACCCATCTCGACCACGCTCTCCACCCGCCGACCCAAGGGGCGCGGTGGGTTGGGGTCGAACAAGATGGTGGACTGGGCCTCGTAGATCTTCTTCTGGCCGAGCGTGTAGAAAACCGTTCCCACGGTCACCACGATGAGGGTAGCCATGGCGGTCGCCCAGTGCTTGCGCACCGTCTTCCAGATGACGAGCGACCCCTCGTCACGTTTTCGGGCCGGGGTGGTGCTCGGCTGCGGCTTTTCTTTGTTGTCGCTCAAGGCAAAATGCTCTTTGTGGTGTTGACGTTACGAGGGGATATGGTGCCCGGGTCCTCCAAAAAGTTCACTCGTCCGCCACCAGAAGCGCGGGAGTTTGGATCAGATTGACTAGATCATCCACTGTCCAAGGTGCAAAAGCCTAGAAATAGTCCGCAATGAGCGCACACGACACTGCTTCAATGTTCAGCAATGTTCATATCGCTGCAACGGCTGTAGTCGAGCCGGGCTGTGACATCGGCGCTGGTACGCGCGTGTGGCATTTCTGCCATGTGATGGCGGGGGCGCGAATCGGTCGCGATTGTACCTTGGGCAAAGGCGTGCAAGTGGCGGGGGGCGCAATCGTCGGCAATCGTGTGAAAATACAGAACAATGTGTCGGTTTATGACGGCGTAGAGATACAGGACGACGTATTTCTGGGGCCAAGTTGTGTGTTGACCAATGTAAGCAACCCCCGAGCAGCCATCAGCCGACGTGAGCACTTCGAGCAAACCCTGCTGGCTCGCGGCTGCACCGTTGGGGCCAACGCGACGATAATTTGCGGCGTGACGATCGGATCGTTCGGTTTTGTGGCCGCCGGGGCGGTCGTAACAGCGGACGTGCCCCCCTACGCGTTGGTGATGGGCACACCCGCAAAACGAGTAGGCTGGGTCGGCCGGGCAGGCGTGCGCCTCGTTTCTGAGGGAGCGAGCGGCAGCTTCCGCTGCCCAGAAACCGGTGAGCTCTTTCAGGAGACCGATGGCCAGCTAGCCATGAAGTAGCCTCGACCTCGCCCAAAGATGACCTCAGTTGCGTACCTTCCAGAGACGCCAGCGACCAGACACTGCGACGGGGGGACCGAGCCATTGGGTGGCAGCGCTATCATGGGCAATTACCCAACGCTCGCCGGTGAGCCTCAAGCGTGCGCCGAGTCGTTCTGCATTGGCGAAGCTCGACGGTGTTTTGGGCCGGCGTGGATCGATGCTCCGGTCGGGGTGTAGCTGCCACGGTTGGCCGCTACCAGCTCGGACCGCGAGATAGCGGTAGTCGACAACCTGCAGCAAAGCGGCGTCACGATGACCCATGTGCTTACCAGCAGCCGCGCCGATGCTGTGAAAGCGTCGAGCCGGGCGTACCAGGGCCGCAGGATCAGCCCGCCAACCAGCAGCGCCGCGAGCACCAATCCAACCAGTACCCTGGGGCGCCAACCCCCCTCGGCAAACACCCGCTGCATCGCGCTGCCCAAATAGAGACAGAGCATCAGCCAAATCGCCAACAGCGCACGGCCCGAGTGATGTGTGGGCGCCCCTCCAGGCAACGCTGCGACCGTCAACGCGACGAGCATCACCAGCAACGAAGCTGCTATCGCCCAACGATCACGCGAAGCAGACAGCAACCTACGAAGCTCCGATAGCGCCAGCACCGCAGCAACGAGGCAAAGCTCCGGCTCTTCGCGCAGCAGGGCCAGGGGGTATCCAGCAAGCACCTCGCCCAGCGACGTGCTGCCCCCGAGCGCCCGCTTGTAGTCCGACACGCGTGTGGCGAAATGCAGTGCATCGGCGTGGGCGAGAGCATTGTGCAAAAGCCACAAGATCGGTCCTGCTGCAGCGAGCACGCACGCACCGAGCAGCATCTTCTTGCTGCTTGGGGGATATCGCCGCGCCGAAGGACGGAGGGCCAGCAAGGTAAACAGACAAAACATCGCCGCGACGGGCCACGGCTCGTACCGGGAGAGGCAAGCAACTAGGAGCGCTGCCCCTCCGAGCAATCGGTAGCGCGGCTGCGTCGCGACCAAAGTAGCGAGGGCGAACACGGTCAGGGCAGCCGTGAACAGCTCTGGAACCGTGGCGACGCCGAGTCGGGCGCTCCACGGAAAAATCGAAGCGAGGACCGCACCCGCCAACGCGGCCCGACGATTGGCGCTCAGCATTCGGGCCGCGGCATAGACGAGCCCAGCAGCGCCAATACCCAACACAAACGCCACCACGCGCGCAACCGTCAACGAGGTTCCGAAAAGCTGCATGGCGCCGCCGGTCATCCAGAAAGGAACGGGTAGCCAACTCGAGCCGGTCGGATCGAGCACAGGCGCGTGAGCCCATTGCTGTGAAAGCACGACCCGCGCAAAGTCGTCGTCGCTGACTGCTCGAAACCCCCCCAGCAACACAGCAAGACCGATGGCCGCTTTGATCGCGATGACCAAACCTAGGTCTTTCAGCCAGCGCCTCTTACTCCAAGGCAAAGTCGAGCGTTCCTGATCCACGGTTGGTCCTACGCAATCGCCGCGGCGCTAGGCGCCAGGTCCAGTTGCTGTTGGGCGCGCTCGAGCGGGGGCACGACTCTGCTCCCCTCGTCGAAACAAGTCAGTGGGGTGGTGCGTGAGCGAACACAGGCGGCGAAGTGATCCAGCTGCCTGTCGAGGGGATGGGCGCAGCGGCGCAGCTCATCCAGATCTACGGTACGAAGACTGCCAGCGACCAGTAGCTGACGAGCTGGATCGACTGCTGTGGTGGATAGCTCGAAGCGCGCACGTGTCCCCGATTCGAGCCGTAGGTCCAGTTGCACACCTCCTTTGGCGGGCCGTACCAGAACGTTCGCAACCGCCGCCGGATCGATGGCGTGGAGCGTAGACAGGTCGTGCGGTCCCAGCACCCAGAGGGGGGACGGTGATCCCGACTGGGTCATGCGACGGCCGGACAGCTCCCGGATTTGGCCAAGTCCGCCAGCATGCGCGAGCGCCACGATGCCTTGCACTGCCGGGTGATAGCGAAGCAAGTGACCGACCATCCCAACACGATTCGTTTGGTGCAAATGTCGACAGAGGCCGCTGGCCGCCTCGGCCGACAGCGCCAGAGGTTTTTCGACGAACACGTCCAAGCCGGCGCTCAGCACACAGTGGGCGTGCTGCACGTGCTGCTCGGTGGGGCTGGCGATGAGCACCGCATCGAGACCATCCGCATGCCGCTGCAAGGCCCATTGCAGCTCATTTTCCAGTGCCGCCGCGGGCGCGATCAGCGCAGCTCGGGCCAAGGCCTTCGCACTGGTGTCAACCACGAGCTTCACCTGAAACTGCGGATGCCTGAGGAGGGCGGCGAGCAACCTGCTGCCCCAGCGACCGCACCCCGCGAGCGCCACGCGCACCGTCATGGCGCCCCCGTCGTCGTAGCTGTCGCGGAGGCAGACAAGGCGCTTGGTGGAGGCAGGGGGTGGTCGAGCTGAGAGAGCAAGCTCTGGCCATTGGGGTCTGCCGGGTGAATCGAGGGACCGTTGATGTCGACCTTGAAGGTGTAGACGGTTTGGCCGCCGCGGGCATCGAAGACATCGGCCCGCACCACGACGTGATGCAGACAAGACGAGGCGGTGGACGCGCTCCAACGAACCGCGCACTGAGGATGGTTTCGCGCGATCAGGTCGGGAATCGTTGTGCCCGCTTTGGAACGATAGTGCTGCACGACCACCAACGCATTGCGTTGATCACCAGTCTCGAAGCGACGCTGCATCCAGAACAGCGCGGCCGCCGCGAGCACGCTCGCCACGACCATCAAGATGGTTCGCTTGTTCATCGCCATGCCCGGGCGACCCAATAGCACAGCGAGTGATCGGCGGCGCTCAGGGGGCGCGGTAGCTTCCGCCTAGATTGAAACCGCGACGGCGCACGGCTGGCACGAGGGTGATCTTTGGAGCCACCCCGCCGCGCACTTCGAGGCCCCCAAGCACACCTACCCGCAGACTGGTGGTCATGTGGTGCACCGGTTGGTTGTACCGGATACGAGGTGGATGGCGCGCCATGTCGCGGCCCAGCGCGATCCGGTCTGCCGTCGCCAACGCGATCAGCGGGGCAATCGGTCCTGCCTGCGGATGTCGGACAACGTCGAGCGCGAGGGTGTAGCCGCCCGACGAGCGCAGACGCCTCAACTTCGAGCGCGTCACCGCTGTCGCAGTCACTTCATGGCCTTTTTGGGACAGCTTGCTCGCAACTGCGTCGGCGATGATCTTCAACTGGGCCGAGCTGCTGTCGAAGTACAGCTCGGTGGGATCGCCATGCCACAAGCTGCCGCCGCGCAAGGCGGGCCGGCCGCGCAGACCGAGGGCCAGACGCTCGACGGGAACTGCGTTGGCGAGCTGCTGCGCCGTGCCTGCTACACCGAAGGCGTTGGCTTGGCGACCCGTGAGGAGCACAACCCAAGCGACGGTGCCAAAATTGAACTTGCGGGCGCCCGGCCGCGTGCCGTGAAACCCAGTGCCCAACCATCCCAGGTCGTCTTGGCCAGACTCGAACGCGCGTAGAGAGCTCGCCATATTTGTCGCAACATGAACGTCGATCCGCTCGAGAAAAGCCGGACCTCGGGCAGCGCTTCGGTTGCGCGACAACTGCAGGGTGGTCGCAGAGCAACGGGCGGAAAACGGCCCAGAGCCATCAGGCGCGCGCGGTGAAAAACCCACAGGTAAGAGCGCGACGAGCGGAGAGGACAGCAACAACGAGAGCTTGCCGGGATCTATCTTGCCAAATCGCGCAATCAGCGGGTCCTTCTTGTCGGAGCGTACCCAAGGCGTCAGGGGTGCGAGCAGTCCGGCCGCGCCCATGTTACGCGCACGCTTGATGCTCCACGCCAAATCCCGTCCTCCTAGTGCCCTGCCCCGCGCGGAGCGCAAGCCGCGCCGCAAACGCACGACCGTTTGCCCTTCTTCGACAAGGGGAAAGCCGTCGGCCAAAGCTGGATAGACATTCCCCTTGGCGTCACGCGCATAAACGGTGTCGGCGATGGCGCTACCGAAGAACGCAGCCAACGGATCGTAGAGATCATGCGGATCGAGTGAGCGGGTCGAAAATGGCACACGCAGTGTCAGTGTGCCACCCACTGGCACACGCCCCATCGACAGCGCTGGGGCGACCGCCAAGCAACTGGCAAATCCAAGTGCGCCCGCCACCAGATCCCGGCGGCTGAGCTGGTTGTCAGCGGCACTCAACGGATCACCCACAATTGCTTGGCGGTGGCGACCACGAGAGGCGCGCGACCCGGACCATCGGGTGGGCACATGGCCAGGGCGTTGATGCCGCTGGGAGCTCGAATCCGAAAACGTGGCTTGACCGTTCCAGACTGCAACAAAGTGCGTACGATGAGCGCGTCGGATTTGGGCGACAGCACATCCATGGTGGGCGCAAGCTCAGGGGCGCCATCCTGATCCAAGTCCCCCAGCGCGAGCTGCGCGCCAACTCGACCCATCATGGTCTCCTTGCCAGTCGATTCACGCAGAAAAGCCGCGCCCTTGGCGCGTACCAACACCAGCGCCCCCCCTTTACCGTTCGGCTTGCTCAGATGGCTCGAGGCAATCGCGTCAGGCCGGCGGCGCAACTGAGGCAAGGGAGGGCTCGCATCCGTTGCGACGCACGCCGCCCAGCCAGATCCTAGAGCGTGATCGTACGAATTGGTGCACGCAGTGGCGCGCCCTGCCGGAACTGCCAGACCGCGGAGCTTGGTAACGGGGCGCAGCTGAGCATCGAGCCGCACACTGCCCGCTCGGTCGGTAATCGCGACGTCGAGGTAAGCTCTTGCGGAGGCGCTGCCATGGGCAGCAACGATAGTGGCAAATCCAATAGGCTGACGCATCGGCACCGGAGCGATGGGTGCCAATTGCGCCCATGATGCCTCGCGAACGCGGACAACCTTGCCTTGACGCAAGCGTACCTGAAGCACCCGCGAACGGGTCATCGTGACCAAATCGGAAGCTCCGTCACCATCGAGGTCCCCGCAACCAAGAGCGAGGATTCCAGGATCGGCGCCTTCGTACTTGGCGATGACAGGCTCACTGAAGGGGATGGGCTTCAAGTACGAGCGAACCTCGGCATCGAGAGGCGCCACGGCGTGACTATGGACCACCGGGCCGGGTTCTGGAGCGCGGGCCCTCGCCCAAACGGTCGTCGGAACCGGATAACCGTCTGCTGGGACGTAGAGCTTGCCTGCTTGGATTCGTGGCCGGAGGTAGACCAGCCCGCGCGACAGCGCCGCTCGCTTGCGGGCCTTGGACAAGTCCGTGGGGGCGGTCGAGAACTTGCCGACCGCGCTGAGACGCCCAGCGAGCAGCTTGGTGAGCTGGGCCACCAGAGCCTCCGCTCTCGGGGCCACGACGTCGGTCGTTAGGGGCGCGCTCGCGACGAAGACCTCGGCGGGGCCGCGCGCGAGCCCGGTGGCCAAAGCGCCAACGATTGAATCAAGAGAAGAGCTCGGTTGCACAAAAGGTGCTGGAGCTGTTTTCGAGGCACGCGCTGGCGGCGGGCTCGGTGTGTCCTTGCCAGATGCAGCGGTCGTGAACGTCACGATGACGATGATCGGCAACAGCAACAGACGAGGAGCGCCAACTGCGCAGCAGTGAAATCGACGAGGCACCAGCTTGACCTTCCTACTCATCCCATCACTCCCCCAAGACGGCCATCCCCGGGCCGATGGTCGTTGTCTTGCGCAGCATGCGTGCGAGCTTGCGGGTGGCCCAACGTGTCGCGGCGAGCAGAACAGCATCTGCTGCTGTCGCCGCAGCGCCTATCGCTGCCAATCGACCGGCAATGAGCGAAGCGAGCGTGCAGCCTGTGCCGTGCACTTCCACCGCGAGGTCGACTCGCTTGCGCGACAGTGTCGCCACCCCGCTGGCCGTTGCCAGCCAGTCATGGGCTCGTGGTCCATCAGCCCAATGCCCACCTTTGAGGAGCACCGCGTTGGCGCCGAGCTCACGCAACGCCGCCGCCGCTTGCTTGGCTTGCGAAACGTCTTCGATCGTAGTGCGCAATATCGCTTCAGCTTCGACGAGGTTGGGGGTGAGCATGGTTGCGCCAGCACAGAGCTCGCGTATGGCTTGGACGGCGGCGCGACCCGATAGATTCAGCTGTTTGCCCCGGCTCGGCCACATCACTGGGTCGACGATCAGCGGTATGTCGCCGCGACGACTCGTGCGCTCCACCACAGTCCGAGCGTTCTTCGTAGAGCCCAGGGCTCCGGTCTTGATGGCCGAGACGCGAACATCGGATAGCAGACGGTCCAGTTGCGCGCCGAGCTGGGCAGGCGAGACGGGATGGGCACTTTGGAGACCGCGCGGCGACTGGACAGTGATGGTGGAGCAGACCGCGCACCCCCACACGCCTGCCTGGCGCATGGCACGCAGATCCGCGGCGATGCCCGCACCAGAGCTCGGATCGAGACCACCAATGGCCAAGGCTGTGCGCAACACGGGCAACTCGTTTCGACGGTAGCAAACTGCTCCCCGTAAGAAAGTACTTAGGCGAGCAGAGGCGTCATTGGGGAGCAGCCGAGGGACGTTGGGTGAGACGCAATCCCGCCGGAACGACCACCAGGGCTACCGCCAGCCCTGTGATACTGCCGAGCGCGCCCACCATGCCGAGGTGGCGAAGGCCGTCGAAATCACATAGCACCAGGGCGCCAAATCCAGCTGCTGTGGTCAACGCCGTGGTTGCAACCGGCGGCCCTTCGTCCCGCAAAGTCTGGACAACGACATCGCCGCCGTCTCGTTCTACATCGCGAGCTCGAAACAGCAAGAACATGCCTTCGTCGACGGTGATCCCCAACAGCACTGGCAACACCAACGCGTCGTAAGCATGCAGGGGAACGTCCAACAATCGGATGAGAAACAGGACCACGCCGATCTCAGCGGCCACCACCGCCACCGCAAGCACTACATCGCGCACGCTTCGAAGCGCGGCTGCTAGCGCCAGGATCACGAGCAGCGCTGCAACGAGGCCAATACGTGGCAAATCTGCATCGAGCGACGCACGCAATGAGCGCTCCAGTCGACTGTAGCCGGTAATCATCGCCGCTTGATCAGCTTCCCGAATCGCCGCCTCGATCGCCGCAGCGTGCTCATCACCGGGTCGTGGCAAAACGTACAACACCGCCATTGCATCGGAGCCATCCTGGCCGAAATAGCGCGACAACATGATGGCGCTATCGCCTTTCTGCAGCGTCTCGAAGTCGAGCAGGGTCGTGGGCGGACGGCGCATGGCCTCCAACACCGCCCCAAAACGCTCGTGAGCGAAGCCTTGCTCTTGCAGCGCCTTTTTCAACTCAGCCGCCTTCTGGGGCATGCCAATCGCATCCCTGGCAGCAAAACGTGCGCGCTGGGTGCTTTCGGCAGGCAGCAGTGAGCTGATGGCGTCGACGGCTTCGACGTGCGCCCGCATGTTGGGGCTCGCCAGGCGTTCGGCGATGCGGTCGACGCGCTCATGGACGCGCTCGCGGGAAACGTCAGCAACGAGCACCACCCATTGACCGACGCGGCCACCAAATGCCTCGTACACCTGGCTTTGCACGGTCAGCGGCTCGAGCTTCTTGGGGCGCATCGCAACGATTGCATCCGACAGCTGGGGCACCATTCCAAGACCGACGATGGCCAGCAAGGGAACCGCCGCCAGCGCTAGGCAAATGGCTGCCCGGGCTCGGGTTGCGGTGAGCCATGCCACCGCATCCGTCCAGCGGGGAGGACGAGCCCGAGGAGGAGGCTTGCGCTCGAGCCAAGCGCCGATCTCGGGCGTGACCACCACGATGGCAAGCGCGGTGAGTATCTCCCCACCAGCGCACAAGATCCCCAGCTGCCGCAGCGCGCTGATTTCGGACAGTGCCAGCGAGCCAAACGCGGCCCCCGCCGTGATGGCCGCAACCAAAACCGGCCGCTGCGTCCTCTGACGCGCCACCCGGGCGGCTGCGGCCGGGGCCAGCCCATCGCGACGAGCTTCGAGCAGTGCCGCATACACGTGAACACCGGTATCGACCCCGACCCCTACGACGACCGACATGAATGCTACAGCGATCGCGCTCAAACCCGATGGCAACATGGCAGCAATGGCGGCTGTCCATACCGTGCCGAGTAGCAGCGGGGGCATGACCGCCCACAGGGCTCGCAAGCGACGAAAGGTCAGCGAGAATGCCAGTGCCGCGAGCAACATCGACAACGTCCCCGAAATGGTGAGGTCGTCGATGAGCATCGCTTCGGTCGCTTCGGCGATGGCGTGACCGCCGGTGATGCCGATGCTCAGGTTCGGGTGGGCGCGCTGTTGCTCGGCAATGACGAATCGCGCTTGACGCATGAACGCTTTGGCGTCCGCGCCACGCAACGCTTGCCCTTCCGGAAACACCAGGACGAGGTGCGCCAAGCCATCGTCCGTAGCGAAGGCCCCGTCGGCTTGAGCGACATAGCCAGAGCCCACGCCGCCCTCATCCGCGAGTAGCTGCGCCAAACGCAAAGGGTCGCGGCCGATCATCTCGCTGGCGGCCGCGGCACCCGGGGCGAGCATCATGGCGCGACTCGCCTCGAGCCGTTGACGCATACCCTCGCTGCTGAGCGCGCGCGCCAGCCGATCCCGCGCGGGCTGATCTGCGTGCCGCCATACCAACATCGGATCCAGCTGACGGTTGGTATCCATCCGAGCGGCAGCAAAACGAACCGTCTCGAGTGCCGCCAGCGCCTGTTCCAATTGGTCGGCCACCTTGGCAACCTCTTGGCGCGCGTTGGCTCCAGTTTGCGAGGACTGAACCAACACGACGGCCAAGTCGCTTCCGCCGAAGGCTCTCAGGTAGCGGCGCAACGCTGCTGATTCGCCGCGTTGTGGCAATAGCGACGCGACGTTGGGATCGAGACGTAGACGTGAAGCTACCGCATACGAAGCCAGCGCGGTCAGCAACGCCAGGGCCGCGATGACGGCCCACCGGGCTCTCTGGCGACGCTGTGTGGTCATGTAATCAAAAGAGCGAGCTGGGCCGACGACTGGAGATCCGGGCAGTATTTGTGAAAAGCCAGGGGTGGGCTACTCTAAACGCAGGTCGTTCCTTATGCGATACCTCTTGCTGATGCTTTGTGTCGCGGCGCTAGCTTGCGCGCGCGCGGCAACGGAGGACTTCGATGTGCTCGAAGGACAGGGCGGTCAGACCAGCTCCGGCTCCTCTTCGGGACAATCGACTTCTTCGCAGGGAGGCGCCAGCAGCAGCAGCTCGAGCGGCGAAGGTGCTGGCAACAACAATTGTCTGCCCGACCAGCAGCTCTGCAATGACGTCTGCGTAAACATCAACACAGACCCCAAGCATTGCGGCGGCTGCGGACAAGAATGCCCGCTGGGCTTCACCTGTGAAAACGGCAGTTGTGCGTCCGGAAGCTCGAGCAGCAGTGCCAGCTCGGCTTCGTCCGCCAGCAGCAGCAGCTCCGCTTCTTCATCGAGCACGTCTAGCAGCTCCGCTTCGTCTGCCAGCAGCAGCAGCTCCGCTTCGTCGAGTAGCACCGCAAGCAGCAGCTCCGCTTCTTCATCGAGCTCCTCATCGGCCTCATCGAGCTCGTCGGGCGGGCCCTGCAACCCGCTGAGCCCTGGCGCGGTCTGCGGAAGCAACAATCACTGCGTGCCCCAGCCCAACGGTGTTCCGGTCTGCTCTTCGCCGACCGGACCGGGCGCCCAGTACAGCGCTTGCTTGTCCCCAGCCGATTGCTCGGCGATCTACGAGTGCGTCAACACGGGCTTCAACACCTGGTGCATGCAGTGGTGCACCAGCGATTTCGACTGCCCCAGCATCTTCGACTATTGCACCAGCCTCGCCCCGGCAGTGTACGTGGGCATTCAGGAATGGGGCGTTTGCTACGACGGCCTACCCTGAGCCGAAGCGACAGCACCAAGGTCTGTTCCTAGCCCGCTTCGACCGTTGAGGCAGCTAGCGCGACGCCAAGATCTCGTCGAGCCAGCGCTGCGATTGCTTACAGCTCGCAGACTGGGGGACGGCGACGCGACGTCCGCTGTGATTGCGACGGTATGGACCGACCACGAGGGCGACGCCATCGCCTTTCTTCTCGTACGCAATCGGGCCGAGCTTGTCGCGCTCGAAGCATGACGTGCTGAGTTTGCGTTGAATCAGAGCGTGGGCTGCGATTGCGTCCGCCTCGGTATCGAAACGAATATGCCAAGCGACGACGTAATCGGTCGCGTCCGCCGCGGCGCTTCGACGCAGTACCAAGTAGCGGTCCCCTCCCCAACCAGCCGCAGCCTCACGGGCGACTGCTTTGATGGCCCATTGCTCGAACGCAATCCGCAGCGTCTGCTCGCCCATCACGTCGGCGTCCATCTCGTGCCAACCGCTTCCCAGAGTTTTGGCGGGAGGCACCGGGACGACAATAGCTGGCTCGCGCTTGTCGTACTTGTCGAGATGCAACAACTGTTCGGTGGTTTGTGGCGGCGCTCGCCACACGCGGTCCACCTCCTGCCAACCACCACGCTTGCGGAGCTGTTGCACGAATCGAAAACCATCACTGTAGGGCGCCACGAGAGCCGACTGGAGCACGCGCGGCGTCGTGCCACCGCTCTCGGAAAATGCCACCCCAGCAACCATCATCAAGTGCACAGCGCGTGGCGTGAACCGAAAGGCGGAGCCGTGACTCACGTCGAGCATGGCGCTCATGGCATCACCTTCGGCCAGGGTGGCTGCCGCTGTGACGCGGTCGACATGTCCGCGGCGGTACTTGAGACGCGCGCCCAAGTCGTAGTGCTGATCTTGCAGAGCGTGGACGAGCTCGTGCGCCAAGGTCTCGTGCCGACCGGCCCGATCGAGATCATCGATCAGGAACATGGTGTCCTCGTCGGGGTCGTAGAAGCCCGCAACGTTCTGCTCGAGGAGCTCGTACAGACCACTCAGAAAATCGAAATCGGGTGGGATGAGGCCCAAGCCACCGAGCAGCTCTCCCTGCGCCGCAACGACGTTCTTGGGCAGATCGCGTTCGGTCTTTTCTTTGATGAGCGCGATGCCTTCTTTTCGCGATACCGTCTTGCCCGCGACCGGATGCTTGATTGTGAGCTCGTGAGCGCGCGCCGTGACGCGAAGAACTCGGTCGAACTCTGGGTCAGAACGGGCTGGTGGCGACGCTTCTTGGGTCGTCGCGGGCGCAACAGTAGTGAGCTCAGCCTCGACAGCCAGCGGCAGCGGTGCTGGCCCAGCACACGCGCCGAGAGCTGCACCGAGCAGCAAAAGGCGCGCTGACGAGCCGCTCATACCAACACCGCGTCGTCGTGTGCTCGAGCGCGAATCGCTTCGATGGCTTGTCGATATGCTTCTGCACGCTGCTCCAGCGTAGCGTCTCGTGGCAGTTTCTTGGCGCCGAACACGGCGGAGCCAGCCACCAATACCTGAGCTCCAGCGGCGACAGCAGCGCCCACCGTCTCCGTGGTGATCCCGCCGTCAACTTGGAGCACCGGGTCGATCCCGCGTTCGGCCAGCTCGGCAGAAATTGAGCGCAACTTCGGCAGCACGCTGGGCAAAAATGACTGACCGCCAAAACCAGGATTGACGCTCATCAGAAGGATCAGGTCCGCCGTATCGAGCACATAGCGGATGGAGTCTTCGGGTGTGTGGGGATTGAGCACAACCCCTGCTTTCGCCCCTAACTCCTTGATTTGACAGAGCGTCCGATGGAGATGGGTGGACGCCTCGACGTGGACGCTGACCACGTCGGCGCCAGCCTTGACGAAATCACCGACATAGCGCTCTGGCTCGGCAATCATCAAGTGGACGTCGACCACGAGATCGGTCGCGGCCCGGATTGCCGAGACCACGGCGGGACCGATCGTGATGTTCGGCACGAAGTGGCCATCCATCACATCGACGTGGATCCAGTCAGCACCGGCGAGCTGAGCTGCAGCTACATCGAGGGCGAGTTGGCCAAAATCAGCAGAGAGGATGGAAGGGGCAATCCGCACCTTTGACATACGTCCCTGTAGCGAAACTCGGCCGAGGCGTGTACAAGAAGCGCACGGTGGTGCCAGCACCCCGTTGGGGGACGCGGCGCCAGGACAAACGCAGGGGGGCGTGACCGCGAGGTCTGGGCTCCCCGCCTAGGGGGGAAGATCTGGGATATGCACTCGAATACCGACGGTTTCGACGGGCGATACGGCAGCACGCTGATTGACCCGTGCATCGGTGGCGAAGGGGAGGCCGATATGTCGAGCGAGATGACAACACGCCGGCTGACCAAAGCAGACTACGACCACATCGGACGGGTCAGCGACAAGTGGGGGGGGGGGCCAACGAGCGCGCTAGCGCACCCCATCTTCTTCCAC
>CAZRGL010000014.1:24296-43706 GCA_964599485.1 uncultured Polyangiaceae bacterium
CCCCCCCCCCCCCCCCCCCCCCCCGCCCCCCCCCCCCCGCGCCCCCCCCCCCAACGAGCGCCCCCCCCCCCCCCACCGCCCCCCCCGAGCGGGGGGAGGCGGCGATGGTGGTGGAGCTCAGAGGTCGCTTGGTGGGCTTCCTGCTTGGGTTCATCGCTCCGCAAGGACCAATTGGCTATGTCCATTTGGTGGGTATCGACCCTGAGCACCGGCGGCAGCACGTTGGCACGCTGCTCTACTCCGCTTTTGAGGAAAAATGTCGCAAAGCGGGTTGTGTGGGTCTCAAAGCCATCACCACGCTAGGCAACGAGATCTCCATCCAGTTCCATGAGGCGGTGGGCTGGTCGTGTGAGCTGGCTGAGGACTATGCGGGTCCTGGCCGGACGCGCATGTTGTTCAGCAAGACGCTGCTCGACGACAAGAACTGATCAGCGCACGTGCAGCGTTACAGCGACACTGGATAACCAGGGCGTTTTGGCCCGATCGGAGGGCGGGAACGTTTGACCCGTTTGGCTATCAGCGTAGTCTACCGGTCATGGCTAGCTTGCATCGACTCTCATGGCTGACCATTGCCGTAGCGCTCTTCGTCATCGCTTGCGCGGCTGGTAAGGCGCTCGAGGATGAGTCAGGCGCCGGAGCATCCAGCGCCAGCTCCAGCACCACTTCGAGCACGAGCACGAGCACCGGCTCCAGCTCGGGCTCCAGCTCCACAGGTCAAGGGGGGGCCAGCTCGAGCGGAAACGGCGGAAGCAGCTCTACCAGCTCCAGCGGAAGTGGCGGAAGCGGCGCAGCCGGCGGACAAGGAACTGGCGGCATGTGCAGCGAGCAGCCGTGCAAAGTGACCTTGGCGCAGTGTGGTTGCGCAGCCGGCGAGAAGTGCACGCTGGACAACATGGGCACACGGGTTTGCATCGCGGACGGAAACCTCAACACCGGCGATCCGTGCACGGGCAACGACTGCAAAGCAGGCAATCTCTGCTTGGGCAACCAGAGCTACGCCAACTGCAAGCTTTTCTGCGACACGGACGCCGAGTGTGCCGGTGGCGGTAGCGTGTGCGTCCTTCAGATAGATCCAGGCAACGGCCCTTGGCCGGAGCACTGGTGTTCGGATAACTGTGACCCGATCACCTCCACCGGCTGCAAGGGCACTGGCAAGTGCGAGATAGGATCGCTGCAAGCCCCGCCCAACACCGTGTTCACATCCTGTATGGCTGCCGGCTCCGCCACCCAAGGCCAGAGCTGCATGGGCACGACGGACTGTGTCAAGGGGCACAGCTGCATCAACTACAACATGGTGGATAGCTGCGCGCAGTGGTGCAACGTCACCAACCCGAGCTGCCCCGGCATTTCGCAATGTTTGTCGTTCATGACGCCACTGAAGATTGGCAATATCGAGTACGGAGCATGCGTGACGACGTGACCAGCCTCGAGCCCGAGCTCGGACCTGACATCGAGGAGCTCCGAGGGCTCGGCCTTTTTGCGGGCTTCGATCAAAGCGCGCTCGAGCACCTTGAGGAAAAACTGGTCTTGCTGGAGCTGGACGCTGGACAGCTCGCGTTCCGTGAAGGCGACTCAGGCCGCAACATGTTCATCGTATTGCGAGGGCAGGTCGAGGTCCTCTGCCATCAAGGGCAAGCCAATGAGGCCTGTGTTGCGACGATAGGCGCTGGCGGCTGGTTTGGTGAGGTGGCTATGCTGGGTGTCACCTGCCGCGCGGTGGCAGCCCGTTGCTGCTCCCCGGCCCTTCTGGCGATACTATCCGCCTCCACCTTGCGCTCGTTGTACCGTGCTGACCTGAAAGCGTATGCGATGCTGATCATGAACCTCGCACGGGAGCTGTCCCGGAAACTGCAAATCGCCGAACGCAAGTTGGCCCCCAACCCCGATGACGCCCGAGGATTGAGCTCGTGAGCAGATCCCATCGAGCGCTGAGTACACGTGAGCAATGGGCAGCGGTAACGCGCAGCGGTGTAGCGCTGCTCTGCTGCCTCGTACATTTGTGCGCAAGCACCCAATCATGGGCCAGCACGGAGCCCATCACCATTTTCGAGGACGCTGGCGTCGACCAAAAGACGGTCAAGCGCATCAGAACGGTGCTCGCTGCTCGTCGCAGTGTGCGCGCGTTGCGACCCTTGCCGCCCAAGACCCAATCGCCCGAAGAGCTGGCCAACCAGGAACGGGTCAAAGCGATCGCGGCCGCGCTGAAACGTGCCGAGAAGCAAGAGGAGTTCGCCAAATGGGACGCTTGTGCCAAAGAAGCCGGCGACAAGCTCGGTGATGCGACTGAGCTGCTGGCCACCAGCGGTAAGCTCGATCTGCTGCGCGATCTGCACGTGCAGATCGGGGTGTGCATGAGCCTGGGGCCACAGCCGGAAAACGCCAAGCCTCACTTTCGCACTGCTGTGTTGCTCGATGAAGCGCCACCAAAACAAGGACTCCATCGTGAGGAAGCCGAGCGCGCCCATTCCGAAACTCGCGACGAGGTGCTCAAGCGCTCACGTGGTCCCGTGCGAATCGAGACAGAACCCACTGGGGCAGAGGTTTGGCTCGACGGTCGCAAAGTCGTCGGTCGATCACCCATGGATGTGAACGTTCGACTCGGCAGTCACTTCGTGACCCTGCGACGGTTTCGTTTTGAATCTCAGACCAATCACACGCTCCTGCATCCAGGTGCCAAGATCCGTTTCGTATTGTCGTCGGCGCGCACTGCAACACTACGGCAACAGCTCAGCGAGGTCGGCGCTGGCAAGCGCTCCGTGCCGATCGAGGAGCTGCGCGCTGCCCGTTCCTTGTGGTCCAAGGCACCCCAACTCGTTTTGCTCTCCAAACCGATCGGACCGGCGGCGAGCGTGCGTGTCGCGCTCATCGACGCGAGCAGCACCAAAGAGCTCAAGTCGGTCGTCGTGCCTGTCACCGCAGATGACACGGCCGTGCGAAACGCGATTTGCGGGCTCTTGGGAGAGCAGTGCGAGCCGCCAGGTGGCATCCCTTGGTACGTCTGGCCCATCGCCGGCGCTGCTGCCATTGGCGCGGGCGTTGCCATTGGCTTTGCCGTCGATGCAGCACGCGACACGCGCTTCTGCCCGCGTGGTGGTTGCGACTAGACTTCGCGCTAGCGTTCGATCTTCATCCCATAGCGACGGATGGTTCGAAACAGGGTGCCTCGATCGACACCAGCTCGGCGGGCCGCTTCGGCCACGTTGCCATTGGTCTCCGTCAACAAGTGCTCCAAGTAGTCGCGCTCAAAACGCTCGATGAGCTGCTCTTTCGCGGAGCGGAGCGGCAGCGCCCGCAAGGCGGCAAAGGCGTCGCCGCCCGATGGGCTAGGGGCAGCTGTGTCGGTCGGCAGCACCGGCGGCACCTGCAAAATGACCAACTGCTCGAGATAGTTGCGTAGCTCGCGAATGTTGCCCGGCCAGTGATGGCGACCGAGCGACTCGATGAGCTGGTCATCGGGCTCGATGTGTGCGTCGACTTGTCGATCGACCGCAATGCGCTCGAGCAAGGTGTGCACCAACGAGGGCAGATCTTCGAGGCGTTCGCGCAGCGCAGGCAAGTGCACTTGGATGACCGCCAGGCGATAAAAAACGTCAGACCGAAACGTGCCCGCATTGACCTCGCGGCGCAGGTCCCGATTGGTCGCAGCCACCACCCGCACATCCACGCTCAGTGCAGTGCGCGATCCGATGCGTCGCACCTCGCGCTCACCCAATGCGCGCAATAGCTTCGGTTGCAGCTCGAGCGGCAGCTCACCGAGCTCGTCCAAGAACAGCGTCCCCCCATCGGCGCGCTCGAAAGCCCCCTGACGCTGTTGAACCGCATTGGTGAACGCCCCCTTCTCGTGGCCGAACAGCTCACTCTCGATGAGTGTCGGCGGCAAGCCGCCACAATCCACCACTTCAAACGGCATATCGCGACGGGGGCTCGCATCATGCAAGGCGCGCGCAGCCAGCTCTTTGCCGGTACCACTCTCGCCCGTGATCAACACCGGGGCGGTTGTAGGCGCAGCGCGCTCGAGCAAAGTATAAACCTGCCGAATCGCCGGCGAAGCGCCGATCATCGAACCGTAAGCGGTCCTACTACTCGACGGAACCGCAGCATGTTTTCCGCCCAGGCGAAGCCGGACTTTGGTGTTGCCGAAGCGAATCTCCGCTTCTTGTTGAAGCGCCACCTCGCGCACCCGGGCGCCCGCCAAGGTCGTACCGTTGGTGCTGTCCAGATCCCGTATGGCAATGCCCAACTCGGTGGCCACGAGCTCCGCATGGAAGCGGCTTACGGTCGGATCGGTGAGCCTCAGCTGGACGCCTTCGGCGGTCCCGACCAGAAGCTTACCTTCGACCGATTCCGCTTTGGCATTCTGATCTGCGCCTTTGACAACCTCGAGCGAAAAGACAGGCGCCCTCAGCATGGCCAGCTGTCCGCTTCGATCGACCAACAACGTGCTTGCTTCTACGCCCACCCGACAGAGGGTAATACGCGTGGGGCGCAACACCAAACTCGACGGCGTTTCTGAGCATCAGGACTATTGAAAACGAGCGCTCGCGAGCTTCCCGTCCCGAACCGACACCGATTGCGAGACGCTCCGCCCGTCGAGGCGCGATGTGCCAACCAAGTGGTAGTCAGCACAAGGCCAGTTGTATTGACCCGGAGCCTGGACCCGCCGCGGCCCTCCGGTAACCCACCAGCCACCTTTGGATGAAAGCAGAACATTCCCGCGACAATTGGCAACGGGCGGCGAGGTCGACACAGTCGCTCTGGTGCTCGTGCTCGTCGTCGTGGCCGAGGTGGAGGACACCGCTGGTGGCTGGATACGCAGCGTCCGCGGCGCTGTAGAGACGGATGGTGAGGTCGTCGCAATCGCCGCCGTGGATTGCGATGTTGCCGCGGTTTCAATCGATGCTGAAGTCGTCGCTGACAGCACCGCTCGTGCGGACGACACTGTTGCAATTGGGATCGGGTCTGGCGTGGTCACGGTTGGCTCCGTGCGGTTTTGCACAAACCACCACGTTCCAACACCAGCCAGGATCGCAACGACCAAAAACGCAGCCCGCTGAAGACGGGCGGGGGCAGGCCGCTGCTGTTCGGAATCGTCGTCGACAGCGCTGTCTTCGCGAACTCCATCACCTGTTTGCTCACGCGTCGAAACATCCGAGGCGTCGTGCCCGGTGCGAATCAGCGATCGCTCGGTGAGCTCGATCTGCGACACCCGCATGGTGAATTCGCCCCGTGGCCCTGTACGCGTCAGCTCGTGTATGGCGGGTACTGTGGTGGCCGCCGTGTCGGAGCCGAGAGCGATGACGCGCCTGGCTTCGTCTTCATTCGAAGCAGCAATGAGCTCGACTGCCTCGGCCAGCTCCTCGTCGGTGGCGATGGCGTAACCGTCGTCGCGCAACGAATCGATGGCGCGCGCCATCGCTCGAGCACTGCCAAACCGGTTCGCCGGGTCAAAAGCGAGCGCTTGGGCGAGAACGGCATCGAGGGGCGCGCCAACGTCCGAGCGCAAGGTGCTCGCTTGACGCAGCGATCCAGCCTTCGCGGCAGCTTGCCGTTCAGATCCCGAATCACCCGCAAAGGGCATCCGCTGGGTAAGCATTTGAAATAGGACCACACCAACCGCCCAGACATCGGCGCGGACGTCGATGTGCTCGCCCGCATACTGCTCTGGCGCCATGTAGCTCGGCTTGCCTACCAAAGTTCCAGGATCGGACGCCTCATCCGGGTGGGCCACGTGGGCGACACCGAAGTCCGCGACTTTGACCTCACCCACTTTCGAAAGCAGCACGTTGCCTGGACTGATGTCACGGTGCACCAACGTTCGGCCATCGAGATAGGCCTTCTTGTGCGCGTGCTGCAGTCCCCGAAGCACTTGAGAGGTGACGTACAAGGCGAGCGCGACCGGCATCCCGCCTTCTTGTCGCGCGTAGTGCTTGGCAAATGCGCCTAAGTCGACGCCATCGACCAGCTCCATGACCAGGAAGTAATCGTCGCGTTGACCCTGCCCGAAGTCGATCACCTGGACGATGTTGGGGTGCACCAAGCGGCTCATCAGGCGCGCTTCTTCGATGAACATCTCAGCAAGCAGGTCGCTTTCGCCGAGCTGGGGCAGGATACGCTTGACCACGACGGGCTTTTCGAAGCCACCCGCACCCACGGCGACCGCACGGAACACCTCACCCATGCCGCCCCGAGCCATACGCTCACGCAACATGTAGCGTCCAAAAGGCGCCGCTTCAGGTGCGGCGGGCTCCCGCTCTGCCACATCCACAAGCTAGCTCAATTGCGGACAAAGAGCAGTCAAAACACCATCAGGTGTCGTCATCTACCCGAACGTGGGCGCAACCTACTCTTCGAGCGCGTGTAGAGCTTGCATGTCGCGTTGGTCGCGCCTGTATAGCCGTAGGGCAGCACCAATTTGCGATACTTGCGCGCCCGCAAGAACAACGATCCACCGGGCTTTGGTCGCTGCACGATCGCTCCAAGCGCTTGGGGACGATCGAATGGCAGCTCCTCGATGACGACGACGACATGCTCAGCGCTGACATCGACCGCGCGAATGGACGGCCGTCGCGTCTCTGGGGTGCCTACCGGACATTTGGACTGCTCGGTTCGAACCGCTACGACGAGTTGCTCTCGGCCAATGAGGGGGACTTCACCTGCCCAACGGAACCTCTTGCGGTCGGTAGGCTTGCCCACCACCACGTCCATGCATGTACAGCGGGCGTCGGGTTTGGCGTTGGCCGACATCGTCAGATCATGTCGTACGCCACGCAAAACATAGTTGTAGCGATCGGCGTCGCTCTCCTCGGCGGAAAAGAGCGCTTCGACCTCACGCCACGCCTTGCCTTCCGAGCCATGTTCCTGGGTCCAGTCTTTATCCTCGTAGAGCTCGTGCTTGGCGCCGCACGCCAGCGTGCCGAAGGCGAGCGCCAAACAGGCGAAATACAAGGGGGCCGTGGCTTTTTTCACCCTGAAAGCTTCGCATCGTCACACCACACAGGCAAGTTTGCGAGCGCCGTTGGCCGCCGCAGCGGGGGTGACACAGAACGCGAAGCGGCGCGCCTGGGGTCGAATCGGGGCTCAATCTGCGGTCAGTGCTTCGTAGGCCGCGTTGATCTCTTTGGCGCGCTGCTCGGCTAGGTCGCGCAGCTCATCAGCCGCACCAGCAACGCGATCTGGGTGATATTTCTGCATTTTTGCCTGATAGGCGCGCCGAATTTCGGCTGAGCTCGCCCCAGGCTCGACGCCGAGGACCTCGTGAGGGGAAGGACCGGTATTGGTCACTTTGGGCGCGACGCGGCGCTTGTTTCGGCTGGCGGCAGCGACCCGCTTGGCGATCTTCGGCTTCTCGACGAGCCACCAGTAGAGAAACGCGGCTAGCGCCACGTAGAACAACAGCTTCACGTTGACTCCCGATGGCGAGCCAGGCTGCTAGCGCGCCGATGGCAGGTTTATGACATCGTTCGCGCGTGCGATCCACATTCTGCCACTCAGCAGGCTTTCAAGAACGGCTCCCACTCCTCGTAGCTGCCCGGAGCGGTGGCCAAGAGCTGGACGGCCACCGACCAACGTGGCGCACAGGGCCGACGCCGTAAACGCATCCCCACCTCTTGCGGTGTACCTTGCCCCTTGTTGCGGTTGCATGGCAAGCAAGCGGTGACCAGATTCAGCCAAGAGTCCTTTCCGCCCCTCAAGCGCGGCTGCACGTGGTCGATGTCGAGCTGCTGCAGCCCAGGACGCGCGCCGCAGTATTGGCATTGGTAGTCGTCGCGCAGCATCAGGTTGCGGCGGGTGAGCCGAATCGTGGGTCTGTTCAGTCGTGCGTAGCGGCGCAGGTGTACCACGCGCGGTACGCGCAATTGCCCGCAAACGATTGGCAGGGCGTCGTCGATACCAAAGCGAACTGGCAAGCTCCGCCACGCGCCGAATTCGAACAGCTCACCGTTCTCGTCCAATGCGCGCGCTACGTCGGTATAGAGCAAGCCGATGGCCCGACGAACGTTGGTGATGCGTACTGGTTGGTAAATGCGGTTGAGCACGAGAACCGGCAAAGTCAACGGTTCGCGACCACCAACTCCCAACACGTCTCCGTGCCGCAAGCGCTTAGCGTGCGGCTTGCGCGGACTGCCATCGCGCATCGCCTGCATGACTTTTTCCTATCATGGTCTGCGACCGGCTGCCCAGCCAGCACGTTTACGCCAACGAAAGTGGCATGCGTCGCCTGCCCCATTTGCCTGGCCCACCAGCAAAAACGCCAGCGCAAGTTTGTCCGCAGGCGAGGCAATCACCTTTGTCGCTCAGTCCCCATTGACCAAGTTGATACCAGTCACGCTCGATGAGCAGCGCGTCGCATGCGTGGCAATAAGTGCTGCCGCCACGCGCGTCGTGAACGTTGCCGGTGTAGGCATGGCGGACGCCTGCGTCGCGGGCGATGCGGCGGGCTCGAGAGAGTGTGGCGGCGGCGGTCCGTGGTCTGTCGCGCATCTTGTATGCGGGGTGAAACGCGCTGAAATGAAGCGGCACGTCTGGACCTAGATGCTCGACCACCCACGCGGTGAGCTGTTCGAGCTCATCGGAGGAGTCGTTGAGCCCTTCGATGAGCAATGTGGTCAGCTCCAGCCATACTTTGGTCTCGCGTTTGATGTAGACGAGGGTGTCGAGAACCGGCTGCAACTGCGCCTTGGCGTGCTTGACGTAGAACTGCTCTGTGAAGGCCTTGAGATCGACGTTCGCAGCATCGATGTGCTCGAAGAATGCTGCTCGCGGTTCGGGACAAATGTAGCCCGCTGTTACTGCCACGGTCTGAAGACCGAGCTCGTGGCACGCCTGGGCCACGTCGATCGCGTATTCCATGAAAATGACCGGATCGTTGTACGTGAAGGCGACGCTGCGACAGCCTGCTTGTCGGGCACGCTCGGCGATGCGTTGCGGCGACGCTTGATCTGCAAGGGTGTCCATCTCGCGCGACTTGCTGATGTCCCAGTTCTGGCAAAAGGAGCAGGCGAGATTACAACCTGCGGTGCCAAAAGAGAGCACTGCGCTGCCGGGATGGAAGTGGTTCAGCGGCTTCTTCTCGATGGGGTCGATGCAGAAGCCGCTGGAGCGACCATAGGTGGTCAGGACCAGCTCATCGCCCTGCCGCGCCCGGACGAAGCAGAGCCCCCGCTGGCCTTCACGCAAGCTGCAGCCACGTGGACAGAGATCGCATCGCAGACGGCCCTTGCTGGTGGCGGACCAGTACTTGGCAGATGCGAGGGAGCTGCGTTCGCTAGGGCTCAGAGCGAGATCGACCGCTGGGTCATCTGGGTGCGCCATCTGATGATTGTAGCGCGCTCGAGAATCTTCGATGATGCCGTGGCGTGTTGTTTCTATTTCGAGCACGAGTGGGGGCCCACCCATGACTAGGCGAGAACCCGCAGTGGCGGGGCGCTTCTATCCGGCAAGCCAGGACCAACTCCGTTCGCAGATAGGTCGCTTTCTGGAGGGCGCAAAGGAGGGCGCGCGGGGCGCTGTGCCGAAAGCGATTATCGCTCCGCACGCGGGCACGGTTTACTCAGGACCCGTCGCGGCTAGCGCATACGCGCGCCTCTTGCCAAGCAGCGACACAATCGAACGAGTCGTGTTGCTCGGGCCCTCGCATCGGGTGCGGCTCGCCGGCCTTGCGGCCAGTAGCGCGAGGATTTTCAGCACGCCGCTTGGTGACATCGAGGTTGACCAGGAGGGTCTCGAAGAGCTGATTGAGACGCTGCCGCAAGTGAAGCTCAACGATGACGCGCACCGCGAAGAACACAGCCTGGAGCTGCATCTGCCGTTCTTGCAGGTGGTGCTCGGGCACTTTGTGCTGTTGCCTCTAGTGGTGGGCAATGCTCCTGCCGAGGCGGTCGCGGAGGTTCTCGACAAGCTCTGGGGCGGCAAGGAAACCCTCGTGGTCGTGAGCAGTGACTTGAGTCATTTTCACGACTACGAAACAGCGACACGCGTCGATGCCGAAACGACGGAGATGATCGAGCAGCTTCGACATGCTGGCCTCGATGGAAAACGGGCGTGCGGTGCGAGCCCCACGCGCGGCCTGTTGGTAGCGGCCCAACGCCGCAACATGTCGGTAGAAACAGTGGACGTGCGCAATTCCGGCGATACCGCTGGATCTAGGCAGGAGGTTGTCGGCTATGGATCCTACCTCTTCTTCTGAGTTGCTCAGCGAGCCAGAGCGGAACACCTTGATGGAGGTGGCTCGTGCGAGCATTGCGTACGGTATCGCTGAGGGCAAACGGATGCGGCTGAGCTGCGAAGACTACGCGCCGAGGCTGCAACTGCAGCGGGCGTGTTTCGTAACGCTGCGGATCGAGGGCGGGTTGCGTGGCTGCGTCGGTTGTCTCGAGCCACGTGACGCGTTGGTTTGCGAGGTCGCGCGCGCCGCATATTCGGCCGCGTTCAAGGACCCGCGCTTCGACCCAGTGTCCTCGTCGGAGCTCGACCTGTTGCAGTTCCACGTGTCGGTGCTGACACCACCGAAACCAATGCACTTCAGCGACGAGCGCAGCCTGCTCGAGCAGCTGCGCCCTGGTGTTGACGGGTTGGTGCTGCGCTCTGGAAGTCGTTCTGGCACTTTTCTTCCCCAAGTCTGGGAGAACATCCCTGAGCCAAAGGACTTCTTGCGGCAGCTCCGACTGAAGGCAGGGTTGCCGGCAAACTACTGGTCTGACTCGCTAACCGTCGAGCGATACCAAACCGAGTCTTTCGGCGCAAAACACTGAGGGCCTCGAGCTGGTACTTTCCCGAGTTGGGGTTTGGGGGGCTATTTGGGGATCAGCTCCAAGAAGGCTCCTAGTAGGAAGGTGGCAGCGTCTGTGCCAGCTCTGAAGAGGGTCACTCGTTCTGACACACCTGATGCCGATTCGACTCCCTGGGCGCTGTCTAGATCTCGCTGGTACGCGAGGTACCTGGTGATCGCTTCAGCGCCTGTCATGTCAGGGTGGAACTGCGTTGAATAGAAGGGGCTGTCGTCTACTTTGAAGGCTTGGGTGGCCACCTTGTCGTTCTCTGCGAGCACCGTTACTCCCGACGGTGCTGCGTGAACGTAGTCGCTGTGGCCAGTTTGTGCCATGAAGTCGACGTCTAGCTGGGAAAAGAGCGGGTCTTTGCGGCCCTTCTCGGTCAACGTGAGCCGAACCGTGCCAAGTTCGGCGCGGGTGGTGTCGGTGCTCACGCGTTGACCGAGGTGGTAGCCGAGCAACTGGTGACCAAAGCATATCCCAAAGCCAGGCAGCTTTCGCTCGAGTGCGACGTCCAAAACCCCCCGCAATGACGTGATCCACGGAGCGCTACGTGGATCGTGAACGCTGAATTGTCCCGAGCCGCCGACGATGAGGGCGTCGGCGTCGTGCAACTCAGCGGGTCCGACTTTGTCCAGGAAGATGTTGCGAACCTGCAAGCGACACGGACGAGTGCTGAGCCGCCTTTGGATGCAGGCAAGCTCGTGGGCAGCCATCGGGTCACTCTTGCAGCGGATCTGGATCAGCAGGACGGTAATCGGGCGCATGCGGATTCTGGACTTGCGCTAGCGCCAAAAGGGTGGCGACATGCGGGCGGTATGAGCAAGCTCGATGAATTTGAGAGCGCGTTCAAGTCGGCGTCGAAGGCTGTGTATAGCTTTGGACCGGTTGAAGTTGCCAAGGTTTTGGTGGTCACGGACCTGCCCGCCGAACAGGCGCGTGTGTATTCTGACGACGTCCAGTGCTTCCTCAAAGTACTCGGCGACCGGTCTTCCATCGACTGGCACTCCCACCCCATGACGCCCGAGGAGGATGTCGGCGGGCTGCTCCGGGAGGTCGAAGATGTGCGACCCGATTTGATTTGTTGCTACCGCAATCTCCACAGCCGAGCACGCACCTTTCCTTTCAGTCTCGGCTCATTCGTCGACGTTCTAACTCAAGCGACCTCAACGCCGGTGCTGCTACTTCCCGCGCCTACTGAGGAGGAGCGCCTCGATCCTTCCTGTCGTCGGACAGACAAAGTGATGGTGCTCACCGACTCACTCACTGGTTGTGATCAGCTCATCGACTATGGCGTGCACTTCACCTCCGAAGGAGGGACGTTGGTCTTGGCACATCTCGAGGACGACACAGTCTTCGAACGGTACATCGAGACCATCAGCAAAATCCCCGCCATCGATACTGAGTTGGCACGCGACCGGATCCGAGTGCAGCTTCTCAAGGAGCCGAGCGACTACATCGAGTCCGCGCGCGAGGAGCTCGATCGGGAGCACCCGCGTGAGCTGACAATCGTCAAAGAAGTCACCATGGGCCATCGCGTAGGAGACTGCAAAGCGCTCATCGAGAGCCACGGCATTTCCCTCGTGGCGATGAATACCAAAGACGACGAGCAGCTAGCCATGCATGGCTTGGCCTATCCGCTCGCTGTCGAGCTACGGCACCTGCCGCTACTGATGTTGTAGGGCAATCGGCAAGCACGATGTTGGGCAACCTACCGCAGCTGTTGATCGCCAGCGCAGCACATGTCTCAACCGGCACGACTGTGCTCTTCGCCGGATTGCTCATTGCAATGATCGCGGCCTTGGCGCTCGAAGAGCGACTACACGCGAAGAAATCGCTAATCACCGGGGTTTTCGCAATAATATGCCTCTTCTTGGCCACGTGGTTGCGCGTTCTGCCTTATGACGATAGCGGGAAATTCTGGCTCAAGAACCCCATTGGCGAGACGCTCCATCTGCCAATCTACATTCCGGGTATCGATTGGGGTGTCATCGCCATCATTCTCGGCTCGAGCCTGTTCGTCGACGTGGTCAGCAAGTCGGGGTTGTTTACCTATCTTGCCATTCGATTGACGAAAGCGTCGCGCGGCGATCCGGTGCTGCTGCTCGTCTTTTACAGCCTGATGACTGTGATCTTCTCGGCATTGCTCAACAACGTGACAGCAATGCTGATTGTCGGATCGCTGACAGCTGTTTCTCTCGACCGGTTGCGCAAGAGGCAGTTGTTGTTCGGCTTCCTGTTCATCGAAGGTCTGCTGACTAACATTGGTGGTCTGCTCACGCTGATCAGCTCAGTACCAAACATCATCGTTGGCAACGCTGCCGGCATCACTTTTCTGGAATTCACGAAAGTGTCGGCCGTGTACGTTGGCGTCGCCACAGCGGCTACGGTTCTGTTGGGACTGCGACGCTTCGAGGTCAAGCGCCTCAAGGGCGCCGAGGAACGGGCGCATGCACGCAAGATGGTCGCGGCTTTCGACGAGACCGACGGCATCGAAAGCTGGTCGTTTTTTCGAGTCGCCACAGCCCTCTTCATATTGTTCATCGTGACGTTGGCTGCGAGCTCATGGCTGCCGGTGATCAATCGGCTCGGCATGGGCTACGTGGCGCTGGGCTTCGCCTTTGCCATTCTGATCCGCTACCGAAGCACGGTTGATCGTTTCTATCGAGCGATGGATTGGGATCTACTGCTGTTCTTCGCATCGCTCTTCATCGTGATCAACGTCATGGAGCACGCCGGAGTGCTCGGTGTAATAGGCAAGGGCCTGCAACGCTACGTGCTGTCGCTGGGTGCACTGACGAGCGCCACGATGATCGGCGCTGCGGCTTGCGCCAGTGCGGTGACTGACAACATCCCGCTGGCCGCAATGCTCGCCAAGATCATTGGGGCGCTCGAACCGGAGCAGCAGACATCACAACTGTGGTGGTCTGTTGTTTTCGGCGCGAACCTGGGGGGCAACATCACGCCCATCGGTTCGGCATCAACCGTGGTTGCCGTAACAGTGATGCACAAGCACGGGCTCACCATGAGCTTTGGGCGTTTTGTACGGATTGCCCTGCCGTTCGCCGCTGCACAGATCCTGCTCGCGATGGTTTACGTTGCTGTCTTCCTCTGAGGGGCAACATGCAAACATACGAATTAATTGGGCTTTTCGACTTTTCTGACGGACCTGAATGCCCGCCCTCGTCCCGCGTCAATGACTGCAAGAGGGGTCGTGATGCCGAAGAGCCATGGCGCTGAGCTTGCCTCGCTCGGTGCGTCCCGTGGGTGAACCCGGCAGCGCCATGCGCGCGCCTCTGTCTGCGGCGCCTCGTCGAGCTCTACGGCAAGCCGCACGCATCTCGCACGAATGGTCTTTGGCTTGGGGCATTCCACCTTCGGCGCATTGGGGCTGCGACGGCGCACGCAGCTCGTCTGCGTTGCGGTGAGACGGAGCCCGAGCCTCCCTCGCCCTTCCGTCCATGAGCCCGCATAGGAATGGGTCCATTGCGTGAGCTCCTCTGTGTTGCCGCGAACCGACCGATACTCCCGCCTCAGGTGACCAGCGTCGCTGGCCATCGCTTGACCATTGGGGCTCAGCTCCAGCTGCATGAGCGAGCTGCCTGTGAGGGAGAACGAACAGCGGGGCCCACAACGGCGCCTCAAATCCCTCTCGAAGACGGTCCAAAACGTGCGGGTCGTCGGAGCTGCGTTTTCGTCCTCTTCTTGTGGAGCCACGACTTGGGAGTGAGCCAGGGAGGGCTGAACTGCTTTCGAGCTTGCCGAAGTCGAGGCGCAACCAGACACGGCTACCGCGGCAGCCACAATGCAACAGCGCAACATCCACTGGTGTTAGCTCCGCCTGGGCGCTGCCGCAACGGCTGTCGTTCGGCTGCACGGCCAGAGCCCTTGAAGGTCTTCTCTCCCTCCTCGGTCAAGAGCAGGGTGCGTACCAACTTGAGTCCAGCTAGCCTTGCGCGCCATACGACGCAACGTGACATTGGCGCCTCCAACGCCAAGTGTGAGCTGACCACGAAGACAACAGAGAAAGACGTAGAACATCCGACGCTTACCCATGCAGTCGCTGCACGGAGTCGCCCGCATGCGTGGCTCGATGTTTCACGTGAAACAGCTACCAATACGAGTCGGCTGGTTGTTTCACGTGAAACAACCCAAGCGCTTGGCAAGGTCGGCCCCGGCCGCTTGGGTGGCGGGCGCCACGGATGAGTCCCTTGGGAAACTCACCACAGTTGAGGCGATGCCCAACTCTTCGAGCTCGGCCGCGTTGCTTCCGGTAGAGGAATCACTGACGTTCGGTGCAGACAGCACCACCGTCACGCGCTCGACCTGGCGTGTTCTGAATGCCAGCAGACAAACACCCACCTCATGCAGCGCGCCCAATCGATCCGATGCAACGAGCACCAACTCCGCCTTCCCGAGGGCCATCACCAAATCCAAGTTGTCGAGCTTCGGAGCGAGTGGAGTCATCAGGCCCCCCGCCGTCTCCACGACCAGCCATTCGCCCGACTCGGGCAATGGAGACGGGTGCTCGGCCAGCCACCCGTCGAGCTTCGATAGCTCGATGGTGCGACCCTCCTCACGAGCTGCCAAGTGCGGAGAGACCGGGCGCGCCAGAGCAAAAAGCGGCTCACGGCACGCGGTCCCGCTGGCCTCCGCCAAACGAGCCGCATCCGAGCCTGCCGGCCCCTGCCATCCGGACTCGATGGGCTTCAGACCCCGCACAACGCCACCTCGGCGCCTTATCGCCGCACACAACGCAGCGCCGACGTGGGTCTTGCCCACCTCGGTGCCGGTCCCGCAAATGACAATTCGTCCCACCGTCTGCTCCCTATTGCTGCTGCACTATCCCAAGGGTGGAGCACCCAAAAGGAGGCTAGAGGATGAGACGCACTCCCCCGAGCTCAGCAATGTTGTGGGGGAACCGGTCGCCAGGCGTGCCGATGAACATGTAGTTCTTGGGCACCTTCATGTGCATCGAGAGATGCTCGATCAGCTCCGGCCCAAACTTGCCCTGCACCAAGACCAGATCGATACGCAGCTCGGGATAGACCTCGTCGATGGTCCGAAGCTGTTTTGAAAGGTGCTCGCGATCAATCGACGCCTCGTCCTCGTAGACGTGGATCACCTTCAGTCGCTTCATCTGCTCGTTCTGCAGAACGTAAAGGGCGGCGCGATTGAGGTTGGCCAGGTTGTCACCCTTGGTGAAGAAGACAGCCCGCTCATTGGTCACTCTGTCGAGCATGTCCAGCAACCACTGACCTATCGGCGCGACTGCGGCTAACAGCACCTTGAGGATCCGCGCCCGCAAGAAGGTGATGGTCACCACCGCCACGCTCGCAGCAAAGTAGGTCAGGAACACCACCAAGCGACTGGGAAAGTCGATCATGGCGTTCGCCACCAGCCCGACCAGCACCGCCGCCAACGCGACCACCACCGCCGGCCAGCTCGCCCGCTCGTCCCGCGGAAGCCGGCGACGCTTGACCTTGAGCAGCATGTTGCCGATGGCAAAAAGCGCCATCACGCCAAGGAACGAGATCGTGTAGACCCCCGCCAGCGTCTCGAGAACACCAGAGCCATCGCCGCGGCTGGTGAGCAAAACGATCGAACAGCAAAGAAGGAAAAATGCGATTATAATCCAGTGGTTAGTGCCGCGCGACTTGTTCTCCCGGAGGAAGAACTGGGGCAAGCACCTATCCAGCGCCATTCGACGCATCAGACCTGTCACGCCGACGTAGGCGGTCAGGACGGCGCCCGAGAGAACCAGCACCGCGTCGATACTCACCATCCAGCGCAGCCAGTCGCCGGCGGCTACTTCAGCCATGTAGGCCAAGAAGTCCTCCCGCGGCCCGCTACCGGCAGGATTGAGAGCATCCTTCATGGGCATCACGCACATTGCCAAGAAACTGATCAGCGGATTGAACACCGCCACGGCAATCCACATGTTGCGCAGCGTCTTCGGAAATACGCCCTTCTTCTGCTCCTCGATGAAGTTGGCTGAGCTCTCGAAACCACTGATCCCGAGCAGGCCCGCAGCAAACCCAAAAAGTAATGCCCTGCCAATCGAGCCGTCCGGCGGTCCTTCTGCCCAGTTTGCCGCAAAGATGTCGAAGCTAAAGCGGAATTTCACCAGCGCGCTGCCCACCAGCAACACCAACGTCACGATGTGAAACACGAATATGCCGATGGCGACTTTGGCCGACTCGGTAATCCCCACCAGGCTCAACACCATGAAGAGGCCCAGCAGACCTAGCGTCGCAAGCACGACCGGCAGCGCGTGCCAGAGGTTGTGAAAGTAGTGCATCGCCTCGTAGGCGCTGATGCAAGCAGTGGCCATGTACGACAGAATCGTCAGACACGCCGCCAGCGAAGCGCGGTACTTCGAGGTCGTGTTCAACAGAGCGTTGTAGGCGCCACCATTGAGCGGCAAAGCCGTTCCCACCTCCGCATAGATCTTGCGGAACAGGTAGAGCATCGCCGCCACCATCGCCAAACAGATGAACGCGTAGGGTCCCGCGTAGAGCGTCGCCAGCGCTGCCACGTACAAGCAGCTCGAGGTGATGTCGTTGCCACAAATAGCTGTCGACGGCAGCTCGCCTAGCTTGTGCGCCTGGCCGCTATCGAGGTGCGTCACCTTGATGGGACCGCGCTTCAAGTCGCTGAGCACCTCCACTGTGCCCCAACCAGCAAAGTCTAATTGGGAATCAGGTCCGGGCGCGAAGCCGTCAGGACCTCCTCCGGGGTGCAGCGCATCACCTTCGCTCGGCGGCGCCTCGGCATCGCCGTTGCTGTCAGACTCATCTACCATCTTGGATCGCCCTCAGACGCGGCTCGTCTTATATGCGATCGAGTCCTATTCGTCATTGCCGCACCCGCAGCCAGAGTGCTGGGGGACGCGAACACGGATGCGGACGTGAGCGGATTCGGACACGGACACGGATGCGGACACGGATGCGGACGTGAGGCGGATTCGGACGCGGCCGTTCGGTTTCCCGTACGCCGATTCGGACACGCACGCGGATTACGCTAGGCGGATTCGGTTCGGACCGTCGCCCTACTGGTCCGTGGTCGGATCGGACAACGTCCAGCGCAGCTCATCGCAGCTGTCTTCGTCGATGGAATCGGAGAGCTTCTGGCGCAGCTCCATCACCGACAGCTCGGCAAGCCGAGGCGCGCGGCCGGCCTCTTCAGCAGCCGATAGTGCTTGGGGACGGGGCTGTCGCTCAGACCAAGGCATCCCTGGCAGCTCGGCAGGCACCAGCTCCGTTTTCTCTCTAGGTGCTTGAGAGGCTATCAGCACCGAGTCCACAGAGACCTGCTCGACCTCCACGGCAGTCACGCCTTGACTCGACATCGCGAGCCGACGCGAAACCGGGGCGCCTGCTTGCTCAGCGGCCACCTGTCCAGCTTCGGGTGCACTATCGTCCTCACGGATCCACGTCTCCTCCATGTCGTCAACTTCTGGTGGCGGCGCAACCGGCGGCGCCCCCAGTCCGCGTTCGAGCAGAATCGGCTCCTGCAACAACTGCTCGATCGCCGGCCAAAGGGGGGACTGACCCACCACCGACACCGCGGCGACCAACGACAAGGAGCGCGCCGTGTTGATGTCCGCAACTGGAAAGCTCCCTCGCCACAATATCGTGCAGCGTTTGGCTGGCACGTCCAAGGTCAACCGGTCGGCCAACATCGCTACTTGATAACAGGGCCCCTGCGCGGCACGAAGGTCAGGCGGATAGACCTTCACGAAGGCCGAAACGCTGGGTAAGCGACTCTGCAGCCGTGGCTCATGTGGGTCCATCCCATCGAGCAAAACCCACTCGTCACCGCGCAAGAAGCTCGTCCGCTGATCTGCAGGCGCAATTTGGAAAAAGGACCATGGGAACATATCAGGAATGTCTGCAACACCATCGCGCGAGCGCGGAACGGATTGCCCAGCGAGTAGTCCTTGGCGGGCGGGATGCGCTGCAGATAGCGGGCCATAGCTCGCACCACGAGACGGATCCTGAGGATTGACGACCACACCGAGCGGCTCCGAGCCAGCTGGTTGAACCATGGCAGCTCGCGTGAAGGGCGCGCCGTTGTGCTCCCGTCCTGCACCGGGCGCGTACACCAGCAGGTTCTTGTCGATCACAGCCCAATCACGGTACAGCGCCAATTTGGTCGCAATCACCGGCGACGGGACCGCTCCGCAAACATGAGCATCCGCGCGGGAGAGAACCACATCAGCCTGGCCCAAGTAGGGCGCCAGCTCCCCCTCCTCAGGACAGACTGCCTTCGGCTTCACCAGTTTCATGTGGTCGTTTTGGTCGAAGCGGAACCGCGCTTTGACCACGACGGTGACATGCAAACGTTGTTTTGCCCGCCAAAGCATGGTCGCGCAGGCGATCTTGCCGATCGGAACTACCGCCACAGGCCAGGACACTGCCCCCATGGGCCGAAAGTACCACGACCAGCCGCACGATCGAAAACACCTCGATTGCGGGCTAGCTCGCGGCCAAACGCGCTATGATGTTTGGTAATGTGCCGCAGCGCGATGAACGCGAGGGACTGCCGCCGGGCCGCGCATGCCGCCCTGCTTTGGTGTCGACTTGACCTGCGGGGGCTCGTTTTCTGCTTCGTGGTGGGCGCGCGCCCCCGACACGCC
>CAZRGL010000015.1:0-265 GCA_964599485.1 uncultured Polyangiaceae bacterium
GGACTCGGACTCGGACTCGGCCCCGGACGCGGACTCGGTTTCGGACGCGGCCCCGGACTCGGACTCGGACTCGGACGCGGACTCGGACGCGGACTCGGACGCGGACGCGGACTCGGCTTCGGCCCCGGACTCGGACGCGGATCCCGACCGCTGAGCCTCGACCCACGGCAAGACGATTTGTCGTCCAGGACGCTAGCCCACGTCCAGGCCGCGCTCCACGCAGTTTCGCCCCGCGTCCTTGGCCTTGTACAGCGCATTGTCGGCG
>CAZRGL010000015.1:275-19578 GCA_964599485.1 uncultured Polyangiaceae bacterium
CTCGATGAGCTTGGGCCCGAGCTTGCTGCAGCGCCCCCCAGCTGTGGCGACGCCAAAGCTGGACGTGACTTGCAGCACCTCTCCGGCAAGCTTGATTCGGAGCTTGGCGATGTTCTGCCGCAGACGGTCGGCTAGGACGATTGCGCCGTCGGTGGCGGTGTCCGGAAGAATGAGCACGAACTCCTCGCCGCCGTAGCGTGCGGCGACGTCGCCAGTGCGCACGGATGCCATCAGCAGCTTGCCGATTGCTTTGAGCACGGCGTCGCCCGCTTGGTGACCGTAGTTGTCGTTGAAGCGCTTGAAGTGATCGACGTCGAGGAGCACCAACGACAGTGGGCTCTTGCTGCGCTCTGCTCGGTGCAGATCGCGTTTGAGTGAATCCTGAAAGAACCGATGATTGTACAAGCCGGTCAAACCGTCGGTCGATGCGATGTGCGCCAAGCGCTGGTTCATTTGCTCCAGCTTGGCGTTGAGCTTGTCTTTCTCGGCGATGACCGTCTCGAGTTGACGGACGATGAGGTGGTAGTTGCGGTTCAGATCGACCAGCTGTGCGTTGGCGTCGCGCAACAGCTCTTCGAGGTCGGGCTGCTCGCCGATGGGTCGCTGAAAGCCGCTGGCAGCATCAGTGACCTGCTCAGGTAGTTTCTCGTAGACTTGGGAGATTGCCTCGGAGTCTATCCTGAGATGCTTGGCGCCTTGTTCCGCGATGCGCTTGTTGGCCGCCAAATCGCCACCCTCGAACACCGCCGCGATACGTTCCGCCAGCCAACAAACCGACGCCAAGCGGTCCTTGGGTGGCTTGCGGTCGTGGTGACATGCGATCGCGTTGGCGACAGCGTCTGAAAGTGACCATTCCCGGGCCAGACTGGCGCCGCGAACAGGGTGCGCTTGCTGCCCGCCAGCGCGCTCGTGAACCGTCCGTGTGGCGGCAGGCGCCCGGGCTATCTCTGCGGCGGCGGCTAGATCCTCCCCAGCGCGCGCCAGAAGTCCAGCTTCGAGGAACAAGCCGGCTGTGAAGTAGTCGTCCACGTTCTTCTTGATACCGAGGCCTTCGGCTACGAGGCGGGCAGCGACACCTCGCCGCAAGCTGTTGGCGAGCAAGACCTCACCCTCTTTTCCCATCGGCACCATCTGAGAAAGTGACAGGCTGAGCGCAAGGTTGCGCAGACCGCTGATCCCCAACAGAGAGGCGGCCTGGGGTACGTCGTTTACCTTGTTGGGCAGAGCATACGCCGAGCTGTTGACCACACTGAGAAGCCGCATCGCGAACCCAGGATCGGTCTGCGCGAGCTTGGCTAGCTCCGAAACGGACACATCCTTGCGGATCGCTGCCTGCACGATTTGCACGGCTAGCGTGGAAATGGGCGTGTCGCGTTGAGTGGCCCCCACGCAAAAAGTCTTAATCAAAGCGCAGGCGTGCGTACACCACAGTTTGGCTGGCAGCTGTCAAAGCTTGCGCTCAGCTGACCTGATGCACTATGTTCCTGCGCCGCCGCCGAGGTAGCTCAGCTGGTAGAGCAGTGGACTGAAAATCCGCGTGTCGACAGTTCAACTCTGTCCCTCGGCACCACGACGAAACGATGAGGCCTTCGGGTCGACCTCAGGGCTTTGGTAAACCAGGCTAGGAGAGCCAGGATAGGTCAACCGAGGATCGGGCTGAGCTTCTCGACGAACGTGTCCTTGGTGAAGGGCTTGGCGATCAGAAACCGCGCGCCGGCGTCGTTCGCCTTGGCGCGCATGGCGTCGGAGCCCTCGGAAGTCACGAACCCGAAGGGGACCTTGTTGCCCCTGGCACGAAGCTCCTGGAGCAGCTCGAAGCCTGTCATTTCAGGCATGTTCCAATCGCTGAGCACGACTGCGGGCGTGGTCTCGGCAATGCGTTCGAGCGCCTCTTTGCCGTTGGCTGCCTCCATCACTTCGTGGTCGCCGAAACCTGCCTGCCGAAGCGCGCGCCGGACGATCATTCTCATCGCTCGGCTGTCGTCTACAATCAGGATTGTCATAAACCCTCCACCCATCGATTCCCACGGAGTAGGCTACCTTGCAACAGTAGACTCCACGTCGTGGATAGCGCAGCCCTCACGAGACAGCCAATTTGAGGGGGGGGGCAACGCCCTATAGGCCATCATGTCGCCCTTTTCGAACAAGGCCCGATCTCAGCTCGAGACCATCGGGATCGCCGAGCTAGCGGTGAGCACGGATGTGGAGGCGACGCTCATAACCTACGCCCTTGGCTCCTGTGTGGGCGTGGCGCTCTACGACCGCGAATTGCGCGCGGGAGGTATGGTCCACTGCATGTTGCCGCTGTCCAAGCGACACAAGGAGCGTGCTGCACAGCGGCCCTTGATGTTTGTCGATACAGGCGTGGGGATCTTGTTGCAGAAGATGTTCGATCTGGGAGCGCGGCGCAAATCGTTGCAAGCCAAGCTTGCCGGCGGCGCCGGGCTGATCAACAGCACCGACCAATTTCGCATTGGCGAACGGAACATCGTGGTGGCTCGCAAGATCCTGTGGAAGAACAACGTGATGTTGTCGGGCGAAGAGGTGGGCGGGAGCAAATCGCGTACCATGGTGCTGGGTATCAATGACGGTCGCTGCTGCGTCCGAACCGCTGGCAAGGAGACTGTGCTTTGAAGCAGCGCCAAGAGATCGAGAACGCCATCGAAGAGATAGGAGCCCTGCCGGTCGCCGCCACAAAGGCGCTGGCGGCTCTCGAGGCAGAAGATCTCAGCCTCGACGAGGTCATCGCGGCAGTTGGCGGTGACCCTGGCTTGCTCGCCAACGTGCTCCGCCTCGCGAATTCATCGGTGCGCTATCCCAATACCGAGCCGGTTCACAGTGTGCTCGATGCTGTTTTGCGGTTGGGTATCGAAGAGGTCGGCGAGCTGGTGTTGGCGGCCAGCACCACGCCCCTGCTGTATCGCCCCGTGCGGGGATACGGCTTGAGCGCCGGAAACCTGAGCCGCTACGGTTTGGCTGTTGCACGGGGGGCTGAGCAGCTCGCTGAGGCTGTTGGCCGGGTAGTCCCGGATCATCTGTTTTCGGCAGCCATGCTCAGCAATGTTGGCAAGCTCGTGTTGGGTACTGCCCTCGAAGTGGACGCTGAAGAGGTGATCTCATACGCGCGCGAGGAGCAGTTGAGCTTCGATGCCGCCGAGCGTGCAGTGCTGGGCATCGACCACGCCGAAGCAGGTGCATTGCTGCTCGCTCGCTGGGGCATCGGCGATCCAGTCATTTCGGTGGTGCGCCATCACCATCAGCCCGATCGCTACGACGGCGATCGTACGGCAGTCGATTTCGTGCACTTGGCCGACTCACTCTGCATGCTGGCGCTCGGAGCCGGAGTGGATGGGCTGCGCTACGCCGCTCCAGAGGCGCTCGCGAGACGCTACGGTTTGCGCAACAACACCCTCGAAGTCGTGCTCGCCTCGGTCATCGGGGAGCTGGACCATGCGCATGGTGCTCTGCTGGACGAGCCACCAGGGGCTAGTTGACAAGAGGGCTGCAATGCCCGGGTTCAAAGAAATTCAAGACAGGGCCATATCAAGTCAAATTACCTGTGATTGTCAGATGGCTGCTCGCTGTCGCCCAAACTGCGACAGCACGAAAACCCGTGATTCAGAGCACCAAGAGGCTCCTCCTCGCGCCGTAGCGACGCTACAGTAAGCCGTCGCATGGCGCTGCAATCCGGCACGCTGATCACCGAGCACGTTCGCTTGCTCGAGCCACTCGCTGAGGGCGGGATGGGTAGCGTGTGGAAGGCCGAGCATCTGTCCTTGGGGATGCATGTGGCCGTCAAGTTCATCCTCTCGGAGCTCATCGAGAGCAATCCGACAGCCGTCACTCGATTCGAACGCGAGGCGAAGGCAGCGGCTCAAATCGACAGCATGCACGTGGTCCGGATGATTGATCACGGCTTGACTCGCGACCGCGACCAAACGCCCTACATCGTCATGGAGCTGCTGCGCGGCAGCAACCTGGCAGACTGGCTGGAGCTCGTGCAGCGGCTCAGCCTGAGCCAAACCGTTCGGCTCGTCACTCAAGTGGCTGGTGTGCTCGAAAAAGCACACGCGCTCGGCATCGTCCACCGTGACATAAAGCCAGAGAACATCTTCATCGTCGACGATGAAGAAGAGCTGTTCGTCAAAGTGCTCGATTTCGGAGTTGCCAAGCATTCTCGAGGCGCCGGAGCGCGCCTGACGGCCAAAGGGGTCATGGTGGGAACGCCCCACTACATGAGCCCGGAGCAAGTCATCAGCTCGACCGATATCGATGCCCGTGCGGACATCTGGGCACTGGCAGCAGTGGCTTATGAAGCGCTCAGCGGAGAGCTTCCTTTCGATGCCAACACCCTCGGCGAGTTGTTGGTTGCTGTAACCAACGGCGAGTATTTGCCCATCACCAAGCTGTTGCCGCGGGGCGCTCCCACGGATCTGGACAAGTGGTTCGCGAGGGCTTTTGCCAAACCACTCGACGAGCGCTTCCAGTCTGCACGCGAGATGGCGCTCAGCCTCAAAGAGATCGTGCATGGGGGAGGGCAGCCCGCCGCGTCGACGCCGCGTGCTGCACTCGCTTCTGAGGCCGCGCCAACGCCGTCGCGTCCCGAGCCGCCGCGTCCACAAGCCGTGTCCGCAACGCCACCAAGTAGTGACCGCTTCAAAACGGTGGTGCGGTCGGGCTCGACGCCCAGGCAAGTCGACACAACCTACCGGACTGTCGTCAGCACGCCCCGCAGGAAGCGTCGCAAAGGTGGCCAAACGCCGGACGGGCCCGTGCCTCCTTCGAGCTCCCGTGGCGCGCCCCGTTCTCCCAAAGCCAGTCCGCCGCCGAGCGGCGCTCCGATCGCCAGCAGTGCGGCGCCGCCGTCGAGCGCGCGAGGTAGAGCGGGCAACGAGCTCAGTGGCGCGCCCGACGCTTCAGAGCCACCTCCAGACAGCGTGCAGCGCAAGAGCATCCCGCCGGGTGCCGATTGGGATCGCATCAGCTATCCGCCGCAGTCGCCAGCTCGCCCTTCTGAGCCGCCGCCCGAGAGCTTCAAACGCAAGAGCATCCCGCCAGGGGCCGATTGGGATCGCATCAGCTATCCACCGGGGTCGTCTCCACCACGCGACAGCGCGCCTCCGCCACTTCGTGACAGCGCGCCACCGCCACTTCGTGACAGCGCGCCACCGCCACTTCGTGACAGTGTCCCCCCGCAGGAGCGCGAGACCGCGCCACCGCCTGAGCCAGCTCCTCCGCCGTTGCAGGTCGCGTCGCAGAATGAGCCGAATACCACGTTCGACCTCGTCACCGACGAGCCAGCCAGAGACATCTTCTCGGGACCTGAGGATTCTGTGCCCACCCCCAGTGCACCGGTGCGCACGTTGCGTGGCGATGGCGCGACCTACCAGAGGGGTAAGAGCGTGTTCGAAGCCTCTGGTGACGATCAGCAGCGGATGCCCGAGGCGCTGTTCGAAGAGGGAGGGGGGGATGAACCAGTTGCGTCATCCCCAGCGCTTGACGCAAAGGCTCCTTCGTCGGTCGGCGCCGCGTCTGGCGAAGCTCAAATCGTCACGCCTGCTGCTCACAGCCCAGAGCCTCGGATCGAGCTGGCGGCACCGCCCCCGTCTTCACGCAGGCTGGTTCAACCGGCGGTGAGCAGCGGGCGCCCACAGGCTGCGACGCCGACAGAAGGTCGCTACCGCGATGTCATCCTTGCCTGCATCGTCGGAGGAGTGGCGGCCGGCGCAGTGCCGCTCAGCAGTCCCACTTCGCGTGATGCGATTGCCGGCAATCTGTCCTCATCGGCTGTGGCGGTTTACGGCGTGGTTGCGCTCTTGGTGGCCGTTGCGGGGATTGTCCTGTGGAGTCGTACGGCAAAGCACTCGGCGCCTTGGTTGGCGCTCGCGGCGTTTGGCGCGCTCGGACAAGCTGCAACCTTGGGCTACGAGGCGGCGCGCCTGGCATCGCCCGAGCTCAACATCGGTGTGGGGCAGGGCACGTTGACTCTTGTCGGGGTTTGTGGCGCTTCGCTGGTCGTCGTCGGCATTTCCGTTACCGGATTGGCTGCCGCTGTGCGGGAGTTGCGTAGCGGTGCAGCACGCGATTTGCGTTTTGGGGGCACGGTGCTGGGCTTGTCCATCCTCGGCTTGGTGATCGCTCTTGCGCTGCTGGGGCCGCCCGTGCAGCGACTGATCGGGCCAAAACCAACCCCCAACCCAACGTTGGTCGAGTTTCCAATGAGGCAGCCCGGAGCGTTGCCGGCCCACCTCAAAGGGTTGCCGGGTTAGGTTGTCGCATGCTCGTTCGTCCTGCCCATGCGCGACCGGCCCATGGTGACGGCGCTCTCGCTGTGACGCTCGAGGTCGTTTTGCACGTCGACGATCAAGTTCAATGTTCGCCTCGTGAGCGCTGCGTGCTGTGGCATGACGGCGTGGCCCTAGGGCTGCTGTCCGCTGGCTGCCACGGCCTAGATCCCAAGCTGATACCCTTCGTCGGGCCGGCCCTGGCGGGAGAAGCTCCCAGTCGCTTGGTATTCGTGACTGCAGAGGGCGCGACGGTGAAGCTCGGCGGCAAGCTCAGCGGAATCCCCGACGCTGAGAGCGGACGCAGTCTGGATGCCCAGATGCTCGCCGAGGTAGGCGTCGAGGTTGGCGATCCACTCAAGATGGTCAAAGCTGCGGGCGGTGAGGCCCACGCGGTGCTTCCTTTCGTGGAGCGGCAGCTGCAGCAGACTCTCGAAGGGGCGGTTTTCGAGCTTGCGGCCTCAGGGATCCCAGCAGCGAACATCCAGAACTGCCATGACGCCTTGCTCGAGAAACTGCAGGGGGTAGCCCAGTTGGAGGCGTGGGGTGTTCGGGCGGTAGCCATCGAGCTGCTAAAACTAGTCTTCGCACAACAGACCTCACCCGAGTCGGCACCGGGTGCGACGGCAATCGCCGATCCACTCGATGTCCTCGGGCCGCCCCCCGCAGAGCCACCCCCTGTCGCGATGCCTTTGGGGCCGCCGCCGCAAGCAGGTTGGAGTGGTGGGCCGCTGCCGCACGCAGTCACGGCCAATGAGATGGCCATGGGGGTGGGCACGCCCGCTCCAGCGCCAGCGCCTCGGAGTCGTTCGCGCGCTCCGATGATCGTGGCGACGGTCTTCGGGTTGCTGCTCGTGGCAGTCGTGGTTGTCGGCGCGCATCTATACAACGAGATGCAAAACGACGAGCCCACTTCCACCCGCAAGCCGAATCCGAAGAAGGCGAAACGGGTGAAATGGCGAGGCCGCTCCACCTACCGATGCAGCAAAGGCAACAAGAAGATCTCCAACATCAAGGCGAGTTTCTCCGAGGGCGTGGCCATTCAGGCCAGCGGAAGCTGCCGGCTGTCGTTGATCAACGTGAGCATCGAAGCTCCGGTGGTGATCCAGGCTCGAAACGACGCCCAGGTCTATGTGATCGGCGGGGCCATAACCGGCACCACCCACAGCATCGAGGTTGCTGGTGATGCTAGGGTGACGATGAAGAAAGCGGCGCGACTACGCGGAGCGTTGAACAAGACGGGCAACGGTCGCGTTCTGCGAACGAAGTAGGCGCTGTCAACATCCCGCTGAAGACAAAAAAACGACCGCCGGCCACGGAGGGGACGTTGCCGGCGGTCATCAGGAGAGACGATCGAGGTAAATATATTTTCTGACTTGGGGAGTTAAATAAGCTCTCGTTGTGAGCTTGAAGCTTGCTCCGGGGCCTGGCCTCCAGATGAAATCAACATAACGACGAAGGCCTCGCTGTCAACTCCCGGCAGGTAGATTTGTTCAATAAAATCAAGGTGGTACAGCTGTTGCCCAGGTGCTGTACCTGGACAAAATTCAATCCACGTCGAAGCGTGCGCTCAATTGATGGCTTCCAAAGGACGTGGGCAACTACCCGATATTGCCAGCAATGCTGGGCGCCTGGTGAATGGACAGTCCATCCGTTCCAAGCGTCGCGCCGCAGTCAACCGCAGCGACCTTCAGCGCAACTGGTGACTTCGCGATCCACCCGGCTGGAGCCACGACCGGGTCGAGACTTTGCTGTGGCTTCGGCTCAGGGCGACGCGGTGAGCATTCCGGGCTAGATTGTTGGTGTGATGCGCTCATGGATAGGGGTGGCGCTGTTCGCCTTTCTGGCGCTGCTCATGACGGCTGGTCCCAGCAGGGCTGAGCACGACGCGAGCAAAGCCCGACACGCGAGCGGCTGGACCTGCGTGCCGCTTGGTCGCAAGTGCACCTTCAGCAGTGATTGTTGCAGCAAGAACTGCGTCAGCGATCCCAAGCTCGGCAAGCTCTGCAAGAGCAAGGGGGCGAGCTGGACCTGTCGTCCTGAGGGTCGTGCGTGCACCTTCGGCAGCGATTGCTGTAGCAAGAACTGCGTCAGTGATCCCAAGCTCGGCAAGATCTGCAAGCCGGCGGGAGCGAGCTGGACCTGCGTGCCGCGCGGTCGCAAGTGCACCTTCGGCAGCGATTGCTGCAGCAAGAACTGCGTCAGCGATCCCAAGCTCGGCAAAGTCTGCAAGAAGAAGTCTTGAGCCTCTGCTAGCAGGATATGGCCTCGAAATGGCAATTCTGGATCGATCGTGGCGGCACGTTCACGGACTGCTTGGGTCGTAGCCCCGATGGCCAAGTTCGCTTCGCCAAAGTGCTCAGCTGCGATCGAGCGCCGCTGATCGGGATTCGCCAGCTGTTGGGCATCGCGTCAGATGCGCCGGTGCCGCCCTCCAAGGTGCGCATGGGTACGACGGTGGCGACCAACGCATTGCTCGAGCGCAAAGGACGGGCTTGCGGGCTGGTCATCAGTCGTGGCTTTGGTGATCTGCTGACCATCGGCACACAAGCGCGTCCGGAGCTGTTTGCCCTCGTCGTCCGAAAACCAGAGCCACTCTACCAAGAGGTGGTCGAAATCGACGCGCGGGCCAGCGCCACAGGGGAGGTGCTCGAGCGGCCCGATTCGGCGCAGTTGCTCGAGCAGCTTCAGCAGCTGCGCCGCCGGGTCGACTCGGTGGCAGTCGTCGTGATGCACGCGTATTGCGCGCCTGCGCTCGAGCGCGAGGTCGGTCAGATAGCCCGCCAAGCTGGCTTCGACCATGTGGCGCTGTCGCACGAGCTTGCGGCGGAGATCGGTATGCTTGCTCGGGGCGATACCGCGGTGGTCGACGCATACCTGACCCCGCTGCTTCACGACTATTTGACGATGCTCCAGCGCGAGCTGCCGGGCAGCGAGCTGTTGCTCATGCAGTCGAGCGGGGGACTGGCAGCGCCCGGGCAGCTGCGGGGGCCGGCGGCGGTGCTATCGGGTCCGGCTGGCGGCGTCGTGGCCTGCGCCCGAATCGCTAAGGCTTGCGGGCTCGAGCAGGTGATCGGTTTTGATATGGGTGGCACCTCGACAGATGTGTCGCGACTCGATGCGGGCGAGCCTGAGTGGACCTACGAAACGCTGACTGCAGGAGTGCGAATCCGAGCACCGATGGTGGCCGTGCATACCGTTGCAGCGGGCGGCGGCTCGATCTGTCGTTTCGACACAGGCCGCCTGCTCGTCGGTCCGCAGAGCGCGGGCGCATTGCCGGGGCCACTTTGCTATGGCCGGCCTGAAGCGCAGGCGCTCACCGTGACGGACATCAACGTGCTGCTGGGCCGCGTGCTGCCCGATCAATTTCCCTTCTCTCTGCAATCCGGCCGAGCTGCGCGGGCTGCTGAGCAGCTCGCCCGGGAAGCTTCGATGCCAAGCGTGGAAGCGCTGGCGGCAGGCTTTTTCGCAGTCGCCAACCAGCACATGGCCGAGGCAATCAAGAAGATCAGCGTCGCGCGCGGCTACGACCTGCGCGGTCATGCCCTCATGCTGTTCGGAGGTGCGGCTGGTCAACACGGTTGCGCCCTTGCCCGCTCACTCGGTATCGAGACCGTCCTCGTCCATCCGTTCGCGGGCGTGCTTTCGGCGTATGGCATGGGGCTCGCGGATTTGAGCTGGCATGGCGAGCAGGACTTGGGTCGGCGGCCACTGGCCCATGCAGATGGCTTGCCGAGAGCAACGGCAGTGCTCGATCGGCTCGAGAATCAGGGACGTAGCCAGCTCGCAGCGGCAGGTGTGGCGTTGGACATGCAGCATGTCAGTCGGAAGCTCGATCTGCGCTACCAGGGTACAGAGACGGCCTTGACGCTCCCGCTCGCTGATTTGTCAGCGCTACGAGATGGTTTTGTCCGAGCTCACCAGCGCCTATTTGGCTACGCACGGCCTGGACACGTCGTGGAGCTGGTCAGCGCGCGCGTCCAGGTCCGTGGTGGCGCTGCCGATCTTGCCGAGCCTGCGCTCCAGCCCACCGGCAAGCCTCCCGCCGTCTTGCACCACAGCCGGCTCTACGACTGTCAGCAAGGCTGCTGGCGGGACGCGCCGGTTTACGAGCGGAGCGCGCTTCGCCCAGGTCAGACCATCAGCGGCCCAGCACTCGTGGTCGAAGCGACTACCGCGGTTGTGGTCGATGAAGGCTTCACGCTCGAGGTCGATGCCGCTGCCAGGTTGTGGTTGCGCGCGCTCCCAATCGAGTCGGGCAAGCATGATGATCGGCCCAGCGGCTCGGCGACGGGTGCTGGTTGCAGTACGGGGCGCGATCCCGTGCAGCTAGAGCTCTTCCACAATCAGTTTGCCTCGATTGCCGAGCAGATGGGCCACGTGCTGCGGCGCACCGCCTTGTCCACCAACATCCGTGAACGACTCGACTTCAGCTGTGCGCTCTTTGATGGCGCTGGTGGGTTGGTAGCCAACGCGCCGCACATTCCGGTCCATCTCGGCGCCATGGAGCAATCTGTAAAAGCGGTTCTGCGTGCGCACCCCAATCCGCTACCAGCCGACGCGTTCTTGACCAACGATCCGGCCGCTGGCGGCTCGCACCTGCCCGATCTCACCGTCGTCACTCCGCTGTTCGATGCGGTCAGCGACAAGCGCTTCTTCGTGGCCAGTCGTGGGCACCATGCCGACATCGGTGGGCTCACACCGGGCTCGATGCCGCCGCATTCCCGCTTGTTGCGTGAAGAAGGAATCGTCTTTCCCCCCATGCGGATCGTGCGACATGGCGTGCTCGATGAGCAGTTGTTGGTCGACATGCTGCGAGCGGGCCCCTACCCGGCGCGGGATCCTGCGCAGAACCTGGCCGATCTCGAGGCGCAGCTCGCCGCCAACCAAAAAGGAGCGCAGCTGCTCGAACAGCTGTGTGGTCGCGTCGGTGCCGAGACGGTGGCGACCTACATGAGCCATGTTCAAGACAATGCCGCCGACAAGGTGGCTGCCGCCATCTCAGGATTGCCAGACGGTACACGGACCATGCGCGACACACTCGACGATGGCAGTCCGATTTGTGTGAGTCTGCGTGTCGCTGGTGGTCGTCTGGAGGTTGACTTTGCCGGTACGGGTCCTCCATCTGAGACGAACCTCAACGCTCCGACAGCGGTCACGGTCGCGGCTTTGATCTATGTGCTGCGCTTGCTGGTCGGCGAGCCGATACCGCTCGCGAGCGGCTGTCTGCGGCCAGTCGAGCTGCGCATCCCGGAACCCAGCTTGCTCGCGCCCGAGCCGCATCGGGCGGTGGCTGCTGGCAATGTGGAAACGTCGCAACGTATCGTCGATGTGTTGCTTGGCGCACTCGGCTTGTGCGCAGCCAGTCAGGGCACGATGAACAATCTGAGCTTCGGCGACGAGCGATACGGCTACTACGAAACGCTCGGCGGGGGGTGCGGTGCTACTGCCGACAGTCGCGGCGCCAGCGCTGTGCAGAGTCACATGACCAATACGCGGATCACAGACCCCGAGGTGTTGGAGTCTCGATTTCCGGTGCGGTTGATCCGCTTTGCTGTGCGATGTGGCTCCGGTGGCACCGGTGCACAAGTAGGCGGAGATGGCCTGATCCGCTGCTTCGAGGCGCTCGCCCCGATGACGGTTTCGATCCTGAGCGAGCGGCGCAACAGCGCGCCCTTTGGCTTGCAAGGCGGCGGTCCAGGTAAGCCGGGACGCAATGTTCATCTGAGCGTTTCAGGCCAACGCGAGCTGGACGGCAAAACAACCATCGAGCTGGCCGTGGGCGAGCGCATCTCGATCGAGACGCCCGGTGGCGGCGGCTTCGGTTGATCAGCGCGTGCTCGATGCTCGATGCACGAGCACGACTAGGGTGGCGCGAGGACGGATCCGAACCGTCGCTCACCGGTGCCGTGAGCGCCGCCTGCATGTGTGTCCACGATGCGCGTGCTGTTCGCCGACGAGCCCATGGGCGCGACAGCTTTCTACTCCCAAGGAGAGCGGCGGGCTGTGATACACAGAGCGCGTTCGAGGGGCTCGGAGGGTAGCTCGCCGGGCGGTAGCTCTCGGCAGGCTACAGCGGGGTTGAGGGGATCGTTGGCGAGCGCACGCGGCCAGGCATTTGCGAGCGCCTCGTCTCGCTCGAAGGCTGCGTGAAGCGACCACCAACGACCAGTCGGCAGGCGGATTTGTTTGGCCTGGGCTACCAGTCTTCCAGCGGCGAAATGCTCGCCGAGCCCAGTGAGCGCGTCGACGTATTTACACCGCACCGTTGCATCGCTCGGCAGCAACTCGTGGGCGCGCTCGAGCTCGATCTTTGCTTGTTGGTGGTGTCCCCGCTCGAGCAGCAATGCGCCCAGGCGGCTGCGTCGAGCCAGCTCGCGTGTGCGGCCATGACCGCCTGAAGGCTTCAGCTCTTGAGGGACAGGGCGAGGCTTGCTGGCCAGCCATGCGCGCCAGCGCTTCTCCCATTCCGCTAGGCTCACGCCGCTGACTTTGGCAATAGCCTCGCCCGTATCGCCGCCCGGTGGTGCCTCCCGGATGGCCTCGAGCAGCTTCGGCAGCGCCCCCTCGCCCGTTCGCTCGACCCAGAAGTCGATGAAGCTCGAAACCTCAGCAAAAGCGATCATCGCTTGTTGAGGACTCGGCAGCATGGCGATCGACGGGCCTAGACCTGTCAGAGGAAGATCCAACTGACGGGCAATACCAAATGCGGCCACATCGTCTGCAGATGGCACGCCGTCGAAGGGTGTCGATTTGCGCCAGCGCGTCTCCTCGCGCTTGGCGACACCTTCCTGGAGCCAGAGCGGTGCACGCTCCAGTGTCGCTTGCGACAACACCAGGTGCGTGAGCTCGTGAGCGAGCGTGTCGAGCCAGCGATAGCCGTGGCGCGTCGCGCGCGGCGAGAGCATCATCACGCGACCGAACTTGGCGACCGCTACCGTTCCAGTGGTCTGCGCTGCTTTCTCAGGAAGGCCGCTGAGCGCCGAGAGGGTGAGCTGATCGCGCACCAGATCGATAAACAGCGGTTTGGGCAGTCGTGTGCCGAGGTCGCGCTCGAGGGCATCGCGCATTTTGGCGGCCGCTTGGGCGATGAACGGAAACAAGGCTCGATCGGCGTCGTCTTGGAAGCGGACCACGACGCCGAGGTCGTCGTTACGCTCTATGATGGTGGCGGCCGTTCCTCGGGCGCACCCTTTTGCAACAGCGAGCAACATGGCGGTTTCGTCGAGCTCGACCAGATCGGGTCGTTCGAGGATGGCGAGCGCCCCATCGCAATCACCCCTGAAGACTGCCAAGCGCGCTCGCTCGATGAGCACTTCGACGCCATCATCGGTCGAGTCGAGGATTTGAGCAGCGTCATCGAGCTGCAGTGCCAGGATTTTGATTCGTGCACGTGCCGCTGCAAACACGAGCGCTCCAGCATCGCTCGCGGAAAGCGCTGTGAACAAGACGCAAAGCAACAGAGCAGCAGCGCGCCAGCTCGCGCGGCGCCTCGTCGGCGCGAGCCGCCGTGCACACCTAGCAACAGTGCTGCAGGCAGGATTGCTCATCGCAGAAGGCCCTCGGTGTAGCGTCGAATCGCTTCGCGCAAGTGGGGTGGGGACTTGTTGCCCAGACCCTTGGTCACGCGTTTGCGAAAACGATCGGCGGCTTCGTCGCGGCTTTCGCCGGGTACCTCGGCCTGTTGCGCGAACTGCTTGGCGTTGCCTTCCGAATGGTTGCCGCGCGCTTGCTCGCGCTCGGGCAACGACATTTCGAGAAGGCGCTGCGCTTTTCGCTGTTGCTTGTTTCCTCTGGCGCCGCGATGTTCCCGTAGCGACTTGGCCGCCCCTTCCATCGTCGAAGCGGCGTCCCCCAAGTGCCCGAGCATTCTCTGCGGCAAGGGGGCTTCGCTGGAAGCGCTTCGCTCACGGATGGCGCGGGCTTGCTCGGCCATCGATTTCTCGCGCCGTGCTGCTTTTTCGAGCGCTGGCGCCGCGGCTTCGGAAGCTTGGCGTTGCAGCTCTTCGAGTTGTTTCTGGGCTTGCTTCACCAGTGAGCCGAGGCTGCGTTTCGCGTCGCCCGCTCGTTGGCCCACCTCGCTCTCGCCTGAGCCTTCGGCGGCTGTGCGTCCCGCACGCCTTGCTTGCTCCAGCGACCGCATGGCGCGCTGACCTTGCTCGGCGGCTGCCTCCAAATTGCCTTGTTCGAGCGCCGCCGCCATTCCCTCTGCTTGCGAGCGCGCTTGCGCCGCTTTGGCGCGAGAGGAACCTGGTGAAGAGGCTTGCTTTGGGAGTTGGTTGACCGCGCGACGGACTGACTTCGCTTGTTTGCGGAGCTTGTCTCGCAAGGCCTCACGCTGTTTGGGATCGACTGCTTGCCGCAGCGCTTGCTCCACCCCGGCCATTTCTGCGGCATGCTCGCGTCGCAACTGTTGGAGGGCGTCCTCGATTTCCTTGGCCTGTTTGGCCGCATTCGAGGCGTCGGCTTGGCCCGGTTGCGGCTGTCCACCCGCTTCAGTGCCTCGGCCGCGGCCGCTGCCTGCTGACCGGAATGACGGATCAGGTCGCCGCAGACGCGCCGCCAGATCCTCGGCTGCCAGCTCTGCGTGAAGACGGTCTGCTTTGCCCCAAGCGCGTCGGATACGGCGCAGACCATTCTCGATGATTTCGCCGATGTCTTCGCCGAGCGCTCCGAGCTGGACGAAATGCTTGCCCCCTCCACGCAAGATCTCGAGCGCAGCGGCCAGGCGACGGGCTGCGCGAGCGCGCTCTCGCAATTCGAGACTCGAGCGGATGGCCGCGGCTGCATCGGCGGCTACTTCGGCAAGCTTCAGCGAGGCGGATCGGGTGTCGCTGTGGCCGAGCGCTGCCAGCGCAGAGTCGATAGCCAACAGCGCCTGCTCGGTGATCTCGAGAGGGGATTTGCCTTTCTTTGCTTTGGTTTTGGCGTGTAGCGCCTGGTCGAGTTTTTCGAGTTGACCGCGCACCATCGCCGCGATCCGGCCGCTGAGACGCAGCTCGCCATAGCGCGAATCAAGGGCTGTGTTCAGCAGTGCTCTTGCCTCCTGGTGGGCGCGCGCCTGCTCTTCGGTACGCTGATCGGGTGCTTTCAAGCGCGCGGCGAGAAGATCGATCACACCGTCGCGTCCTCTCTTCAGGGCGCGGTAGCGTAGCGCTTCGAGCTCACCGACCTGCGGCGGGATGATCACGATCGGCTCACTGCGACCCCATTTCGGTCCCGTTACGGGGTCAGCGTCGAGCGCTTCGACCGTGAGCTCCACGGGCACATAGCTGCGGCGCAGGAACTTGTCGCTGGCCAGCAGGTCGATTCCGCCGCGGTCGCTGCGTACGCCACCTTGGGGTTTGGACAAGCGTCGCCGCTGCTGGCGCTCTCCTGCCTTGAGCACCAGCGCGACCTCCCGCAGGCCATGGTCGTCGCTGGCCTCCCAGTGCACTGCGATGCGTGGTTGCTTCAGTAGGTGCACGGTGTTCGGGGCTCCGGCGAGGCGCACCACAGGCTTCTGGTCCTCGATTGCGTGGACCTCGAGGCGCTCAGGCTCGTAGATCAGCACGCTACCGAAACGCGCGGCCACGGCCAGCGGGGCGTCTTCGAGCACCAGCCAGCGCCCTACCAAACCACCGCGTCCATCGGCGGTCAGTGGAACCTGACGCTTCCCGTCCGACAGCACCAGCGTTCGGCCAGGATGCAAGGGGCGAACGCGCACGATCAGCTGCGTGCCGGCGTGGACAGCGGAGGGGAAGCGAGGCCGCAGCGAATGGCGGGGGAGATCGAGATAGGCGGGGGGCTCAGCTGTTACCAATTGGTCGTTGACCCAGCGCACCGGAATGGGGGCGACGCCGTCGGTGGCGGCCAGAACATCGAGCCCTTCGACCATTCGAAACGGATCGCCGACCACGAGCGCGAAGCTGCCCAGCGCGAGCGAGAGGCCGATCAGTGTCCAGCGCCAAGCTCGCCAGTTGGCGCGTCGCGCGATGGGATCGAGCGCGGCGCGGCCCAACAACTTGGCGAGATGAAGCTGGGCGAGCTCTGGCGAGCCGGTCTCGGGCCGTTGCGTGGTGCGTGCCGTCAGCTGCAACGCGCGAGCGGCGGCACGTCCCAGCTCAGGCTCTGTTTGCAGGATGGTAGCGGCCAATACAGCGCGTGCGTCCCGTTCGCGCCGCCGAAGCACCATGGCTCGAAAGATGGCCGGAGCGACGCCGAGCAAGACAAGCGCGGCAGCGCCGGCGCGTGCCCAGTCTTGACCGAGACGGCCAACGAGCACAGCGGTGATCACGCCCGCGCACAACGCCGCCCAGCAGGCGCGTCGCCCGGCGGGGCCGGTTTCTGCCTGCCACAGAGCACGAAGCTGCTCGACACTTGGCGTCTCTTTGCTCATTCGTGCTTCTTCTGAACGGTCCGAAAGCCGAGCATTATTCCGTCACAGCTGCCTGCGAGGTGCCCAACCTGTGTGGTCATGTACTTTGTAGCTCGATTCGCCCATGCGGACATCTTCAGCGCGCGTAGAGCGTCACCTCGTAGCCTGCGGGCCGCGGTGCACCGTCATCAGGATCGAATGGATTGCTGCGGTCGTCGTTGCCAAGGCTTGTCCCGACGATCAGCACAGCGGCCGCGTCGTCGAGCTTGGCCAGGCTCAGCTGCAGGGTGTCGCGGCCCCAAACACCGCCGCCAATGCGCCGACTGAGCTCCTTGCCCGCCTTGTCGAGCTTGACTAGCGCCCATTGGAACACGAAAGACTCCTCCCAGCGTGCGACGAAGCTGAGTCTGCTGGCGGCAGTGACTCCGCTCAGGTCCAACCACAAATAGCTGGATCCTGTTGGGCCAACCGGATTGGCTGGTGCGAGGTTGCGTGGCAGTGAGTCGTAGCCGACCGACCACTCGAACCGTACGCGGCCCATGTCGCCAAAACGTTCGACATCGGGTAAGTGGGCGCCATCGCTCCGGTTTCCAATGAACGCGCGGGCGATGGCAAAGTCGATGAGCGCTTCGCCCAGTCTTTTGGAACGTTCCTTGAAAGCACTTCGCAGCGCGTCGAAAATGTCAGGCTCGTTGTGCCACCAATATGCCTCCGCAGCGGTTCGCTGGCTGCTGACTGCGATGAGCCCATTCATGACTCCGCCCGGACCGAGGCGACCATGGGTGGCGTCGAGGTAGGACGGCAGAAGCATCGAGCCCGAGAGTCGGTCGGGCGTGCCGGAGCTCAGCGGGACCTGGGGCCGTCGCTGTAGCTCGTCGACCGCAGCGGTTTCGACTGGGTCACATGGTGCAATGATGCTCGCCAGATAGCTCGACTGCATGGCTAGGGTCCCCTCGTGAAGGGCGCCATCCATGCGTAGCAACACAGCCTGGGAGAGCACGCGCGCTACGTCTGATTCGAGGCTACAACTCGGTCCGAGCTGATGGCCGGTCAATAGCCCGAACGCGCTGGTAGAATCGAGCTCCCCCAGCTGTATGCTGAGATCGGCGTAAGCACGCGCGCGCTGCACCCCGACGTCCAGATACAGGTCGTGGTCGTGGCTGCCTCCGAGCCCGCCGTCGTTCATGGGAGGCTGCAGGCCCAGGGCCCGCAACGAGCGCATGCTGCGTTCGGCGAGCTGGAGTGTTGCGCGGACCCGTTTCGGGTCGACCCGACCGACAGTGTGAATGCAAATGGCTTCTCGGCTCGAGCACAGCTGCCTGGAAGCACCGTCTGGACGTGTGACCGTTGCGGCCACGGGTCGGCTGAGCCCTCGCCAATGCGCGCCGCCGGCGAGACTTCTCGCGGCGCCTAGGGTGAGCAACAGCAAGGTCACTGCGGAGAGCACCTGCCGCGGTCCGAGGAGCAATGGCCCCGAAATCACTCGGTCGAGTGCGTTTTTCAGCACTTTTGGATGTGCTGGACAATCATGCTCGCCCATTGGGTCCCTCGAACGGCGCTAACTTATCACGGTTGTGGAGCACGATACGCCACGGGCAGGCGACCCAGAAGCTTATATGCGTAGGATGGTCGAGCATCTGACCCAGCACCGAGCCCTGCACTTCTGGTTGGACGGCCTGCGGCTGGGAAGGTTCTGGGTGCGCATCATTTGACAGCATCCAGCGCCGCGCCCTACAACCAAGCTGCATGCAAATGGGGGCCTAACTAGCGAGATGAGCGAGAACATTGCCTTCGATCCCGCCGAAGCGGTCACTTTTGACCTTGCTTACGGCCACGTTCACCTCGACGGCGCGCCGACGCGTGTGATGGTGCCAGCGGAGGGTCTGGTTGCCCTATGTCAAGCGGCCGGCGCTCAGCACGCCGCCTCGCTAGGGGGCGCGATCGGCGAATCGATGGGGCGTCGGGTAGCAGTGCGACTTGCAGCAGGCGTCGCCGACCGCGGGAAGGTCGTGCGGGGTGCTCGCTTCAATGTCGTCATCGAGCACTTGGCCGGTGAGCTTGCGATTTGCGGCTTGGGGGCGCTCGGTGCCGAACGCTGGGGCAAAGCCGTGGTGCTGCTCGTCGACCAGTCGCCGCTTGGAGATGGGGAGGCGGCTGACACATTGTTGGCAGACATCCTCCAGGCTGCCTTGCTCGCGGCGATTGGTCAGTCGACAGCCAAGCCCTCCATCGCGGTCGTCAAGCTGGCACGCGACGGCGTGCGCGTACGTTTTGCCGTCATGGCTGCAGAAATGGCGCCGTCCGCACGCGAGCGTTTGGCGCAAGGCGCCAGCTGGGGTGCCGTGCTCGCTGGCATGCATCCGGGAGGGCCTGGAGCATGAACAGCGCGGAAAAAATTGCAGTGCTCGAGGAGCTGCGCGAGCGGGTTCGACGCAACAGGCGACCACTGGGCGCCGCCCATGCACAGCCCCAAGAAGATGCAGACCCGGACGATCCAGGTCGGGTCACGGCTGAGTACGATCTCGGTCCTGCCATGGCGATGCAGAAGGGGCCCCGCGGTTTTGGCGCGCCGCCGGCACAACCAGCCCAGGCTCGCCAGGAGCAGCCGCCGACCCGGCCGGAGCCCAAGATTCGTCGGCAGCCGCCAGCTCAACCACAGCCG
>CAZRGL010000015.1:19678-43681 GCA_964599485.1 uncultured Polyangiaceae bacterium
CAGGCTCAACCACAGCCGCAGGCTCAACCACAGCCGCAGGCTCAACCACAGCCGCAGGCTCAACCACAGCCGCCAGCTCAGCCAGAGCCTGCTCGCCCTGAGCCCGCGGCTCAGCCCCAACCGCAACTGCAAGCTCAACCGCAACCGCAGGCTCAGCCTCTGGCTCAACCAGAGCTGCAGGCCCAGCCAGATCCGCTTCGATCGGAATCCCTGGATTGGTCATTGTCTTCTCCGCCTGCCGCTCCCGATCCAGCACCTGAGCAGGCTCCTGCGGCCGTTGCTGATCCCGCGGCGCCACTCGAGGATGACGATGACGATGACGCCCCCACCATGGTGCCGACTGACACTGCCGCTTTGAGAGCGATGATGCAGGCCAAGCAAGCCGCCGAGCAGGCCGCCTCGTCCCCGCAGCCGCCGACCGAGAAGTTTGCCGCCAAACCACCGACGCCGTCCGAGCCCGCTCTAGACAGCGAACCGCCATCGACGAAGGTCGGCGTTGCTCCTCCGGCTAAGCCAGTCGAAGTGCTACGGCTGCCCGGCGAGTCGGCTCCGTCGGAACGCCTGCCGGGTGAGTCGGTGCTGTCGGAGCAGGTGCCCGAAGCCGCACCCTCCGCTCCTACGGTGCCGCGTTGGGAAACGGAACAATCTCCTACAGCTGAGGCGCCGGCCGCCACAGGCGCTGCAGGGACAGATGCCGACGCCAGCGAGCCAATCCACGAGGTGTCGTTTACGGACGACGAGCTCGTCGAGGTGTCCGATGATGCACCCACGCCGCCTCCCGCCCCTGCGCGTCAGGTGGAGATGAACGTGCCGGTAACGCCTCAACCTGCGCCGGTACTGGTCGCTGAATCCCGCGTCTTGCGGCCTCTGGAGGTCGGCCCGGTGCGTCTTGCCACCGACGCAGTGGGGGAGTTCATCGGTGAGGTCGAGCACGTCGAGGCGGATGCCAGCTTCGGTGCTGTGTTGGATGCCGCTCTTGGATTGCGTTTTCGGGCACAACGTTAGCGCGTAGTTGGGCAACCGCTTCGCGGCCTCGTGGCTCGGAGCTGCCGAGGTGGGACCTCGTACTTAGCAAGTCAGCCATTGGACCGGTTGATCTCGTAGCCAGGTGCGCTGTCGGCGGACAAATGTACGCGTCGCTCGGACGACAGCTTCCTGGAGCGATTCGCGTGGCAGCGCTCCGTCGAGATGGCAGCGGACTTGGTGATACCCTACCGCGTCCATGGCGCGCGCCTCACGGTAGCCAGCCTCGAGCAAAGAGGCGACTTCATCGATCCAATCACCGTCGAGCCAGGCCTTGGTGCGCTTCACGATGCGCAGATCGAGCTCATCGCGGGACCGCGCCACCCCCACGAGCTCAGCGACGTGGCGGATCGTGCTGAATTGATGCTCCTGATGCCAGGTGGTCTGCGTCTTGCCGGTCAGTTGGAATACCTCCAGCGCCCGACTGACGCGGATGAGGTCGTTCGGCGCGATGCGTGCGGCGGCGTCTGGATCGATTTTGGCCAGCTCGGCGTGAAGTGCTGCTCGCCCCTGCTCGTCTGCCACGGCGCGGTGGGCTCGGCGCAGCTCGGGGTCAGCGGGTGGGCCGGCGGCAAGGCCGAACAACAAGGCCTTGACCCACAGAAAACTGCCGCCACAAATGATGGGACGGCGCCCTTTGCTGCGGACTCGTTCGATGGCGAGATCGGCCCGCTTGACGAACTGAGCAGCGTCGAAAGGGGTCAGTGGATCGACCACGCTCAACAGATGATGGGGCGTTCGCGCGAGCTGCTCCGCGCTTGGCTTGCCCGACCCAATGTCGAAACCGCGGTAGATTTGCACGCTGTCCGCGCTGATGACCTCGCCGTCGAACCGCTCGGCAAGCTCGATGGCGAGGTCGGTCTTGCCACTAGCGGTCGGCCCAACGATGACCAGTAAGGCGTCTTGACGGGGCGTGAACTGGCTAGCTCTCGGGTCCATGGCAATCGCTGGCCGCACTAGTCTCTGGCTGCGGCCTTGCGGCGTAGCTCCTCCATCTCGATTAGTGCCACGACAGCGCGGCGCTCGGCGAGCGGTTGTTGGTGCAGCTCGTCCCAGCTGCTGGTCAGCGCCAGCGCCTGCTGTTCCGATAATTCCTCCGTGGTCGCTACCAAGCGGACCAACGCTCGCAGTACCGACTCGAGGGTGGGCCCATCGAGCATTGTCTCGGTGTCTGGTAGGGCAAGCAAAACAGCATCGAACAGCTGTTCGCTCGCTGTTGTAGCCAACAAGCGCGGTACCGCGTGGATTGTCAGCGTTCTAGGCCCGGAGCTGCGCACATCGAAGCCGAGCCTCAGCAGCATGGATGCAGCTTTTTCGACGCGCTCTTGGCGCTCGGAGGAAGCCTCACAGCGAGCGGGGAAAAGGAGCTGCTGAGCGACGAGCTTGCCACCTTGGGCGAGCTCCCGCTGTAGCTGTGCGACCAACAATTGGCGGCGGAGCTGCCGTTGGTCCAAGACCACTAGATGGTCGCCCTGCTGACAGAGCAAGAACGCCCCATCGTCCAAGCGCGCGAGGAGTCTCAGCAGTTTTGGCAACGGGGGCGACGCTGGTGCAGGAGCGCCTTGGGTAGTCGCCGTGGGGTGGTGCTGGTTGGCCGACGACCAGCTCCACGCGCTGTCGTCAGCAGCTCGGGATACGGGGTTGACGGTGGGGGCGCTCGAGGGGGGATGCTGCAGCAGGGTGCGCGCTGGCAATCCCAGGCTGCTGGTCATCTGGGCAGCTATGATCGAGTAAACCGCGTCGCTGAGGGCGCGCGCATGAGCAAAGCGAACTTGCGCTTTCTGGGGATGGACGTTGACGTCCACCAGCTCTGGGGCCAGCTCGATGAACACAGCACCGACTGGGTAGCGGCCCCGCTCTAGGGCTTCGCCGTAAGCACTGGCCACCGCCCGCGCAAGCGCCCGATCTTGGACAGGTCGGTCGTTGACGAACAGCGCGAGACCGCCTGCACCAGAGCGCGCTCGCTGCGGCTCCGACAAATGGGCCTCGATGAACGCGGGCCCGCGCCGCCCTTCACAACTCAGCAGTTGGTAGTCGTGGAACACATCTCGTACGCGGGCCTGACGGCTCTCGGTTCGCAGCCACTGCCGAGCGCGCCGGCCATCTCGAACGAGCGTGAAGCTCACACCAGGGTGGGCCAATGCTGCCGCCCTCACCACATCGGTCACATGCGCCGATTCAGTGGCCAGCGCGCGCAAGAATTTGCGCCGCGCCGGCACGTTGTAGAACAGGTCTCGGACCTCGGCGCTCGTTCCGACAGCGCAGCCGCAGTCCATGATCTGGGCCGGAGCACCTCCCTCGATCTGCAGCTCTGTGCCCGCGTCGCTTCCCACGGGTCGGCTGCGCAACCTGAATCGAGAGACCGAAGCGATGCTCGGCAGCGCCTCGCCGCGGAAACCAAGCGTCTGGATGGCCTTTAGGTCATCGACACTCAACAGTTTGCTGGTGGCGTGGCGGCTCAAAGCGAGCACAGCGTCCTGGCGATCCATGCCATGACCGTCATCGACGATATGCACCCGCGCGACGCCCCCGCCCTCGATCTCTACGTGTAGGTTCCTTGCGCCCGCGTCCAAGGCGTTCTCGACCAGCTCTTTGACGACACTTGCTGGTCGCGCCACGACTTCTCCGGCCGCGATTTGATTGGCGACTCGGTCGGGCAGCTGCACCACGCGCCGCTTGTCTGGGGTCGATGGTCTCGGCTCGTTTGGCCGCTGACTTCCTGCTGCCGACGGCTCGTCCGGGTTGTCCTCGGTTGCGGTCATGATGGCGGAGAAGCAGGGTCCTGCGGGTCACCGAGGGCGTCCTCGATTTGCTGAAAATAGGCCCTGGTGCGTCGACGGCTCAGTGCCACTGCTGCGGCTCCAAAAGCGAACAGCTCGAGCAGGAACACGCGCGTTTCCGCTTCGAGTTGGATGGCGCGCTGCTTTTCGACCTCAGCGTCACGGTCCCTTTTGCTGAGCTCGATGCCAGCGTGATCGACGGTCTCGATGGCAACCGCCTGGGCCATCGCTTCTCGGGCGGGACCCAACAAGCCGAAGGAAATCAAGGCGAGCAGGGCATTGGCGGCCACAGCGTGCAGCGCGAGCTTGCGCACGTTGCGCCGGCCCGCCAAGGCGGCGCCAGCCGCGAATACCAACAAGAGTCCCAGCAGGACTTTGGCGATGCTGATCGGAAAGGCGCGCTTGTGAAGCGTGGCGAAGGCCTCGAGGCGCGCCTTTTCTCGAACGAGGCTGGCGCGCACCAAGGGGTGGTTTTGCTCGCGGATGCTGTCAGCGATTGCGTTTGGAAGCTCTTGAGAGCCCCGCAAATAGCTGACATTGGAGCAACCCCCTGTTGCGAAGACGACTCCGAATAGCCACATCATGCACATCATGGCGATGAAGTACCATGGGCGCCGCACCTTGACTGGAGTGGCTGGGCCCTCGTCCGGCGGCTTCGGCCTGTCCGATGTGCTCACGGTTTGGGGGTGTAGCATGGCTGATGGGATGGCGGGGCCACCCAGCCGCTCCGATCCGGCTTCGAACGCCGAGGGCGGCGTTGCGATACCTCGCCGTAGCAGCAGGACGCCGTCGGCATCGCGTCTTGCCCTCGCCGCCCGGCCCGCGCCGATCTGGGTACTTTCTTACGGTGCGCTGTACTAAGACAAAGCAACCCCGAGAGGACCTCGACGAACCGAATGGCGGAGAAACGTAGCAGCAACAAGGGCGCGCCACGCAAGGCGCGCGCAAAGCGAGGCTCTCGCAAGGGCAAACAAGCCGGTACGACGCCCGCAAGGAAGAAGACGGGTCGGTCCAAGAAGGGCTCAGCCGCCCAAACGGACTCGGCTGAAGAAGCGGCGCCGGCGTCTCTGGTGAGCGAAGACGCTGAGCTGAAAGAGCTCGATGCGCCGGACACCCCAGTCGATGCTCCGCGCCCGCCCGAAAGCACGACCGCATTGTCGCGGCGTGACCCTTTCCAAGCCTATGTGCGCGAAGTGCAGCGCTATTCGCTGCTCACGCCCGCCGAAGAAAAAGAGCTGACCACGAAGTACGTGGAGACCGGCGACCCAGACATCGCTCGTCGACTTGTCACGGCGAACCTGCGGCTGGTCATCAAGCTGGCCTACGAGTACCGGCGTGCTTACAAGAACATGATGGACCTCATCCAGGAGGGGAACATTGGCTTGATGCAAGCAGTCAAGCGATTCGACCCCTACCGCGGTGTGAAGCTGTCCTCTTACTCGGCTTGGTGGATCCGGGCCTACATGTTGCGCTTCATCCTGAACAACTGGCGTTTGGTCAAGCTCGGGACCACGCAGGCGCAGCGCAAGCTCTTCTTCAACCTAAACAAGCAAAAGGCGAAGCTCAGCGCCCTCGGTGTCGATCCGACGCCCGCACTCATCGCCGATAATCTGGGCGTCAAGGAGTCCGAGGTTGTGGAGATGGACCGTCGCTTGGCCAGCGGTGAGGCATCTTTGGATGCGCCCCTCGGCGATAGTGAGGGGCGCAGCGTAGCGCGGGTCGAGTTGATGGCCAGCGCCGACAAGGCGACCGACGATACGGTGGCATCTCGGGAGCTTGGCGCACTTCTCAACGACCATCTGCTCACCTTTCGCAAGACGCTCGAAGGCAAGGAGCTGGTCATCTTCGACAAGCGCATGGTGGCCGAGGATCCATTGACCCTGCAGAAGCTCGGCGAAGGTTTTGGGGTTTCGCGGGAACGGGTACGGCAACTCGAGGCGCGTTTGGCTGGTCGGTTGCGAGAGTACCTCAAAGCGGAGCTGGGCGACGCGGTCGAGCTGGGCCTGTGAGCGAGAGGCCAGTGAGCGATGGCAGACGACGAGCCCGTCACTAACGGTGTTGCGACTGGCCGCTTGGTTCTGGTGGCAACGCCAATCGGCAATCTCGAGGACCTGTCGATTCGCGCCGCGCGCTGCCTCGCTGAGGTGGACGCCATCGTTGCTGAGGACACACGGCGGGCTCGGGCTTTGTTGAGTCATCTCGGCATCACGGGAAAGCCAGTCGGGCGACTCGATGCCCATAGCTCCCCCCGCGCGCTGGCACGGGTGGTGGAGCGGCTTTGCGCCGGGGAGCAACTGGCGTTGCTGAGCGATGCGGGGACCCCGACCGTCAGTGACCCGGGGGCTGCGCTGGTGCGTGAAGCCGTCGAAGCAGGCGTAGTGGTGAGTCCGTTGCCGGGGCCTTGTGCGGTGACGACGGCCTTGGCAGCGTCAGGGATGAAGGCTGACCGCTTTCGTTTCTTCGGTTTCCTGTCGCGCAAAGGAGGCGCACGCCAGGCAGAGCTCGAGCAATTGTGCGCAAGCGAAGAGACAGTGGTGCTCTTCGAGTCGCCGCGGCGCGTGACCCACACGCTCGCCGAGCTGGCCGAGCGCATGCCCACACGCGAAGCAGTTGTCGCGCGGGAGATGAGCAAGCTCTACGAGCAGTTTGTGCGCGGAACGCTGAGCGAGCTTTCCCAGCAAGCGGCTCAGGACCAGACTAGTTGGCGCGGCGAGATTACCCTCGTGTTGGGACCCTACAGCAAGGTGGAAGGGCCCGCGCTCAGCCAGGACGAGCTCGCCCAACGGATGACGGCGCTGTTCGCTGAGGGGCTGAGGCCGAGGGACGTAGCCAAGGCGCTCGCGCGTGAGACCGGACAGCCCACCCGCGTCATGTACCAGTGGATCATCGAACAACGAGGACAATGATGACCGACAAGCAATCTGATGGTTCTGAGCCGAGCGAAGAACAAGAGCAGGTTCAGTTTACCCCTCGAGAAATGGTTGAAGCAGTCGGCGGTTTGTGCGCCCGCGGCGACTATGAGGAGGCCGAGCTGCTCGGCGTCGTCGCAGTGCAAGCGATTGCACAAGCGGAGCCCGTTCCACAGCGTCAGCTCGCCGCCGCGCTCAGCGCGCTTGCGGGAGCACAGCTGTGTAATGGGTCCTACGAGCAAGCGGCCGACCACACCACGCGCGCGGCGGATATCTACCGCGACCTGGCCGACGATGCGGTGGCGCTCGGCGTCAGCTTGCACCAGGCAGCGGTGGCGCAGTTGCACTTGGGCCAGCTCGAGGCAGCGCTGCCACTGCTCGCAGAAGCCGCGGAGCTGCTGGAGAAGGCTGGTAGCGAGCAAGCATCCCAGGATCTGTGTGCCGTGCTCCTGACCATGGCGGAACTGAGCGTGGAAGCGGACGATTGTGAGCATGCCGAGGCCATGTACGGACGGGTGTTGGAAATGCTCGAAGGTCTCGAGCCCACCTCCGAAGGCCATGCTGCCTGGCTCAATTCGATGACGGGCAAAGCATTTCTCGGCCTAGGCTCAGCTGCCACGCGACAACAGCAGGCCGAACAAGCCAAGGACTATCTTTCGCGCGCTAGTGAGTTCTTCGAAGCGGCTTTCGGTGTTGGACATCCTGCTATGGTGGAATCGCTCGAGCAGGTGCTCTTGCTCTACCGGCTCGTGGGAGACGAACCGGCGGCGCAAGCGGTGGAGCAAGAGCTGCAAGCGGCCCGCGCGGCCATGGAGCAACGACAAATTGGAGAAACGATCGATCACGATGAAGCCGCCGACGAGTCAATAGCGACGGAAGGTGGTGAGCACGATTTCGAGGGGAGGGAACAGTCTTGATGAAAGCGAGCACGATTTGGACGATGGCCAAGAGCGGGCGACTCCGCACTTTGGGATCACTCGGGCGGCTTGCCGCCAGCTACTACGAAACCTGCTTTTTGGCGTCAGCGGCCCGCGCTGGCGTACTCAAGCTGCTAGCCCAGGATCTGCGCAGCCTCGACGAGCTAGCGGAGCGCTTGGGCATCGATGCGGCAGGCCATGAAGCGCTCATCGATTGGCTCGAGCTGGGCGTCAGCACGGGCTGTATCAAGCACACCGAGGACGGTTATGCGCTCAAGAGCCACCTCGCGAACGAGCTGGCTGACCCCGAAAACGACGATGCAATGGCCTTGCTCGAGGAAATGACGGGCCTGCACCACGCGCTGGTGATGGAGACCCCCGCTCGGTTGGCCGAGCGGCGGCTGCTGACCCTCGCGGATCAAGAAGGGCGGGTCATTGCTCGCTCGAGCCGTGTGCTCGAGCCGGTGGTGCGTGAGGCTGTCGCCGAGCAAGTTGGTGAGCAAGGGGCGCTACGTCTTCTCGAAATTGGATGTGGATCGGGAACCCACATTCGTTTCGCAGCTCAGCGCAATCCAGACCTGACAGCGCTGGGCTTGGAGCTTCAACCCGAGGTTGCCGAGCTCGCCAAGAACAACCTCGCGAAATGGGGGCTGTCAGGGCGCGTAGAGGTGGAAGCGTGTGATGTGCGCGAGCGTGCTGCCGAGCCCACCTTCGACCTCGTCACGCTTCACAACAACATCTACTACTTCAGCGTCGACAAGCGGGTTGCGTTGCTCGAGCACGTGCGCGGTTTTCTCAAGAAGGGGGGAACGCTGCTGCTGACGACCGGCTGCCGGGGCGGTTCGCCTGCGATGGTCGCGTTGAGCCTATGGGGTGGGATGACCGTGGATTGTGGTCCCTTGCCCGAGCCGGAAACGTTGTTGGAGCAAATGCGCCAAGCCGGATATCACGACGTTTCCAGTCGCAACCTGCTTGCGCCGGTGGACGCGTTCTGCTCCTTCGTCGGGACCGCAAGCTGACGCCTCGATTGCGCGCCAAAGGCTGATAGCTAGCCGCTAACAACTCCCGGCGCGGGGTCCGTGGCTAGGACGCCTGGGCGACGGCCTGCTTCAGGGCGTTCAGCTCGGGATGGGTGGGCGACAAGCGCACCAGATTGGCCAGTGCACGATTGGCGGCTTGGGTATCACCGAGCTCCGCTGCGAGCACTCCGACGGCCACGACCACATCGGGCTCGTCTGGATAGACTGAGTTGGCGCGGTCGAGCAGGTCTGCTGCTTCGACGAAATTGCGAGTGGCGCGGCAGAGCTGCGACAGGCTGAGCAGCGCATCGAGGTTGTCCGGATCTACTTTGAGAGCCGTCACGAAAGCGCCTTGCGCCCGGTCCGCCAAACCTGCGTGAGCGAAGGAAAGGCCGCGCTGCAGCAGCAGGGGCAGGTTTTCGGGCTCGAGCGCGCAAGCCCGGTCCAGGGCATCAGCTCCTAGCATGACGTCGCCCTTGGCAAATGCCGAGGAGGCCAGGCCCACGAACGCGGGAGAAAACTCTGGCCATTCTGTGGCGATTTGGTCGAACAAGGTGAACGCGCGTGGCCAGTCGTTGCCGGCAGCCGCCAGCTCCGCTTGATCGAAGAGCTCGTCTCGGCTTTGGATGTCGCGAGCCAGTGGCTCGGTAGGGGCAGTGGCCGCTTCTGCTCGTTCGAAAACGCCGTCGTGTTGCTGGACGCGCGAAGCGCTCAGACGCGACAATCCGCTGCCGGCGGTGGGCGTCGGCGCTGGGTGTTCCGGCGCTGTCCTCTCCGGCACCGATGCAACAGGCGCCGACTCGACAGGTGCCGACTCAGCAGGCGCCGGATCAGCTTGTTGCCACCAGTGGCCGGCCATCGAAGCGCTGTGCTCAGCGGCGAGGTCGGGCAATGGTAGGGTTATCAATGCGCTGGCAGGGGGTGTGATGCGATTTGGAAAACCCTGCTTGAGCGACCAGGCCGGATCGACGTTCCATTTGCGTTTGAAGATCTCGAAGTTGTTTCGGAGCGCTTCGTTGAAGTCGATGTCGTTGGCGATGAAGCTCTTGTGACCTTCATGGTGAACGAACACCTGGTGGGCGATATGGGCGGTGTAGCCTTTGGCTCTGATGCGCAAGCAGAAGTCGTCGTCCTCGTAGTTGCCGCGCCCGAAACGGGTGTCGAGACCGCCAACTTGCTCGATCGCATCGCGGCGAATCATCAGGCAGAATCCCACCAGTCGCTGTGCCAACTGGTCTTGCCCCTGGTTCGCCTCGGTCCATTTGTGGGCGAATGCTTGGATGCCACTGTCGTCCTCGTAGTCCACCTTCTCTACCAACTGCGGTCCGGCAACGTAGTTGCTACGGGGACCGACCAGAGCGGCCTTGGGGTGGCGCTGGAAGACTTCGACCATCCCGCTGAGCCAACCATCGGTGACGATGGTGTCGTTGTTGAGCAGCACCACGTAGGCTCCGCTTGCTAGCGCCATGCCCAAGTTGTTGCCACCGGCGAATCCGAGGTTGTCGCTGTTTGCGATGACCTTGGCGTTGCTGCGGTCAGCGACCCAGCCTCGCAAGTAGTCGACGGTGCCATCGCTCGACGCGTTGTCGACTACGATGAGCTCGTAGGGGCAGCGCGTGGATTGCTCGATGCTGTCGAGGCATTTGATCGTGTCTTGCAGTCCGTTGTAGGCGAGCACCACCACCGACACTGTTGGCATGGTGGCATCGTTCTGCTCTGAGGCGGCGAGAGGGTCTGCTTCTGGCTGGCGACCGAGCTCCTCGAGCGCGCCTTGGCACTGTGGATCGGCCCGTAGCGCCCGCTCGAAGTTGAGGGCCGCCACCGCTTGGTTGCCAGACCTACCGAAGTGCCGGCCGAGTGACACCAGGCTGGTGGCGAGATCGCGCTTGGCCATGGGGTCCTCGATCACGAATCCAGCGCGTACCAGCATCTTTTCAGCGGCGACGAGGTTGCCCAGTTGGGCATCCAGATTGGCCGCAGTAATCATCGTGTCGGCGTTGTCAGGCAGGACTTCGAGCAGCGCTGCGGCAGCTTCTCGGGCTTCTTCGAGCGCGCCCGTCTCCATGCCTCGCCTGACCATCTCGGCCAGCTCCTGAATCTGCGTAATGCTCGGCTCCGCGTCTGCTTGGCGTGGCGCGATGGCCGGGGCGCGCTGCGGATCATCATGCTCGAGCTCGTCGGCGAGCAGCTCCAATAAAGCTGCGCGCGCAACCATGAGTGCATTGCGGCCCTGCTCGCCAAAGAGCGTCCGCAAGACCTCTCCTGCCGCGCGGGTGGCGTCTGTCAATGGGGCGAGTGCGCCGGCGCGGGTCAGCTGCGCGTGTACCACCTGCCGTGCGAGTGCTGCCGGCCCCGCAGACGTCTCATCGGGAGCAGCTGTTTCATCGGGAGCAGCTGTTTCAACGTCCTGCTGTTCGTTGGGCGCGGGAGGCTCCAATCGCTGCAACTGATCGGAAGCGTAAGCATCCCAGTGTTTGGTCAGCTCGAAGCGCTGCTGCGGCGCACCGCTGGTCTCGATCATGGTGGCCATGTCGGGCTTGGCGATGAAGGTCTGCTGCGCGTTGAACACTCCTTCGTTGAGAATGCCAAAACGGAAGCTGGGCATTTGCTCGAGCACTCGCGAAGTGCCATCTCGCAACGCATCGACGTAGGGCACCACCACGTGCCGCAGGACATCCTCATGGATCTTGAAGTTGTAGCCCGTGGGCATGACCAGATCGGGGCTGACCATGGTCAGGGCGTGAAAGTGGTAGAAGATGAGCTCTCGATTGTCGACTCGGACAGACCCGTTGCGCTCAGCGCGAAAACGATACTGCCCGTGGTTCCACGGTCCCACGCCACCGCCGATGTGCTCGAGCACCTTGACGCCTTCGAAACGGCTGGGCCAGTCCTCGAGATAGCTCTGGTCACCCTTCTTGCCGTCTTCGAAACGATTGAAGCACCATTCGTTGCAGCGCTCGCGCCACCAACGCAGGGCGGTCAGCCCAAGGTGGTCGTTGCGGAAGCACATCAAACCGACGTTGTACGTGCCGTTACAGGACAAATGTGCCGCCTCGGGGGCGTATCGATGCTCGTGGATGAGGATCGAGCTGTCACCGAGCTCTTCGAAAATGGGCTCCGGAGTGGAGTAGAAGAACAGGTCCGCGTCGAGGTAGGTGAGCACTTCGACGTGCGGATTGCGCTCCAACATTCGCAGCACGATGGTTGGCGTTAGCGTCCAGTAGTATTCGACCAACGTGCGCTTGGCCCGCGGCTCGAGTAGCGCTTCATCGCACCGCTCGATGCTGTGCAGGGGCACCGTGGTCACTTGTTCGAGGTCGAGCCGATCGAGCAAGGTGCGCGTCAGCTCATCCATGCACACCACGAACAGCTCGAAGTCCCGACTTTCGTGTCGCCGCAACGAGGCAATGAGCGCGAGGCCCTTGACCAAGTAGTTGCGATCGAAATAGGTGACGTAATGACGCTTCTTCTCGTCGTTCATCGATTCATCCTCACGCCGAGATCGGCGCTGAAGGGCGCTCTTGCGCGCTGACCGCAACGCGGCGGTCAACGCAACGGCTCACTTCTCGGCTAGGCTCTGCTCGAGCAGCATGGTCTCCGGATGGCCGGGCGCGATATTCTTGAGTCGGCGCAGCGATGCAAGGGCGCCGCTGTGATCGCCGAGCTCGAGCGCGGTGTGACCAATTGCGCCAATTACGAGGGCGTTGTCTGGTTCGAGCGAGTGCGCATGATCGAGTAGCTCGACCGCCTCCACGAAGTTTCGCGTGGCGCGGCAAAGCTGGGCGAGGCTGACGAGGGCGTCCATGTTGTGCGGCTCGATGTCCAGCACCTTCAGGAAAGCTTCCTGAGCCCGGTCGAGATGGCCTGTGTGGGCCAGCGCGACACCATACTGGGCGTGAAGCACGGGGTTTTCCGGGTAGATGCTGATGGCATGCTCGAGCGCCATCGCGCCAGTCGGGAGGTCACCCAGAGCAAATGCTGCTGAGGCCACGCCGACGTAGCCAGGCCCGAACTCGGGTGCCTTCTCGACCATCGTGATGAACAGCTCGCTGGCCTTTTGCCAGTCGCCCTCTTGGGCTGCTGCTTCTGCCTTGTCGAAGATCTGCAGGACTTCTGGCTTGTCCTTTTGTTCCGTTTGTTTCGCCTCGGCCTTCGCGGGTTGTTGTTCGGGCTGACGGCGAGCAGGGACAGACCCGTCGATGGGCTGCCACCAGCGCCCTTCGGTCTCTGTTTCTTGCTCGGTCGTGAGGTTGGGCAGTGCGATGAAATCCATGACTCCCTCCGGTGCTTCTTCGGGTGCGAGACCCTGCTCGAGGGATCGCTCCGTAGGGAAGGCACTCTTCCTTTTCTGTTTCTTGATGTTGTTGTGTGTGGCTCGACCTGAGGGGTCGAGGACCTCTTGGTTGTCGGCGTCCGCTTCATCGCCGACGTCGCTGGGCGCTCGTTCGAGCGCCTCTGGCAGCTGCGCATACTGACGCTCTGCCTCGGGACGGGGGGTGCCTGCGAGCGCGTCGCGTATGAAGCGAGCGGCCGCGGCAGCCAATTCGTCGATGCTCTGATGAGCGAGCTTCTCTGCGGTGACTTCGACGGTGTGCATGCCGAAGGCGGCGTTGTGACGCGAGCGCGTCGAAGTGATGACGTACCCGAGCGCTTGCAGCGCGCCCTTGAGCTTGGCGCGGTACCAACCGTCGCGATGCGTGACCTCGTTACCGAACAGCTGCATGAGGGCTCGGTGCTTGTCGCCAAGCGGGCCCCCACCGACGAGATCGAGCGCGCACGCTTCGATGTCAGCACAGCAAATGACGATCCTGCCGCCGGGCTGAAGCCATCGTGACCAGCGAACGAGCAATGCAAGCGCCAAAGGCAAGGAGCGCGTCTCGAGCACGCCGTCGACGGCGAGCTCGCTGACCGTGCCAGCCTCAAATGTGAGCTGATTGAAGTCGGCTCGGCAGCTGGCCTCCTCGTGAGGCGTCGCCGAACCGTCAACATTGACGTAGCCGCGCCGCGGCGGTTTGCCGTGCGCGAGCCGAAGTTTCAGGGGCGTGTCAGGCTGCCAAAGCCCTTCTGCCTGTAGTTGCTCGGCTGCTGCACGGACATTTCTGGTCCGCGCTGATTTGTTCGCTACAGCACGCAGCCCCGCCGGGTTGCTTACTGAAGTTTCATCGTTGTACGCGATCGCCTGTGACATGAGGGGGTCCTTGGCAAAGGCGCGGTGTGCTAATCCGCCGCAGTCGGGTTCAGCAAGAAGGGTGCCGAATCGGCAAAGTACTGAGATGACTGGATTCTGCGGCAGCGAGGTGTGCTCGTAGCTGAGATGCTGACAAGCGGATGACATGTCTACGTGTCAAGCGCTTGACGTGTTCGGCCGTTTTGACGGGCAGATCGAGCCTCGCGCAGGCCGCGAAGCCACGTTTGCAGGCTGTGGCTGGGCGCGCTGACCCGCCCAACTCAGCGTTGTTGTGTGCGAATCGCCTCTGTTGCGCAGCCCGCGGGGCATTCGGACCTCGCACCGTCACAACAGCTGGCACCCAAGTTGCTTGAAAAGGGCTCGGGTCATTGGACCTTCTTGCAGGCGGGAAACGAGATGAGCACACACGAGCCGCCGTTGGTGTCGATCGTCATGCCGACACACAATCGGCCCGAAGAAATCAGGATCGCGATCCAGAGCGTGTGGGCGCAGAGCTGGGAGCGCTGGGAGCTCATCATCGTCAACGATGGCGGGCCGGACATCGCCGAGCTCGTACGCGCGCTCGATCCAGCCGGTCGCATCACCTACGTGCGCCTGCCGCTGCCGGGCGGAGCTGGCGCTGCGCGCAACACCGCGCTCAGATTGGCGCGCGGCAAGTACGTTGCGTACCTCGATGACGACGATTGGTACGATCCGGATCACCTAGCGAGTCTGGTCGAGGTGCTGGAGCGCGGCAGCCATGCTGTGGCCTACACCGATTCCCGACGGGTAATCGAGGTGAAGCAGGACGGGCGCTACGTGGCCAAAGCGGTCCAGCAACCCTTCTACGCCATGGACTTCTCGCGCGAAGGCTTGTTGGTCAACAACTACATCCCGATCCTCTGCTTGATGCATCTGCGCGATTGCCTCGACGAAGTGGGGCTCTTCGACGAGACCTTGCCCGTGCTCGAGGACTGGGAGCTGTGGATTCGGCTGAGCCAAGCCTTCGACTTCGTTCGCGTGCCGCGCGTGAGCTGTTCGGTGCGGTGGCGCGAGGATGGCAGCAGCACCACTACCGGGCGCCGCTGGGAGCATTTACCCACCGCTCAGTTGATCCACCAGCGGCACGCTTTGCCCGGGACTGCTCGTCCGGCCTTGCTCGAGGCTCGTGGGCAGCTCATCGATTGTTTGCGTCGGTCCGCCGAAGGAACTGCGCCGACTTGCTCTGTGCTGCTCGTCGTCAGCCGAGCTGACCGCGCCGAGTCCTTGCTGGCGCGCTTGAGCGCCCTCGCGGACCGAACCCGGCGGGTGAGCTACGAAGTGATTGTCGTCGACGACGGCGCCACCGAGCAGGTGCTTGCGTTGTTCAGATCCATGGGCGACGACGTTCGTGTGGTGCGGAGCCCGCGCCCAGGCTTGGGGGCGGCCATCAGCAGCGGGGCTGCTGAGGCCCGCGGTCGCTACTTGGTGATGCTGGCAACCGACGCTACCGTGCGGGCAAACTGGCTGCGCGCGCTGGTGGACGATACCAGCGCACACCCTGAGGCGGCCGCGATCGGGGCCAAGCTGCTCCTGCCAGAGGGCAACGGTGTCGCAGCCGCCGGCATGTGCTGCCCAAAGGGTGGCGGCCGCGCGCATGTTCTGCATCGTGGTGCGCGGCCTTGGTCCGACGCCCTGCTGCAGCGCCAGCAGGTCGACACCCTGCCTCACGGCGCCGTGTTGATGGCCAAAACGATGTTCGACGAGTTGGGGGGCAGCAACGAGACCCTCGAAGGCGAAAGCGCCATAGCTGAGCTATGTTGGCGGGCGGGCAGGCGAGGAGCGGTGGTGGTTCAGCCCCACAGCATCGTCTACCGAGCTGCGCCAGAGATGCTGCTCGTGGCGACCGCGCCGCCCAGCCCCGAGTCGACGCAAGCCCCGGTCGGCCGGCCTCCTCCGAAACGAGACTCCGTCCTTCGCGTTCCTCAAGTCGAACGGTCCCAACCTTCACCGCTGGCGGCGACGCTGGCCAATCTGAGCGCCATCGCCGCTCAGCGGAGCACCCATGCCTAAGTGCATCTTCGTCAACACCTTCTATTCTGGTTTCCTCAACTCCCACTATCGCAACAATCCAAAGCTTGCGCAGTGCTCCTACGGTGAGCAGCTGCGGTCGCTGAACGACGCCAATTTCGGCGACTCAGACTACTACTCAGAAGGTTTGCGACGTGCGGGTTGGCTCGCTGCAGACTTGATCGTCAACTGCGACCCGCTTCAGCAGGCGTGGGCGCGTGAGAACGACCTAGCGACCAGTGGGCTGCAAATCGCGGTCGAGCAAATCAGGTTGCACAGGCCGGATGTCGTCTATGTGCAAGATCTGAACGGGATCCCAAAGGCCTTCCTCGATGCGATTCGTGATCGGGTGGGTATGATTGTCGGACAGATCGCCACGCCCATCGTGGCAGCGATCCCCTTTGGTAGCTACGACCTGTTGATCAGCTCATTGCCGCACTACGTCGAGCGCTTTCGGCGTGATGGTTTGTGCGCGTATTGCCAGCCGCTCGCGTTCGCACCGCGTGTGGTGGATGCGATAGGTGCTCGAAAGACCACGGCGGAGCGGAGCATCGACTGCTCCTTTGTTGGGGGCATCTCCACGCTCCACATCGAAGGTAACGCACTGCTCGAGGACCTCGCGAACCAATGTGACGTGAAGTTCTGGGGCTATGGCGCCGAGCAACTGCCGCCGACTTCGTCCATTCGGCCACGGCACCAAGGTGAGGCTTGGGGCAGCGACAGGTTCACCACATGGGCCGATGCGAAGATCACGACCACCCGACACGGCGAGATCGCCGAACGCTTCGCCAACAACATGCGCTTGTTCGAGGCCTGCGGTTGTGGTGCGCTCCTGATCACCGACCACAAGGACAACCTAGACGACCTGTTCGAGGTGGGCGAGGAGGTCGTCGCGTATCGCTCGCGCGAAGAATGCGTCGCCTTGGTTCGCTATTATCTGCGGCATCAAGATGAGGCCCAGGCCATAGCGCGCGCCGGCCAAGAGCGCGTGTTGCGCGATCACAGCTACACCCAGCGCATGGCCCAGACCGCCGAATTGCTCGAGCGGCACCTGCGCTTGCGGGCGGAAAAGGACCGCTATCCGCGGGTCGATCCGGCCACCGTCTCGTCGGCGTACCGCGCCATCGAGCCCGAGCAGGTGACGGAGCAGCACCGCCAGGCTTGGACCAGCGAGCTCATTCCAGAGCGGCAGCGTGCTCTGGTGCAGCAGGAGTTGGAGGCCATGTACAAGGGGCGGCCAGCCATGCCGTTCCGCGTACTTGCCAAGCTATTGGCTCCGCACCTGCGACCTGGCCAGCGCGCGCTCGAGATAGGCTGCGCAAGCGGGTACTACTACGAGGTGCTCGAGTACCTCATGGGTCAGCAGATCGATTACATCGGTGTCGACTATTCCGAGCCGCTCATTGCCATGGCGCGCGACTACTACCCAAAGGGCCAGTTCGTGGTTGCCGACGGCGCTGCCTTGCCCTTTGCCGACAACTCGGTACAGGTGGCCATCTCCTCCAGTGTGTTGCTCCACGTGACCGATTGGAAAACGCACATCCGTGAAGCGGCGCGGGTCGCTGCCAAAACTGTGGTCTTGCACCGCACGCCGGTGTGCCGGAAGGGCGACACCCGCTTCATGACCAAAGAGGCATATGGAGTCGAGACCGTGGAGCTGGTTTTCTCGGAGGAGGAGCTGATCCACTACTGCCTCGACCTGGGATTGGAACCGACAGCGGCCACCCAATATGGCGGCGACGAAGCAAGCGACGAGTATCTGCTCAGTTACGTTCTCGACAAACGGATCGCCTGCCGGGAGCAAGTTGCTTGATGAAGCCCTTCTCGGGGGCGAGGATACTCATCACCGGTGGGCTGGGATTCATCGGTTCGAACCTGGCGTTGCGCTTGGTCGAGCTTGGTGGCGAGCTGACCTTGGTCGATAGCCTCATCCCCGAGTACGGCGGCGCGCTGTTCAACGTCGCTCAGATTCGCGACAAGGTGCACATCAACATCAGCGACGTGCGTGACGAGCATGCGCTCAAACACCTGGTTCAGCGCCAGGACTTCTTGTTCAACCTGGCGGGCCAGACCAGCCACTTGGATTCGATGCGCAACCCCTTTGCTGACCTGGAAATCAACGCGCGCGCCCAACTGTCGATCCTCGAGGCTTGTCGGCGCCACAATCCGACGGTTCGGGTGGTCTTTGCCAGCACCCGCCAAATCTACGGCAAGCCTCAGCGCTTGCCTGTGGACGAAGACCACCCTGTGGTTCCTGTGGATGTCAACGGCATCAACAAGCTCGCCGGGGAGCAATACCATCTGCTGTACAGCCGTGTGCACGGCATACGCTCGAGCGTGTTGAGGTTGACCAACACCTATGGGCCGCGCATGCGTGTCAAGGATGCCCGGCAGACGTTCTTGGGGATTTGGATCAAGCGCTTGCTCTGTGGCGAGCCGCTGCTCATCTTCGGTGACGGCAAGCAGATTCGCGACTTCAACTACGTAGATGACGTGGTCGAGGCGCTCTTGTTGGCGGCCGTCATGCCTGAGGCGTGCGGGCAGGTGTACAACTTGGGTGCGGAGCCGCCGCTGAGCTTGGGCGCGCTGGCCGAGCTGTTGGTCGAGGTGCACGGCTCCGGCAGCTTCGAGCGCATCGCGTTTCCCGAGGGGCGCAAGAAGATCGACATCGGCGACTACTATGCGGACTGCAGCAAAGCCCGTCGCGGGCTGGGGTGGCTGCCCAAAGTTTCACTGCGCGAAGGCCTTGCCCGGACATTGGCGTACTACCGCGAGCATGGGCAGCACTACTGGCCTAGGGGGGACGACGATGGTGGATGAGGTTCCCGAGAGCGGCGTCAAGGAGGTTATCCCGGTCGCCAATCCTGGCGCACGCTTTCGTGCTTGCGAAGAAGAGCTCCAGCAAGCGCTACAGCGCGTCATCGCGAGTGGCCGTTATGTGCTCGGTTTGGAGGTCGAGGCCTTCGAGTACGAATTCGCCGAGTTCACAGGGGCTGATCACTGCGTCGGGGTGAGCAGCGGAACTGAAGCCATTACTTTGGCGCTGTTGGCACTTGGTTTGAAGCCTGGCGACGAGGTGCTGACCGTAGCCCACACAGCGGTGGCCACGGTGGCGGCCATCGAGCGGGCTGGGGGCGTGGCGGTGCTCGTAGACATCGATCCGCGGCGTCGCTGCATGGATCCCGAGGCCTTGGAGCAAGCGGTTGGTCCGCGCTGTCGTGCAGTGGTGGTGGTGCACGCCTACGGCCAAGCTGCCGACATGTCCGGCATCATGACTGTAGCGCGACGCCACGGTCTGAAGGTGGTGGAAGATTGCGCGCAAGCGCACGGCGCCACCATCGGGGGCCTGCACGTAGGTGTGATGGGCGATGCAGCGACCTTCAGCTTCTACCCCACCAAGAACCTCGCTGCGATGGGCGATGCGGGCGCGGTGTTGTGCGCGGACAGCAGCTTGGCCAGCAAGTTGCGCAAGTTGCGCCAATACGGCTGGGATAGCCGGCGCGTCGCCACCGAGCCGGGGATGAATGCCCGGCTCGACGAGCTGCAAGCGGCGTTGTTGCGTGTGGGCCTGGTCAGCCTTTGGGAGGATGTCTGTCAACGACGACGCATCGCCGCCCGCTATGACGAAGTGCTGCGTGGAACGCCAATCCAGTCACCGATTGTCGCAGTGGGTACGGAGCACGCGATGCACCTGTACGTGGTCGAGCTCGAGGGCCCCGAGGAATTCGCCGACGCTCTTCGGGGCATCGGTGTGGCCACTGCGTTGCACTACCCGAGACCGATCCACCAAGAGCCTGCGTACGCGGGCCGATTGCGAGGCGCTGAGCGCCTGCCGCACACCGAACGTCTCTATCGCCGGCGGCTTAGCTTGCCCATGTACCCCGAGCTCACTGAGAGGCAGATAGCCCACATTTGTAGCGCGCTCATACAGTGCGTCGAAGGGATGAAATGAAGCGCCATTACCTCGTGATCATGGACCTGGAAAGCGCAGCCCGAGCGCTGGCGTTGATCGAGTCGATCTACGAGCACGACGAGCGGGAGTTCGAGGTGCTCGTCATGTGTTTGGACGATCACTGCGAGCGCGTGTTGGAGCCGCTGCGCATGCCGCAGCTTCGCGTCGTGTCGGTGCGCAGTTTGGGGCTGGCCGGACTGCAGAGGCTCGGTCCTGCGGCCCAACGTCGCTGCTGTGTTCCGGCCGCTGCGCTGGCGTTTTTCGGGCAGAACGAAGTAGCTGACGCACTCGCTGTGCTGGATGCCCGCTGCTACCTGTTTGCGGATCCATCCGTGCTGTTTGCGCCGCCGCAGCTGCTGACGATGTTCCGTTCGACCGAAGCCTCACGTTGCAGTAGCGCTGCACTGGTGCTCAAGCGGGGGGCTGCAGAGCAGGGACTGTTGCAGCACTGGGATGAGGCGATGCGCCAGCAATCTTGTGCCGCCGAGCTGCCAGCCGCTTTTGTGGCCCTGGGCCGTCGGAGCTTTGGTGAAGACTTCGCTGTCGTGACTGGGCGCGGCATATTTCTCGATGCCGATGAGCAAGATGCGGCTGACGTGCTGGTCGCACCCGACGGTAGTGTCACGGTTGGCGGCGTAGCCCTGTGTTGCGTGGACTTCAGTGGCTTGTGCATGGTCACTCCCGATCTCATCGTTCCGCAGCGCGATCTCAGTCGGCGTGTTTCGGAATCGGTGCTGCGGTGCTGCGTGCGGCCCTATGTCGATGCGCTCACGCGGGCGGATTGCTGGCTGCGCAGTCGGTTGCCGGAGGGGGTCACACCGGGACGTGAGGAAGACGTCTTGACGCTCACCCACAGCTTCGTGGCGTCACCAGGGTTGCGCGAGCCCATCATTCGTCGCGGGGCGCCTCACCTACCGATCAAGCTCGATGGGCGCTGGGATGCCTACGCTTCTGCCCAGGTTGTCGCCAGCGGCTCGGGCCCTGGTGGGCGCGCGCGACGCTGTCCTGCTCCGGTGCCGGATGCCGAGCTGCAAACCAGCACGGTTGCGGCCAGCGGCGGGCCCATCCGGGTGAGCGCATTGGTCTCGACCTATGCGGCTGAGGATGTGATCGGTGGATGTTTGAAGGACCTGGTGGACCAGACGCTCTTCAGCAAGGGCCAGCTCGAGATCGTGGTCGTCGATAGCGGTTCACCCCAGAACGAAGGCGCCATCGTCCAAGAGTTCCTGAAGCGCTACCCCAACATCAAGTACCTACGAACCACGGCCCGCGAGGGGGTCTACATGGCCTGGAATCGCGCTGCGCGTGCGGCGAGCGGCCGATACTTGAGCAACGCCAACACAGACGATCGCCACCGGGCCGATGCCTTCGAGATCATGGCCGATGCGCTCGATGCCAACCCAGAAGTGGCCCTGGTCTATGCGGACTCGTTCGTTACGAAAGAGCGGGACGGAAGCTTCGGTAGCGCCCGCTTGGAGGCGCGGTTTGCTTGGCCGCCCTACCTTCACGAACAAGCTCTGCACGGTTCTTTCATCGGCCCCCAGCCGATGTGGCGCCGGCGAATCCACGACGAGGTTGGCTGGTTCGACGCCCGCTATCGGGTCGCGGGCGACTACGAGATGTGGCTGCGCATCGCGGAGCGCTATTCCATGTTGCACCTAGATGACACATTGGGGTTGTACCAATTCAGCGATACCGGTGTGGAGGTGAGCAACCGGGCGCTGTGCGCCGCCGAAACCCAGCGCATGCGGGTGCTGTTCGCTCAGCGAGCGGGTGTGCAGCTGCTGCCGGGCAAGTTCCCAGAAACCTATGCAGTTCACGTGGGCGCAGCCGATGCTGCTTTGCAGCAGCGGGCGCTCGCGGAGCAGACCCAGCGCGCCGTGGCGCAAGAGGCAGAACGCAGGGCAGCCGCGCAAGAAGACACGGCTTCAACCGACCCTGTGGGCGTGGAGGCGACAGACCCCTCGCCTCGCCGCGGGCGTCCTTTTGCGTGCAGCCTGGTAATGGTCCTGCCGTTGACCCGGGCGGCGGTCGTGAGCAACTTGAGCGCTCTGGTTGGTGCCACGCCGCGCTACATCGACTTCGAAGTCGTGTTGGTCGACCGCGGATCGGATTCGGGGGCGCGCAGCTTCATCGAAAGCCTGCAGGGCGATGTCACGCTGGTGCGTGCGCCCGACGGTTGCTGCATTGGAAGCGCCTTGCGCCTAGGTCTCGCCGAAACCGCCAGTGAGGTCGTCGTGCTGCTGGATGAAAGCGCCAATCCTACTGAGGGCTGGCTCGACCCCTTGCTGCGCGCGCTAGAGCTGGTCGATGGTGCGGGCGTTGCGCTCGGCCGCCGGGTGGTGTTCGGACAAACGGCCGACGAGAAGTCGTGTCTGGGCGCGCTGGCCATCCGCAAGGTGCTCCTCGAACAGCTTGGTGTCGGCTCTGCAACCAGCTATGCCAGCGTGGCTGCCGAGCTGTGCCGCAAGGTGGAAGCTGCAGGTTGGGGTGTGGAGCTTCGAACGCGCAGCTCACTCGTCGCCTCCGCACGCGCCCAGGTCCTCGAGCAGTCGTCTAGCAATATGCTCGGCGGGGTGTCGTGACGGCCGAGCACATCACCGACGCGACACCTCGGGTGTTCAGCATCGAGACGGTGCTGGCTTGTGATTTGCGTTGCCCGCAATGCGCTATTGGTGCTGGGCGAATCGACAGCCGTCCGCGCCGGCTGCTCGATTTTGCTTCCTTCAAACACATCAGTGACAAGATCGAGCCCTTTGCCAAATTCGTTTACTTGCATGTGTGGGGCGAGCCCCTGCTCAACAAGCAGATCTTCGAGATGGTCACCCATGTGGCTCGCTTCGCGGGGACGAACATCAGCACCAACGCGCAGCGGCTGACGGCCGGACAAGCGCGGCGATTGGTCGGTAGCGGTGTTTCGGAGATCATCGTTTCGATCGACGGTGTTTCACAGGCTACCTACGAGAAATACCGGGTAGGCGGCGTGCTCGAAAATGCGCTGTGTGGCTTGGCCTTGTTGCAGCGCGAACGTCTGCGCCAAGGGCGTCAGGGCAATCTGCGACTCATTCCGCAGTTCATCGTTTTTGAGCACAACGAGCACGAGATCGAGCCCTTTCGGCAGCTCTGCGCCGAGCTCGGTTTGGTGGCGGTGTTCAAGGCCCCGTATCTCGCCCAGCCCGACCCGGCAATTCAGGTTTCTTCGATGCCGCGTTACCAACGGCGTACATTCGCGAGCGTCGAAGCGCAGCGTGAAGCGATGCGCGCATGCCCCGACCCGCGGGGTGTCTTCACCATTCTCAGCGACGGATCGGTCGTCGTCTGCTGCAACGACGCCAACGCCCGCACCCGTTTCGGCAACATCTTTCAGCAAGACGTGCTGCAGATCTGGGGCAGCCCACAATATCGCCAGTTTCGCCAAGACATCGTGCGAGGCCAAGCCCCACATTTCTGTCTCGAGCACTGCCTTGCCTATCCCCGCCAGCGTCCACAGCGCGCTAGGGAGCGTGCTGTGCCACGTTTGTTGCGCAGGTTGCCGACGGTCGGTCTCGGTGCGCCCGATTCTCGCGAGCCCCAATACCGGTGACGCGCGCTGGCCATCACGGGCGTGTCGCAATACGGTTTCGGGTGGCGGACGACCGCGCTAGGAGGATTGAGCGATGACTGGATTTTCGAACGTCGACGAAGTGCTCGACTTCGCAATCGCCAACGAGCAAGAAGCGCAGCGGCTGTACCAACAGCTCGCCGACGGCGCCGCTCATGGCGGCAGCAAGGACTTGTTTCTCTCATTCGTGGCCGAGGAGAAGAGGCACGAGGAAAAGCTGCGGGCGGTCAAATCCGGTGGCAAGCTCCTCCAAGCGCGGGCCAAGGTTCTGGACCTCAAGATCAGTGACTACCTCGTAGACGTCGAGGCCACCCCGGGCATGGATTTCCAGGACGCGCTCATCGTAGCGATGAAGAGAGAGAAAGCCGCGTTCGTCCTATACAACGACTTGGCCAACGCCGTAGCCGATGCCGAGCTCGCCGAGATGTTCCGCGGACTCGCCCAAGAAGAAGCCAAACACAAGCTGTTCTTCGAGCTCCAATACGATGAGTGGATCCTGAAGAACAACTAGGAATGTGCGGATTCGGACGCGGACCCGGACTCGGACCCGGATTCGGACGCGGACCCGGACGCGGACCCGGACGCG
>CAZRGL010000016.1:0-43478 GCA_964599485.1 uncultured Polyangiaceae bacterium
GAGCCGCCCGGCAGCTTGATGCCGTCGCCGCAGCTCGAGGTGCAGGAGTTGCCGCCGCAGTTTGGCTCGTTGATGCAGAAGGGCGTGCAGCCGTCGCCCATGTCGTTGTTGCCGTCGTCGCATTGCTCGCTGCCTTCGGCCACGCCGTCGCCGCAGGTCGTGGTCTGACACGCCTGGCCGAGCACTTTGCAGACCCAACCTGGCTCGAGCTGGCAGTTGACGTCACAGCCGTCTCCGCTCGCCGGCGGGGCGGCGTCGTCTTCGCACTCTTCGTCGCCTACCAAGAAACCGTCGCCGCACTTGGCAGCCACACAGGCTGCGCCGACCACCGGGCACTTCCAGCCTGGCTCGACCTTACAGCTCGCGTCGCAGCCGTCTCCTGGTGTTTGATTCTGATCGTCGCAGGTCTCGTCACCAGTGATTTTGCTGTCGCCGCAGACCACCGTCGAGACGCACGGCTGGCCTGGTATGGGGCAGGCGAAGTCCTTCTCGACGGCGTCGCAGTTGGCCGTGCAGCCGTCGCCCGAATCACCGTTGCCGTCGTCGCACTTCTCGCCTGGATCGATCTTGCCGTCGCCGCAGGCAGGCTCGGGCTCTTCGCCGCCGCTGCCGTTGCCGCCCTGTGTGGTGGTGCCGCCTTGGCTGAGGGTGAAGTTGTCGCCTCCGCTGCCCGTGGCGCCGCCGGAGTCGCCGCCACCGCCGCCGGCCGTGGCGCTGCTGCTCGTGAACTGGCTGGTGCTGGAGTCACCCCCGCAATGCGCTACCGCTGCCGCCGCGACTCCGATGCCGACCAACCACCACAAGCTCTTGTTTGCCACCGCCAACCTCCCCGATGCCGAGCACCTGAAACACCCGAGCCTTCGAGCTTATCATTGGTTCTTGTTGCAGGAGCGTTCATGTTCATAGCCTGCGTGAGCGATGCCCTGGCGCAGCCTGAGCGATCCCGACAATCCCGAAAACCGCAACGCGGGCAATGGCGGCGATCTGGTCAAGCACACGGTGTATCTCAGCGCGCTGGAGTATCTCATTGAGCGCGAGCCCTACAAGAGCGGCTTGCGTCTGCGCGAGTGCCACGCCGGTCGCGGCATGTACCACGTGCCAGCTGGCGATCCTCGGCGCGAAGCCCTGGCGCAGCTGCATCGAGTGGGTGAGGGAGTCGAGCCTGTGCTGCGTCGGGCGCAACGAGGAGTGTTGGCTTCGCTGGAGCTGGAGCCGGACGAAGGTTGGTACGCAGGCTCAGCGCTCAGCAATGCATGGCTGTTGGGGCAGCGTGGGGGCTCGGCACACCTAATCGAGGCCTACGAGTGGGATCCGGAGACACGGGCCATTCTGGCTGGGGCGGCTGCCGCGCGTGCCGAGGGGCCGCCGCTGGCGGTCGCCATGCGGGGCGAGCCCGTGCACTTCGACGGCGAGTCTCATGTAGCTGAGCGCTTGGGCGATTGGGAGCGGCGCGACGTGGTGCTGCTCGATCCTTTTGGGCTCTGGGTCCACGGCAAGCATGCCTTCCGTCGCGCCCGCTACCGGCGCATCGTCGATGCGTTGGTGGCCAGGGCAGGGCAGGGTCCGGTGCTGATCTGGTTCTGGACTTGGGGACGCTCTTTCAATGCTGCCGAGGCGGATCTGACAGATCGTGAGGGTGGACAAGTCGAAGACGGTTACCGCGCGCTTCGAGCGAGCCTGCGCACGATTGGTCGCAGGATGTTGACGGTGCAATGGCGCTGGGATCTTCAGTTCGCGATGTGGCTGCTAGTCGACGACGAGCACGCCGCTGCCATCGCCGAGAGCGTGCAGCGAGCCTGTCAGCAGCTACTCACCCACCTCGGCCCCGTTGTGCGTTGCTCGTCGCTGAGCGTCCACGTCGATCACAGCACATGAGCCGCGCCCTTCGTTTGCGGGTTGCGCCCCCGCGCATGAATGCTACCCAGCGGCATGAAGTGCGCAGCCCTTTTGCTTGTGGCGCTGGTGAGCTGCGGTGGCCTGCCCCCTAGCGCCGACCCGCCGAGCGCTGGAACGACGAGCACTGGAACGACGAGCCCGGCCATCGAAGCAAGCATCGACGATTTTGGCTGGCTGGTTGGCGACTGGAGCGTCTGTAGCGGCGGGCGCGTGACCTCCGAGATCTGGCGTCGCCTCGAGGGTCGCCTCGAAGGCGAGGGCACGAGCATCACGGGCGCATCGATGACTCGAGAGCGCATGCGCATCCAGCGGGGGCCGGCTGGCTGGCGCTTCCACGCCGAGCCCGACGGGCAGCCCCCGGCCAGTTTTCGGTTGGTGGCCCTTTCGGAGGGACGCGCAGTGTTCGAAAACCCAGCTCACGATTATCCGCAACGGATCAGCTACCAGCGCACTGGCGATCGTCTCGCGGCACGCATCGAGACGCTCGACGGGTCAAAGTCCACCAAGTGGGACTTTGTCAATGCGCCAGCTGGTGCATGCGTGATGCCCCCCTGATGGCGCCCGACGCCTGGTGGTTGCAAGTATTTGCTCGACAAGAGCAATAGCAGGCGGGGGACAGATTGGGTGAGTCCCTGTTCGACGCCTGGAGTCGATGATGCCAATACTGAGTCGATGAGCACTTTCCCATGGCGCTGGCCCAGCGGGGCAGCCTGTCTCTTGGTGTTGGCCACGTCTGCGGCCTGCTGCAAGCCCAAACCAATCGCAGCTGTCGAGCCGGCTCAGCGCGCTGTCCGACCGTCATCGACCGACAGTGTGCCGACCAGCACTGCAGCGGCGCTGCCGACCGCTCGCCCCATTTCCACCGCTGCACCGAAGTGCGACGATGTCGCGGCCTGCCCAGGGGCAGATTGTCGTCTGGTCACGATTCCGTGTGTGGATCCGAAGCGCCGATGCAAGATCGGCGACAGGCCCGCGATGTGCACCCAGAAGGGCGTGGTCGGACCGCCCGGAGTGACCTGCACCGTCGATCCAGCCAGCGGCGAGGTGTGCACTTCCTTCGAAGCGGCAGGCATGCCCGGTGGACGCCAATGCACCAGCGCCGAACGGGCGATGTTCGATCAAGCCGTGACGAAGTCGTGCCCGTAGTGACCCGTGGTCCGGCTAGATTCACTCGGCTTTGGACCGCGCCTCAGACAATCGCAGCATGAACGACGTTGAGCCCATCGGCTGTGTGTGCCGCGCGCCCGGCTGCGATCGATGACAGCTGCGACTCGCCGGCAATCCCAGCCGGCGCTCGTGGCCATTGGCCCTGCTGTTACTAGTCGCCGGCACGCGCTCGCTGCGCAACAGCAGGCCTAGCCCGAATTATTCATGAGCTGCACCTCGAGCACGGTGTAAGCACGCGTCTTCGCGGCCATCTTCGCTTCCGACGTGCTCGACGTAGCGGGGCTATGTCTCCGCGCGCCGAAAGCGAATCTGACCGCGAATCCACGCACTTCCACCCCACCCGCTGCTTGCTCATGAATAATCCGGGCTAGATCCAGCTGATCTTGACCTGGCCGTTGCCGCTTTGAATGCCGGTGCTGGTCGTGCCGTTGGAGGTCAGCTGGGGGTGCAGATAGGACGAGCCGCCGGCGCCTCCGCCGTTGTTTGGCCCGCCGCCGCCACCGTACCAGCCGCCGCCAGCGCCGCCGCCGTCGTTGCCGTCGCCGACGCCGCCTTGGCCGAAGCTTCCCGCCGTGCCAGCGCTGCAGACGTGGGAGCTGTAGTGGCCGCCTGGTTGCCCGCCGGCGACCTGCGTTCCGCCGGTGGCCGTGACGTTCTGGTACTGGCCCCCGTTGGCTCCGATCAGTCCTCCGCCGGCGCCGCCGGGGTTGTTGCTGCCCGCGCCGCCGCCGCCCGCCGCGACGATGATCCGATCATTGAACGTCTGGCCACCGATGCGGATGTCGCTGGCGCCGCCACCGGTGCCGGCGAGCGCCCCGGCGTTCGAGCAACAAGTGAAGCCGGTGTCGCCTCCGCCGTTGTAGCCGCCCTTGGCGCCGCAGCTCTGGTTGGCGAGCCCGGCGCCGCCTACGTAGATGTAGACCGTCGAGCCAGGCGTGACGGTCACATCGGCTGTGACGTAGCCGCCCTTGCCCCCGGCCGCTGATCCTTCGGCCCCGCCTTGCGCGCCCCAGGCTTCGACCTTGATCGTATTGCTGCAGGCAACGAAGGACTGTACGCCGCCGGTGTAGTTGAAGGTCAGCGCGCCCGGCGTGCAGTTGGAGGTGCAGTCGTTGGCGCAGGCGTTGTTGTCGTCCATGTCGCCGTCGTCGCACTCTTCCAGCTTGGTGCCGGCCGCTACGCCGCATTGGGCGCCAGAGCAAACGACGCCGTCGCCGCAGACGTTCAGCTCACAGCTGTTCTTGCAATAGTCGGTGTCGCCGTTCTGCGTGTCGTCGCATTCCTCGAGCACGGTGCCTTGGGCCACGCCGCACTGGGCGTCTGAGCAAACCACGCCGTCGCCGCAACTGTTCAGGTTGGTGTGTTTGTTGCATGGTTGGGTGTCGCCGTTGTTCTTGTCGTCGCATTCCTCGAGCACGGTGCCTTCGGCTACGCCACATTGGTCGCCGGAGCAGACGAGGCCGTCGCCACAGACGTTCAGGGTGCACGCATCTGTGCAGTAGTCGGTCTCGTCGTTGTTGTTGTCGTCGCACAGCTCGAAGACGGTGCCTTCGGCTACACCGCACAGGTCGCCGGTGCAAAGGATGCCGTCGCCGCAGACGTTCAGCTCACAGGTGTCTTTGCAGTAGTCGGTGTCGTCGCCGTTCTTCTTGTCGTCGCAGGTCTCGCCCGCCGTCTTGTTGACCTTGTCGTCGCCGCAGGCGTGGGGGGTGCAGTCCGCATTGCAGGTGGCTGTTTCGCCGCCTACGCCCACGCCGTCGCCGTCGCAGATCTCGCCGGCCGTGGTGTTGATGACGCCGTCGCCGCAGCTCGCCTCGGTGCAGTCGCCGTTGCAAGTCGCCGACTCGCCGCTGTCGTCGCAGTCCTCGTCGCCGCTGATGATGCCGTCGCCGCAATTGATGGGCGCGCAGGTGTTGGAAGAGCAGATCCCGCTGTCGCAATCAGAGGCTTGGCCACAGACCGAGCCTTGCTGGCAAGGCGCGCAGTCCGGCCCGCCGCAGTCGACGTCCGTTTCGTTGGCGTTGACGAAGCCATCGCTGCAGCTCGGTGGCGCTACCGGCTCTTCGGGATCGATCATCCAGTGCTTTGGCGCAAGCGCCGAGGAGCACTGCTGCAGCCAGCATGCTGGTCGTGCCCAAACAAATATGTCGTAGCAATCGTAACCGCGCCTTCATCGTACTTCTCCAGCAAGCAAGAGATCCCACACAAGGATACAGGCCATGCTGCGGGCGACAACTGTTGATGTCGTTTCACAGAGCGTTGCTTTTCTCATCAGGGTTTGTCGCTGCTCTCATCAGGGTTTGTCGCTGCTGGCCGCGCAGACTACGGTGCGTCGCTCACCAAAACACCATGCTCTCACCGCTGGCCATGTCATCGAACACCGACACCAACCCTGTGCGCCTGCGCTGCCTCGGCGGCGGTGTCGCGCCTGCAGAAATGCTCGAGCAGTCGAGCCGAGTCGACAAGCTCACCGACGGCGCGCTCGCAAACCTCTGGCCGGTGCTGCACGCCTGCGTCGTCCGTCCCATGACCACCGAGCTCGGCACCGAGCTGAGCAAGTTCGCGCTTCGCTACGAGATGGCCGAGGCGGACTTGGGACACGTCATCAAGATCTCACGGTGGCTGTTGCGGAGCGCTGCATCGCTGGCCTTGCCCAAGGAAGCGTTCGCAGAGGATCTGCAGACTGTTTGGTCCGATCCCGGCAAGCTCGGCGAAGTCCTGCTGGAGCACTACGACGCTGTTGTCTCCGAGCTGCGGCAACAGCTGCTCGCCGAAGCGCTGGTCCGGCACGGCAACGTGCTCGTCGACGTAGACTGGCGTATCGATCAAGTCACCGCTGAGCGTAGCGCTCCCAAGCTTCAGCTGCCCGTGGCGCTCATCACTTTGGCCTACCGCGGCCAAGATCGCTCCGAACGGCTGACCCTGCAAGTAACCGCCGACAAGCTAGCCCGCCTGTCACAGATCTTCGGCGCCCTAGCCCAAAACGTCCGCACGCTTGCCCAACCGGACGATCAGAGCTCCTGAATGTCGTAAATCGCGACATTCAAAGGCTGCGGCTGCGATAGAGCGTCCGAATGTCGCAAATCGCGACACTCAAACGTCATGGTCGTGCGCCATTTTGAAGGCGGTGGCCCAGCCGACGCGAAGTTGCTGGTCAGCGTCGTCAGCGTTGGGGCTCACGGGCAGATCGGGCGTCAGGCCCCGGCCGGCTCGCTCGTGGCTGCTGGGGCGCTGCCAGGTGGCGCAGGTCGCCCGTAACGGTCGGTCTTCGTGGTCGGCGGCGATGCGCTGCACGGTGAATTTGCCGTAGCTGCGAGCGCCGATCAGCATGGCGCGGGCGTGATCTTGCAAGCAAGCGGCGAGCAATTCAGCGGCTGAAGCAGTGCCGCCATCGATGAGCACCACCAGGGGCAAGCGATAGTGGGCAGGGCGCTTGGCGCGGTGGACATGCGTCTCGCCGTCGTGGTCTTCGGTCCGAGCCAGCACCGCGCCGGCAGGGAGGAAATCATCGGCGAGCTGCAACGCGGATTCGAGCGCTCCGCCGGGATTTCCCCGCAGATCGAGCAACATGGCGCGCATACCCTTTGCTTCGAGTCGGCGGGCCGCAGCGAAAAGAGCCGTCGAGGCGTCGGGGCCGAGCTGGCGCAAGCGGAAATAGCCGACGGATGCGGGCATCAGCTCGGCGGTCTGTAGCGACGTCTCGGTCATCCGCTCGGCAAGCTCGGTGATATCCGCCTCTTGGTTGGGCGCGGCGGCGGCCGAGGATGATTCGGGCCGCAGGCAATACATCACGTTGACCGCGCTCGGCACCAAGGCGGCTCCGAGCGGGTTGTTCATGTTGTTGCCGGTGGTGGGGCACAGCAGGTTGATGGCCGGCAGCCGATCGATGGCGACGATGGGATTGCCCATGGTGTACTGCCCGGCGCCTTTGATGGGGCTGGCAGCGCCGCCTTCGTCGCCGGTGGTCATCGGGATTTTGCTGCCCATGTTCAGGGCCGGGACCATCGAGATTTTGACCACCTGCGAAAAGCCCATCGCCTGGGCGTTCATGGCGATGTTGGGGTAGGGCACCGGGATCGGCGCCGGCACTGCAGGGGTGAGACAGACATCGGGAAAACCGATGTTCTGGCCAGCGCCGCGGTTGGAAGCAGGAAGCATGTGCGGGCTCGTTCCTTCGTCTCAGCCGAGGTGGATGGCTTTGCCGTTGATGGTTACTTTGTCTTTGGTCTGCAGCGTGCTGCTCTGGGCTCGGGTGTAGCTGGCGCCTTCGACCACCGTGTGGCTCTTGCCAGCCTGCACGCTGAGCAGTTCGGTCACGCTCTGGCGCAGGCTCTGGAAACGCTCGGTGACGGCGCGCGCCAGCAGGTTGAGCTTGCCCACCCGAACGTCCATGGCCGGGCTGTCGATCTCGACGCCTTGGCTTGCCCTAAGGCTCAGCTTGCCGGCGGCTTGAAGCTCCAGATCGCCGGGGAAGCTCAGCACGCCTTTGCCTTGGCACATGAGCACGCCAACCACGTAGCAGCCGGCCTCGTTGCCGAGCGCGACAACGGTGTCGCCCGCTGCCGGCTCGTAGCTGAAGGCGAGCGCGGCGATCGCTTCGGTTTCTTCACCATTGGCGAGCCGCAGTCGCAACCCAGACGGATCTGCCTCGATGACCTCGGCCGGACCGAGATAGGAGCAACCGGCGTAGGGGCCGGGCTGTGGCGTGGGGGCGGGTTGCAGTTTCACAACAGTGTTGTCAGCCATGGTCTTGTTCCAATTCGAGCTCAGTCTTTGCGCGGGGGCGGCTGCCAGGCTTCGGCTTCGAGCCTGCCTTGATCGGTGCGTTTGACAGCGGTGAGGATCGCCCCACTCCAGCGGGTCTTTTCGTCGCGGATGTTGTGCAGGTTGGCGCTGAATAGACTCGCCGACGACAGATCGGCGCCGCTCAAGTTTGCGTGAGAAAAATCAGCGTAGTCCAAGCGTGCGGACACAAAGAGGGCGCCCGGTGTGGAGGCGCGCTCGAAACGGGTCTCGCGGGCGTCGGCGTCGCTCAAGTCGGTATTGATCAGCTCGGCCTCATCGAAGGTGGCGTAGCGAAGCTTGGCCCTGTTGAGCTTGGTCGAGCGCATTTTCGCTTGGCCAAAGTAGGCGCCGCGGGCGTCGACTCTTCTCAAGTCCGTCAGATCGAGCGTTGCCTCTTGCAGTCCCGCTTCTTTCAGGGTGGCGCCCCGCAGATCTGCCTCCTCGAGTCGGGCTTGTTTGAAGTCGGCATGGGTCAGATCACATTCGCGCAGGTCCATGCCGCGCAGATCGGCTTTCACAAAGGAGCAGCGAGTGAGCGACAGCCCCGCGAAAGGTAGCGCGCGCACGTCGGACTCGTCGAAGTCGATGCTCTTGAGGGTGGTCTGATCGAGCCTGACGCCCTCGAGCACGGCATCTCGCACACCGACGCCCCACAAGAACGCGCGCGACAAGTCGGCGCCGCTCAGGTCAGCTTCGTCGAGGTTGGCGATGACGATCTGTGCTCCGGACAAGTTGGCGCCTCGCAAACTAGCGCCTTGCATACTGGCGAGCTGCAGATCCAAGCTGCTCAGATCGACCTCATCGAGCCTCGCCTCGCGCAAGATCGCTTGGCGCATATCGGCGCCAGCAAACCGGGCGCCGGTCAGATCGCAGCCGCTCATGTCGCACATCTCGAGCTTGCTGCCAGATAGATTGGCTCCGCGCAGATTCACCTTGTCGAAGTTGCTGAAGAACAAGTCCCGGCCGGACAAATCCAGCGGCCCCAAGTCGGCCCCTTCGAGCTCGTCGCGGCGCTCATCGTCCTCGGCCAAGTCGGCGCGGCTCATCACTGCCTCTTGAAAGAAGCACTTGGCGAGCTTCTGCGGGAGCTTGGCGCAGCGCAGGTCGGCCTGGATGAACATCGCCATCTCCATGTCCGCTTCGGTCAAATCGGCCCGCACCAGTCGCGCCAGCGCGAACGCGCTCTTTTCGATACGGCTTCCGCGCAGGCTGGCGTCGCTCAAGTCGGCTTTGACGAAGCTGGTTTGGGAGATTTGGGCCCCGCTCAAGTCCGCCTTGCTGAGATCGGCCATGTCCAGACGCGTCTCGCACAAGGTGGCACCGAGCAAGCTGGCGCCGCCGAGCTTGGCCTGGCTCAGTCCTGTTTTGGTCAAGTCGATGCCGCTCAGATCGGCCCCGCTCAGATCGGCTCCGCTCAAGTCGGCCCCGCTCAGCTGAGCGTTAGTCAGAATCGTCTCGCCAAACCGCGTCTTGACGAAGCGGGCCTGTCGCAAATCGGCGTCGCTCATGTCGGGCGCGCGCAGATCGCAGCCGACCACTTTCTCCCCGCTCAGCTCGGCCCCACACAGCTTGGCCCCGCGCAGATCGATCTGCGCCAGCGTCGCGTCTGCCAGCTTGGCCCCGCTCAGATCGAGCCCGCGAAGATCCATGCCCATCAGCTTCGCCTCGGCTAGCGATTGGCCGGCGCGAACGGCGGCGATCAGCTCGTCGATGAGCATCATGAGTCTTGCTCCTCCAGCACGGCACGCTCGAGGTTGGCGTCGGTCAGGTCGTAGTCCTTGCCGCGCAAATCGAGCAGCTTGGCGTCGTAGAGACTGGCGCTGATGAAGCTGGTCTTGTCGACCTTGGCCTTGCGCAGATCGGCGGCCATCAGGTTGGCTCTCACGAGCTGGGCCTCACGCAGATCGGTGCGATAGAAACGCGCTTGGCACAGGTTGGCGCCGTAGAACCGCGCCCGCTTGGCTGACGACTCGGTCAGGTGTGCCTCGGTCATGTCGGCATAGCTGAAGTCGGCATCGTCGAGCTTCGCCTTCATCAAATAGCACTTGGCAGCCTTGGCTCCGACGAAGCGTGCCTCGGCGCAGTCGGCTTCGGTGAAGCCTGCCTGACGAAGCGTGACGTCGGACAGATCGGCGCCGGCGAGTTGGCACTCGGAAAAGAGCGCGAGCACGGCCGAGCCCCCGGCGAGCTTGGCGCCGCTGAGCTTTGCCTTGCTCAAGTCGCTGTGATCGAGATTGACGCCTTCGGCTTGCAGCTCGCGCAAGTCGGCTCGTTCGAATACGGCGTATTGGGCGCTGGCATCTTTCAGCTTGGCGCCTTCGAGCACGGCAAACTCGAAGAAGCCTTCATCGAGCGTGGCGCCGCTGAAATCAGCGCCGGCTGCGCGGATGGCGGCGCCATTGCACAAGCTCAAGTTGGCCTCTCGCAAGTCGGCGCCCTCGAGCTCAGCGAGCCACAGCAGCGATCGGCTCAGCTTGGCGCCGCGCAAATTGGCGCCGCGCAAGTTGGTCCGTGTGAGGTTGGCGCGCTCGAGGTTGGCGCCGCTCAAGTCCATGCCGCTCAGATCCTGATCGCTCAGGTCGCGCTCGTGCAAATCGGCCCCCGGCCCGGGCTCGTCGGTAGGCAAGGGGCCGGGCGGCTCGTAGGTCGGATCGAGCTGCTTCCACTGCGGATCATGGGGCAGCGCTTCCAGCTTTTCGATGCCTTCTATCCTTTGGCCGCTCTTCTGTTCGGCCTCTTTGAGGGTCTCGACGTAGCCCATTACCTCGCGCATGCGCTGGCGCAGACCCATCTCCGGCATGCTGCCGGGTTTGTTCGAGCGCGCTTGTGGTGGCCCCAGCGATGGTTGCTCAGCGGCTTTGTCCGCGGCCGCTTGCAAGTCGACCTTGCCGGTCTGCTCCACCTGTTTCATCGCGGCGCTCAAATCGCCGAGCGCTTCATCGCTCACCAAGGGACCAAGTCGCTGCTTGGCCAGCTTCGAGAGCGGATCGAGGTTGGGATCGACCTCCCGCTCATCGATCGGCTCGCCGCGCATTTGTTTTTCGTAGCGCTCGAGCTCCTCGGTCATGCCGGCTGGAATCGCCGCGAGCACGCCGGTCGGATCGGCGGCAAAGGCTTCGAGCTGCTCTTGGTAGTGCTCCGCGCTCAGCGGCTTGGAGTCGAGCGGCTCGCTGGCGATGTAGACGTGCGTGACGTCGGCCAGATCGTCCTCCTTCACCTCGGTCAGCCCGCGCCAGGTCAGCTTGACGGTGCCTTCGTCGGGCTCGCAATAGAGCGTGTCGAGAACCATGCCGATCTCGCGGAAGTCGCCCATCTCGTCTTTGCAGAAGGCGCGCAGCCGCAGGCCGGGCAGCTGCGTCTTGAACACGGCTGCTTCGGGGTGCAGGTTCTGCAACACAATCTGCTCGTCGCCACGCAGGTAGCCCTCGAGCTGCTGGTCCTCAGCCGCGGCGCTGAAGAAACGCCAGTCGAAGTCGGAGCTGTAGTACGGCGCCCGCTCTTTGCAATAGAGGGCGCCATAGTCCTTGCCTTGCTTGCTGGCGCGCTGCGGCCAGCTCGGGCTGAGCGGCGCGAAGCTCGCCGGCGGGGGGCGATCGTCCTTGTGCTGGATGGGCTTCGAGGGCAGCTCGACGTTGGGCAGCAGATTGTCCTGATGGCCGCGTCCGACTGGATTGGGCTCGTGCTCGGGGCCGCCGAAAGCATGGGCGTAGTCGAGCGGTATTTGCGTGAAGGCCTTGGCGGAGCTCATCGCCCCACGGTGCCAATGGCGGTCGCCGTAGACCATTAGCTCCTTGCGCCAGTCGCCCACCGAAAAGCGCACTGGACAGCTAGCGACCGGCTGCTGGTCGGGCGCGTAGCAGCTGCCGCGCAGCGTCACCTCAGCGCTGAGCTTGCAGTCGGCGAAGTCGCTCGAGTACACGAGCTCGCCGCTGCGTTCGCTATCTTCTTCGGCGTACAGATCGCCGCTCATGAAGCCCTGCTCGAGATCTTCGATGACCTCGAGGAGCCCGTCCTGCACGAGCCGAAAAGTGCCACGAACCACTACGGCCATCTCGGGCTGCGGCGGTTGCCGCGAAGTCAACTTGGTGCCGTGAAAGAACGGCGTGGTGTTGCGGATTAGCATGCCTCAGCTTCCGTAGCGCCCGCTGTGTTGTGCATAGGCACTGGTTCAGATGCCTATTTGCGTGCTGAGCGCCGTGATCGCAGCCGACACCGCTTGCATTTTTTGGTCGACGGACAGGACCTTGCTGCTCATGGCCGATTGCGCGAGGCTGAGGTTCATTTGCCTTTGGACGAGTGCGGTCTTCTGTTTGCTCGTCTTGTACTCGCTGTGTTCCACCAAAGTGATCTCCTTGACCGCGGCAAGGTCAAACTCGACCTTTCCACCGAAATACATGTCAATTGCCAGGGCGCTCAACTCGTTGCTGATGTGGATTGGCGCCTCGGTCGTCTCGACGATGGCTCCGGCTGAGGTGGCGCTGACGATGGCGCCGGCGCGGGTGTTGCTCGCGATGGTGAACTGGCAGTCGACCAGCTCGGTGATCCACTCGGCGTAGGTCTTGTCCGTGATGTCATCGACCTGCGCGGAGCCAGAGCCAGTCTGGCTGGTAATCGACTTGGCGTAGGTCTCTTCCTCGATACTCTCGACCCGTTTGCTCGAAGAGCCGGTGTAGCTCTTCATCGTCGTCGCGAAGGTGTGCTCCTCGATGTGGGGCACGGGGCGTGCGCTCGAGCCGGTCCAGCTGTCGATGCGCCGGGCCCAGGTCTTCTCGATGATGTGTGGGTTGCTGCGGACACAACCGCTGTTGTCGTCGGTCCAGGGTGGTGTGGAGCGCGTGGTGTTGGTGGCTGATCCCCGCTCGGCTATCGTCTTGTTGGGCAGGTCGTAGTTCAAGTCGGGGAAACGATGCGGCGGCTCGTGCCCGTGCGTTCCGGTGGCGTTATCAATGGCGAACGGCTCGCCGTTGGCAGGTGGGTTTTCGGAGCCGACATAGGTCTCGTTGACGTCACCCCACACCTCCTCCCGGAAGTTGCCGGCGTTGCGGGCGTACTCGTAGACGTTCTCGGTGGTGTTGACGAGCAGCCAAACGCCCTTCTGACCCTGCTCGTTTGCTGTAAACGTACCCGCCGGGTTCTCTTGGGGACCACGGTAGTCGTCGATCCATTCCAGAAAGCAGGAGGCGCCGGGCATGGTTCCGGGGGCGAAGTCCTGGATGTGTCCGCCGCTGGCCTCCCAGCCCATGGCTTGCTCGGTGTTGTCGTGTCGGCCGAGAACAATCATCTTGTAGTTGCCGCGCACGACCTCGACCTTGTCGCCGAAGGTTGTCGAAATACGGTTGCCGTCGGAATGGTCGCGCCAGCCGCCACGGCTGTAGAGCTTGGCGCTCTCAGCTTGGCGAATTCCCTTCAAAAGGCCGTGATCTGAATCAGGGTTGGGATCGGCATCCGAATAGCCGGTTGCCGCGTTTGCGGGTGGAAAGAGGTCTTGGGCGCGCTTGCGGACGTCGTCGACGAAGATGTTCCCGCTCGGAAATGTGGTCGTCCCGTCAGAGAGGAACTTGGTGGGGAGGATCTGTACCGCCGCCGCTGTTCTTGCCGCATCGCCAACACTCGGATCGGACGAGGCGTTGGCTTGGGGGATCATCGCGAGCAGTTCTTTCGCCGCGGGCGGCTCGTCGTCGTAGCTGAACGAGCCCAGCCGCAAAAAGGAGGTGAGCTTCTTGCTGCTCGTCCCACCTGCGGGAAAGAGAGCCGTTTGCTGGGTGGGGGTCTTGTTCACAAAATCGGGATCGCCGAAGTCGGGCACCTTGAGCAGTAGGTATTGGTTGTTTCCAGAGGGAGCGGTGATCAAGTTGGTGGCGGGCGGAGTCGTACTCATCGTCAAGCCTCATGCAACCGGCGGCCGTCCTGACGTGGTGGCCGCAAAATGGCAGGACGCGCCGAGGCGCTGCCGCCCCCACGCAACCGGAATGTGTAGGTATCGCCCATTTTGTCGGCGGGGAGAAGCGCCAATGGTCGCGTGTTGTTTTGTGAGTTCACTCGGCTGGCCGCAGCTCCTATGGTGGCGGGTCCCGTCTGCCGCTAGCGAGTCTTGCCATGAGCCCTGAAGAACGCTTCGATATTCGTCTCGAGTCAAAAGAGTTTTCTTGCGCTGACCTGCGGGTGCTGCGCCTCGATGGTCGAGAGGCCATCAACGAGCTGTTTCGCTTCGACGTCGAGGTCGTGGCCGTTCAGGGCAAGAGCTTGCCCGAAAAGGCCGCGCCAGGGGCTCGGGTCCGGCTCGAGCTGACGCGCGGCGAGCAGCACATCCGGACGATCTACGGCATGTTGCAGCGGGTGCGGGCTCGGCGCGATCCGCACATCGAGCACAAGGTGTTTGCGCTGCGGATCGTGCCGCGAGCGGCCACCCTCGAGCTCGTCAAGAAGCAGCAGATCTTGCAGTCGAAGACCGCCGTGGAGATCTTCAAAGAGCAGCTCGCTCTGATCAGCTTGGGTAAGCGCGACGTGCTCGAGCGCAATACCTCGAGCTACCCGAAGAGCGAGTTCGTGGTGCAATACCAAGAGACCGACTGGGCCTTCGTGTCGCGCCTCGCCGAGCATGTGGGCGTCAACTACTTCTTCGAGCACAGCCGCGACGATGACGCTGACAGCGAGGCTGGCGCCGGCCGTGAGCAATTGGTGCTGACCGATCAGAAGGATGGCTTTCACAAGCTCGCGGGGCTCGAGCGACTGGAGTGGTCCGAATCGGACAATACCGAGGAACGCTTGCTGTCGCTCGACGAAGATCAGCACATGGTGCCGAGCGCCTACGTCGTGCACGACTACAACTACCGCCGGCCCGATATTCCACTGAGCGCGACGGTCGCTGCAAAGGGCCATGGCGGCGGCCACATCGAATGTGGGGTGCACGTCAAGAAGAAGGACGAAGCCGAGCTGCTGGCCAAAGTTCGCTCAGAAGAAGCGCTCTGCCGGGCGCGCTCCTTCGCGGGCGCTAGCTCCATCAGCCAGCTGAGCGCCGGACGCCGCGTGAAGGTCACGACGGGACAAGCTGAGGCCACCGACACCGAGCTGCTCATCGTCGCCGTCGAGCACCACGCCGAGATCCCCCCGTTCTGGCAGGCCGACAAAGAGCCCAGTTACAACAATCGCTTCGAGGCGGTCAGCACCGAGCATACCTTTCGCCCCTTGCGCCGCACGCCCCGGCCCGTCATTGCCGGTCTGGTCACTGGCATCGTGCAAGGCAAAGAAGACAGCGAGACGCACCTCGCCAAGCTCGACGACGAGGGGCGCTACACGGTGCAGTTTCACTTCGACATGCTCGGCAAGGACAAGCAGACCTCGCGACCCTGCCGCATGGCGCAGCCTTTTGGGGGCCCCGAAGCCGACGGAATGCACTTTCCATTGCGGCCCGGCACCGAGGTGATTCTGGCCTTCGTCAATGGCGATCCGGACCGGCCGATCATCGTCGGCGCGGTGCCCAATCGACTCGCTCCCTCGCCGGTGACTGAGCAGAACGCTCGGCAGAGCCGCATCAAGACTTCGACCGGCGTTCTGATCGAGATTTCCGAAAGGAAGTAAGCACCTGCCGCCACGCGCTCGCGATTGCGCTACCATCGGAGTGTGCGTCAAGCGGTGACCATCGGGTTGGGTGTAGCGCTGCTGCTAGCGTGTAGCTCGAATGAAGATCCAACGCCGGCCAAGGGCGCCGGCGGAGCAGGCGGAGCTGGCGGGACGACCAGCAGTGCCGAGTGCGAGCAGGCGTCCGATTGTCCGGGCGAGGACAGCGACTGCAGTACGGTGACCTGTGAGCAGGGCGCGTGCGGCGTCGCCTATGCCGAGCAGGGCAGCAGTTGCGATGAAGAAGACGGCAAGGTCTGCGACGGCGCCGGAAGCTGTGTGGGTTGCAACGAGCCGAGCGATTGCGACTCGGGCGTGTGCACCGATGGCAAATGTGCCGATCCGAGCTGTAGCGACAACATCAAGAACGGCGACGAGATCGACATCGACTGCGGCGGCTCGTGCGATCCCTGCGGCAGCGGCAAGGACTGTAGTGGCCCTGCCGATTGTGATTCGGGCGTCTGTACCGACGGCAAATGCGCCAAACCAACCTGCGGCGACAGCGTCAAGAACGGCGGCGAGACCGACGTCGACTGCGGCGGCAAGTGTGACCCCTGCGCCAACGGCTCGAGCTGCGGCCAGCACGCCGATTGCGCTAGCGCTTTCTGCGACACGATGGCGGGCAGCTGCCGGCTCGCGGTCAGCTGTCTCGAGCTGCTCAACGCTGGCATCAAGGCCGATGGGGCTTATCAGCTCGATCTCGATGGCGACGGCGGGCCCATGGGCAAGTTCGTCACCAATTGCGACATGACGACCGACGGCGGCGGCTGGACCGAGATTACGCCGTACATCGCGCGCATCAAGCTCGACGCGACCTTGGCGGCCGAGATCGCGGCCAATACCGCCGGCTTCGATGCGGCTCACCATCCCTGCACCCGCGACGACGGCGTGGTCAATCACGTCTACCACTACACCATTCCGTTTCCGCCGGGCTTCACGGCGTTCTACCTCAACAACTACGAGATACGCGGCAACGCCAGCGGTAACGATACGGCGGACTTGGGGGGCGATACCTTCTTACAAACCGACTGGAAGGTCGGCTTCGGCAACGCTTGGGGCGACGTCTCTTTCGGTGCGGCAGAAAACCCCGGTCCCACCACCAGCTTCGGCGCGCACATCAAGTCGCAGTCCTGCTCGAGCTGCTCGATCGCTTGGCCGCCGGGCGCGCAAGTCTTCTCGCTTCAGGGGATCAGCACCGCTTTTCGCATCGGTTGGGGCGAGGACGGCTCGCAGAACGAAGGCTGGTGCGGCTGGTGGTCCGGCTCGATCCGCTTGCGCTGAGCACTTCGTCTTAGGTGGACACGAGCAGCAACAGCAACCGCAGCGAGATTCACAAGGTGCTCGGAAGTTCTCGCATGGATCGATTGGCAGGACTCATGCGCGATGTTCGATGTTCGATGTTGGGTGGACCAAGCTTGCCAAGCTATGACTTGCTAAGTTATGACTTGCTAAGTTATGACTTGGCAACTAGGCTGCCAGTGTGGTGTTCGTTGGAAGGCAGCATGAGCTCACGACGCTGAGTGCTGCGCTCAGGAGACGACCGAGCTCTTTCGTTGTGCTGTATGGGCGACGTCGAGTAGGCAAGAGCGCTCTGTTGATCGAGTTTCTGCGCAACAATAAGGCGATCTACTTCGTCGGGAAACGTGCGGCGCGAGAGCTGCACATCAGGGAGTTCTTGACAGAGGCGAGTGATGTGCTCGATGACCCATTGTTGGCGCGACTGCCTGAGCTTTCTTGGAAAGAGACGCTTCAGGCATGCGTGCAGCGACACCGAGGCGCCAGCAAGTTGATCATCGCTCTGGACGAGTTTCAATGGATCGTCGAGGGAGCGCAAGAGCTCACCGGCGTGTTGCAGGAGCTCTGGGATCGCGAGTGGCGTGACAGCGGCAAGGTCATGCTCATCCTTTGCGGATCCTACGTCGGCTTCATGGAGCGCGAGGTTCTCGGCCACAAGAGCCCTTTGTTCGGAAGGCGCACTGGTCAGATCTTCTTGAGGCCGTTCAACTATCGCGAGGCGGCACTCTTTCACTCCTCGTTTGGCACCATCGAAAGAGCCAAGGCCTACTTCATATGTGGCGGGATCCCCCACTACTTGAAGCAGTTCTCGGGACAGCACTCGGTGGAAAGCGCTATCGCTACGGCGATTCTCAGCGAAGATGGGCCGCTGTTTCGGGAGGCCGACTTCTTGCTTCACGAAGAGTTGCGGGAGGTCGCCAACTACTACGCCGTGTTGTTGGTACTGGCAGACGGGCGCCGCAGCACCGCCGCCGAAATCGCCAAGCGTACGGGCCTGGGTCCGAGCGCCCAGTACCATCTCAAGCAACTGCTCGAGCTCGGCTACATCGAGAAACGTTTTCCGTTGACCTCGCGTAAACCCAAGCGCACCGATGTGCGTTACGCCATCAGCGATCCGCTGCTACGTTTTTGGTTTCGCTTCGTGTTCCCCAACCAGAGCTTCTTGCAAAGTCGTGGTGGGCACAGCGGACTGCGGGACCGCATCAAGCCACACCTCGCTTCCTACTTTGGTGATTGCTTTGAACGCCTCTGCCGTGAGGCGCTGCCGTGGTTGCAGCAGCGAGAGGGGCTCGACTGCGGGGTGCAGCTCGGCAGCTTCTGGAACAAACAAAACCAGATCGATGTGGTGGGGGTGCGCGACGACGGCTGGATTGATCTCGGCGAATGCAAGTGGGGAAGCGTTCGATCGGCGAGAAGGCTACAGCAAGAGCTCGAGGCGAAGATCCCGCATTATCCGAACCCCGATGGCGCCAGCTTGTTGCGGCGATTCTTCACCCGCAAGACCGTCAGATCGACGGCCAGGGCCAGCGGGGTTCGCTGGCATACCCTCGAAGAGCTGTACGCCGGCACCTAGTCTCGCTACGGCCGACTCCGATAGTAGGTTTGAATGGCAGTTCCGTTCTGCTCGTCTTACCTCACCAATGTTCAGACCATCCAACGCGCTCCTCGTCGCCGCCATTTGCCTGACCGTCGCTTGCAGCCCGACGACCACGACGGAGGCGGAAGCTCCCGGCGACGGCGCTGTTTCGGTCTCGCCGCTAGGTGCTGACGTCGACTTCGAGCGCTATCCCAATGCCGAGCTCGTCTGCTCGCAACACGTGTCCGGCAACACCATGCACATCACTTGGCAGCTGTACGCGACCAGCGATGCGCTCGACGAGGTGACGCGGTTCTACCGGCGCAATCATGATGGCAGCGTGATCGATCTCAGTCTCGGGTACTTCATGCTCCGCGCTCCCAACGGGCACGATCTGTCGCTCCACGCCAAAGGCGACAAGCACCCAACCTGCGACGTCGAACCCGACGCGTCGCACGTGACTGTGATCATCGATTCTCGAGCAACACGTTAGGTGGGGTGGACCGTGCAAGTAGCCAGCATTGCTATTCGTTGTCGGCTGAAATGAACATGTAGCGGACGGTGTCGTCCTCTTTGCTGGCAGCCGGCTGGACCCAGGCAAAGTGGTGCGCGCCGAGCGGATCGATGACCCAGGCGACGTCGTGATCACGGCGGCCGCGTACGATAGCGCTCCATGGGTCGGCCGGACTGAGCGCGACGTGCAGCTCAGCTTCGTTTGATTCCAAATTTGGGGGACGACTGAGCCAGCCGAGTCGCGCTGTGCCATCGCAATCGGGTACGATGCGGGTCTTTTCGGGCGTCAGAATGTTGTTGGTCAGCCCTTCTTTGGACACGTTGACGCCGCTGCCAAAGCCGTTGCCTGCGTCGCCCTTGTACCAGAGCTCGAAATTGAGCGGCTGATCGGTACTCTGCTCGACCCAAACCAAGTGCACCATGCCCTTGGGATCGACAGCGATTGAAGCATCGGACGAATGCAGAAAGCCGATGCCCTTCTTGGTTAGATTGACGGAGCTGGTCCAATCGGTAGCGCTGCCGCCCGCCGCCCTGGTGGACAAGAAGATGTCTGGTGAGTCGGGGTACATCGAACCAGGCTCGATGTCCTCCCAAACGAGGTACAGCGTGCCGTCGGGGCCGGCGGACATTTCCGGGAACAAGAAACCTCCTTGGCGCACTACCTCGATGTTGGTCTTGCTCGCCATGGACGGGGTGGTCCCACTCACGCTGACCTCGAAGAAAGTAATGCCCTCGGCCAAGTACTCGTGCCAGAGCACGTGCGCTGTTCCGTCCTCGCTCACCGCGACTTGCGGCAACCACGGATCGGAGCCCTGCTCGTTGAGGGCCACAGCCTCGCTCGTCGAGCCATCTGCTTTGAGCCGCAGGTAATAGAGCAGCTTGCTGGCGGTTTCGGTGAAGATCAGGTGCGTGGAGCCATCCTTTCCGGCCGCGGCGTCGACTTGCGTGGCGAGGTTGCCTGGTAGCACGGCGCTCCCGAGCTGACCGGGCGTGCCCTCATCGATTCGCACGAAGTGCAGCTCAGCCGGCGTGGGCGTGTTGTGCACCCAGCTGGCCATCACCGCGTGCTCGTCGAGGGCGACGAGCACGGGCAAGAAGGGGGAGCTCTTTTGCTCGAGCTCGATACCCAAATCTGTGGCCGGCTGGGAGACCATCGGCTTGAGGCCCGCGGGGCAGCTGGGCTCGCCGGCGCCTTGACCACCGCTACCTCCATGGCCTCCTTGACCACTGCCCCCTTCGGCTGTGCTGGAGCTGGAGGCGCTCGTCGCCGGACCCAGCTTGTTGGTGTCGTCCGATGAGCAGGCTGCCACCGCCCCGATGGCGACAAGCAAGCCAGCCGGTGCGGATGCCTTGGATAAGAACCGAATGAAGCGCTTCACGGTTGTCTCTACACGTTGTCTCTACACGTTGTCTCTACACGTTGTCTCTACACGTTGTCTCTACTGGGTCTTGGGGTGTCTATGACTGTACAGCCCGCGGGGTGTTTCGTCATGTGACGACCCAGGGCTGACCGTGGTACAGCAGCCTGGCGATGAGTCGCAGTCTTGGCGCCCGTTTTCTCAATGCCGCTCGCGGACCGGTGAGCTACGCCGGGCAAGCGCTGCTCGCGGCGCGGGTGCGCGAAGGCTTGGCCGAGCTGTGCATCGAGAGCCTGATGGGCAGCGTGCAGCGAGGCATGGACGATGTTGCGAGCGCCACGGGTTTGGCTTCACGCGACATCGCGCGACTGTTGCCGCTTGCAGAGATGAAGCAGACGGCCAACCGGATCGCCAAGCACCAGCACCTCGCGGCGGGTCAGTGGGCGCGGCATGTTCATCATGGCGGCGGATTGCTCGAGGGGATCGCCAAGCTCACCGTCGACGGCCGTCCGCCCGACGTGCCGCTGTGCCTGACACGGATTGCCAAGAAGATGCGCCTCGAGGAGGCTTTGGTGGAGCCTCTGTTGGCGCTGGCTGCGGACATCGAGCGGTGGGATCAGCAGCTCGATACCTGTCGCGCCATCATCGACGACGGACGCGAGCTCGAGCGGGCCCATCGCCGCCGCCGTCGCTTGCGCCGAGGCGCGCTGGCGATAGTGCTGACGGTTCTCGTCGCGGCGAGCGCGGTCGTGCTGCGTACGCATGACCGGCGCCAGCGTATCGACGCCACGTTGAACGCTGCTTCAGCAGATCCATGCGCCGTCGAGCAGCTCGATCGGCGTGCAGCCGAAAGCGCCACCGATGAGCAGCAGAAACGGCTTTCATCGCACAGGACGCAGTGCGCTGCCGATCGCGAACAGGCCAAGCAACAAGCGGCTGCCCTAGCTGCCAAAAAGGCGCAAGAGAAAGAGCAGCAGGACAAACGCCGACAGCGACTCGCCCTTTGCGGCAAGCTCGCCGCTAGCCTGGCGAGCCCAGGTCTTCCCGCTGAGGTCAAGCCGGTGGCGGGCCGCTACTTTGCGTTGCTGGAACGCATTGCCCAGGATGCGCTCGCGCCCGCCGATGTAACTACTGACGTGAACGCTTTCGTTTGCAACAGCACGCCAGCGGCCGCGAAGGTCGGTGCCGCGTTCACCCGCGCTGCATTTGCATCAGCATCGTTTTGGATCACCAAACACAGCCCCTCCACCAGTGCCGTCAAGCTCATGGCGCTGGGCAAGGCTCAGCTCTCCGAGCACGCCTCACGCGTATTTGGCCAACACGTGGTCACGGTTGCCAAGGACGCGGTGTTGGCCGGCGACGACGAGTCGCTCGAGCGCGCCGCGCGCCTCTGTCGCTTTGTTGCGGCGTTGGGAATGCCGTCGCGCGAGCAGTGCAAAACCGCGCTAACGCTCACTCCCAAACAGTAGTTTGGCCTTCGCCCGCGCGCGCAAGTCGGGGGCGTGCGAGTCAGTAGCGCCTACTGGGTCCTAGCATTTTCTGCCATGGGTCATCATGAGCGATACACGTTGCAACCCGCGTGCCGCCCTCAGATTCGGCAGGAAATGCGTCCAAATACGCGAAATGCATGGCGCGAGTATCGGGGTGCTTGGTCCGCACACCAATGGGCGGTTCATTTTCTATCGGGCGGCCCGATCGAAATGTGTGACTTTGAAACACACTTGCGGCTGCCGTCGCGCATGCGCTACAGCCTACTCGCGGCCAGCTTGGACAGCCGCGCACTCAAAGTTGCATGGCTTACCGAATCGTCGAGCGGCCCGAAGAAGACTCCCTGTGGCTGGTAGCCTCGGCGGGCCGTCGCGTCTTGGCCACGGCGATTCTGGCTGTCGTGTTGGTCGCATTTGGCGTTGGCGGCTATTTGCTGCTGACTGGCGGAAACGGACGCGCACTGGTGGTGTGCTTTGGCGTGGTGCTGTGGGCGGGGGCGCCTGCCATTTTGCTCGTCTGGCTTCGGGCGCCCGCGCGCACCCTGATGTTCGAAAACCGAAAGCGTCGCTTGGTGATCCACGCTGAGGGTGCTGATGCGGCAACCGATTGCATCGTCCCGTACGAAGAGATCCACGGGTTTCGAGTTCGCCAAGCCGTCAGCGGTGAGACCAGCACCGTGTACGAGGTGTCGATGCAGCGCCACGACGGCGGTCTGTGGCAGCTGTACTCGAGCGCGAATGAAAAACGCGCCCGCGCCTTTGCCGACAAGCTCAGCAAACAGGTGAGCTATCGAGGGCCCCAGAGTCTGCGCAAGCCCGCGCCAAGTAGCTATCGCAGCGCTTCGGAGCAGCTGGCCAATAGCTTTGGGCGCCTGAAAGTCGTGGCGAGCGAAGAAGCGACCACCATCGAGTGGAGCAAGCGTCGCTTGGCGCTGTCGTACTTGTTGCTGCTCCTTGCCGTGCTCGGGGCGGTGCTCGTCATCCTCGGGGCGGCCGTGCCGCGCGCCTATCTCGATTTGGTCATCCTGTCGGTAGGCGCTGCCGGTTGCGTGCTCGCCCTCATCGGACTGGCCTGCACCCTCGGGCTGCGTCAGCGCATCGTCATCACGGCTGAAGATTTCGAATCCCGCACTGCCGGAGGCTGGATCTGGATCCCCGCCTTCTCGATACCCAATGAGGACATCCAGGCGCTCGTCTTCCACGTAGCGGCCCGTACAACACGTTACCTCTACTTCTTGCCGTCTTCGGAGACCTGGTCGCTGCCCAAAGTATCGTTTGGCGAGGCCAATCTACGGCGCGATCACAGCGTGCCCCGGGTTGGTGTTGCCGAGCTCAGTCTCGCAGAAGTCGTACGGCTCGAGGGGATGATCGAAGCGGCCATCTGGCGGCACGCTGGTCACGAGGTGCAGTAACCAGTAGAGACGACCATCACCCTGCCACGGGCCCTGCTGCTGAATCTGCCCAGCTATCCGGAGGCGGCAACTCAGCGTGCGCTTCGGGCACGGTGGCGACGGCTTCAGAGAAGGAAGATGCCGCTCACGAAGTTGTGCCTGCGCTGCGTGAGGCGCGGCGCTTGCGTCCTTTTTCGATTTCGAGCGAGACCTTGAGGCCGCGCTGGCGTAGCGAGAACCACATCAGTCGCTTGCGGTCCATCACGAAGAAACGCTTGCCGAAGCGACGTAGGGCTTTGCGATCTATCTCGAACCCGAGCCCGGGGCTGCGTGGTGTAGCGAGCTGGCCATCACGGTGGGTGAAGGGCTCGGTCAGAATGCCGTCGCGGGCCTGCACCGTCCAGCCGGGTGGGTTGAGCGGATACTCCAGCTCCTTCTCTTCGGCGAAGCCGCTTGCGGCGAACAGTTGCAGGTTGACCGCGAAGCCGATGCCGTTGGTCCACGTGTGCGGACTGAAGCCTAAGCCATGCTCGCGACAGAGCTTGGCGACCTGATGGGTCTGGGCGATACCGCCAGTGAACATGGCGTCAGGCTGGAATACGTCGTAGCAGCGGCGCTCAATCATCATCCTCAGCTCCGGCAGGCCGCCGGTGTGGATTTCGCCTCCAGTGATGGGAATGCGGCTGTATTCAGTCAGGGCGCTCAAGTCCTCGTAGCCGTCCATGGCCAGCGGTTCCTCGAGCCAAGACAAGCCGGCATCGGCGCAAGCATCGGCGAAGCGTTTGGCTCGTGCCAGATCCCAGCGCGGCGCGTCGTCGACCACTGCCACCCGCCAGCCTTGATTGGCATCGACGCCGATTTTCATCTTGTCTCCGACAGCTCTGGCCGTCTGGGCTACTTGCTCGATGTCGACACGCTCGTCGAAGTCGTGCACGCGTAGCTTGATGGCCCGGAACCCTTCGGCATAACGGGCCTCGGCTTCTTCGATCCGCTCAGCGGGCTCCTTGACTTGGCCCGTGGAAGCGTAGAGCCGCACGTTGCAGGGCTTGCCTCCGAGCAGCTCGCAGACGGGCTTGTCGGCGAGCTTGCCCTTGATGTCCCAGAACGCCGGCTCGACCCAAAAGTTCCGCCAGCCCAAATAGGAGATCTCCCGCAACCGCTGCTGGATGGTGTCGATGTTGGTCGCGTCTTCGCCGAGCAGGTAGGGGCCGAGCAGATCGCCGAGGCCTTCGCTGTACCCCTCGACGCCATCCGCCGTGGTGACCTTGATCAACGTGAAGCGGTTCTCCGTTTGCGGAAAACCGGGGATCCAGCTCGGGTAGAACCGGTCAGGCAAAGGGATGGCAACATGGAACAGCTCGATGCGCGTTATCTTCGACATGCCTCCTGGAGGCTGGTGTCAAACTCCCGTCGCCGTCAAGCCGAGCCGCGGCCGGGGCCTTCGTTGCTCCTTGCGGTGCGTGCTCGCCTACCACACCGACACCACCATCACGGTGGCGGCCTCGATCGTCAAGCGTCCGGATAGGGGCTCGTCTCGACTGGTTGCAAGCTGAGCGCGGGCTCGGGATCTGCAGCGCGCCGCAGACGGTACCAGTCGATCTCGACTGAGGCGACCAGCCTCTCGTTGTCGGTCGGGAACGGGATCCCGACAAATACTGAGCCATTGAGTGACGCGATGACCTGGCTAGGGAGGCTCTCCCATTTCTTGGACGCAGTGAGGAGGCTCGCCGTGAACGACGTACCGTGGCGCGTCAAACGCAGCAGGGTAGGTTGGGGCACATTCGTCATGGAGAGCGTCTTTTCGGTGTTGCCACCCGTATCAGCGCGGCGCACGAAGTCCGCTTTCATATCTTGCTTCAAGCCTATGGTTGCGTGCGGTGCGTCCGTGGTCAGCGCTTTCCGGATCATGACGCCACCGAGGATCGCTTGCTGACCAATGGGACCATCAAACTTGACGATTTGAACGTCGAATACGACATCCTGAGTCAGCTGGCGGGACATAAAGACGAAGTCGTCCGAAGAGCCCGCAATCTTGTTGCCCCTGCCTTCCAACTTCAAGACGCCGTCGGCCACCGTTGCTGTAGCTTCTGCGCTACCGAACTGTGAGATCTCCAGCTGCGCCACGTTATCATCGTCGAAGTCGTCCCAGCTGAGGTACACGATGTCCGGATCGGCCTTGACGGTGTCGGGAGACTCATTGCCGTAGTAGAGGAAGTAGTCTTCGCCAATGCCCGTGAGCCCGTCCTCGAGCTCGAAATGGATGGTCGTGGTCGCGTGTTCCCAGCTCGAGTTGGCATCTAGGACGCGGTCGACCTCGTGCCAGCCGGTTCCGACTTTTCGCAGGATTCGCACATCGTCGCCGGAATCGAGGCTGTTGCCTGTCTCGACCATGGACTTGTGATCGATGACCAGCTCCACGGTGTGGCCAGCGAGCAGGGCCTTCTTGCTAGCGTCGATGTTTATCTGTTGACGGTAAGCGTAGTTGTTCACTCCCTCAACGGTGCCGCCGCCGCCGCCATCACCTGTGTCGCCGCCCCCTCCAGTGTTGCCAGTCGTCGGCGTGCTCGTCGTCGAGGAAGTCGCGCCACCGGCTCCCGGTTGTGGATCGGTGAGCTCATCGATCCCCAACAGCAGTCCGCAGCCAGCCGCGATCGCGGCAACCATGAAAGCAACAGCAGCGCGCTTGAAGGTAGGGGCGAGCAAGACAGCTACATCGTAGCCCATTGCTCGCCATGTGCTGCAACTTTAGCCAGCACAAAGGGGTGCATGGGCGAAACGAAGGGGCCGGCCGGTGAGCTTTGCGGCCAGCCATTTGACCGCGATGACAGGGAGCATCTTGTAGAGCTTCTGCTCGACCGGCTGGACCAAGAGCCCTGAGGGTAGCTGGAACACGGCCTCACGCAAGCCGCTCATCACCTCGAAGGGAGCCAGCAGCAGCTCCGCCGAAGTGGCTGCGAGCGCCTCGACGGCGGGCTCGAGGGCGGCGCAGCCCAACCCGATACGGTGCCAGCCAAGCGTCCCCATGTTGGGCTCGGGTCGCGGCGCAACGGCTTTGCCGCTGGGCAATAGTCGCAGCGTGGTGCCGCCCAGTCCCACTGCTGTCTCGTCGCTCGGCAGCACTTCAGCTCCACAGGCGCCCGCCAATACCGCCGCATCTGCACGGGGCGCCGCCGAACGGATGGATATCTCGGCAATGCGTGCAGCGGGGCCGGGGCGGACGCACAGCAACGTGTCTTGGTCCAGCAGCGCCTCGGCTGGCTCGCAGCCAGGCAGCTCGAGCGTCACTTTGCTGATGTGACCCAAGCCGGCCGCCCGTCGGCTGTGAGCGCCCCCGATCAGCTCGATGGCATGGTCGCCACAATCGAACAAAACCACCGGCACGCGCCCTCCCGACAGTTGCAGCTCGAAGCGCAAGAAAGGCTTCAGTCCCGTGAGCTGCTCCAGGATTTGCCGTGCAATTTCAATGTTCGAGACGTTGGCAACCACACCATCGAGCTTGATCTTGTCTAGTTCCATTCCCTACCTCCTAATTAGTGAGCGCTCACTCAATATAAGCCCGCCGGGGATGCTGTCAACGGATCCGGAGCACATTTCTGCCTACAATGCGCTGATGAGCAACGCCGAGCTACCGTCGCCGCCGCGTGAGCAGGACATGCGTCGTTTCGTGCGGAGCATGAGGCTGTTCCGATGGCTTGCCAGCCCGGTGTGTTTCGGCCTGGACGCCGTACCCAGAGCTGGTCCCACGCTGTTCATCGGCAACCACACGATGTTCGGGATCCTCGACACGACGCTGATGCTCGCGGAGATCTACGAGCGCTGCGGCATCGCCTTGCGCGCCCTGGGCGATAGCGTGCATTTTGGCATCCCGCTTTGGGGAAGAGCGCTGTTGCGTCACGGGGTCGTCGAGGCTTCCCGTGAAAACTGCGCGGCTCTCTTCCGGGCTGGCGAGCAGGTCCTGGTGTTTCCGGGAGGCGCACGCGAGGTCGCCAAGCGGCGGGGCGAGCAATACAAGCTGGTGTGGAACGAGCGGGTGGGCTTCGCGCGGATGGCCATTGCCCACCAAGTGCCCATCCAGCCCTTCTCGGCAATCGGAGTCGATGACGCTTTCGATATTCTGCTCGATGCTGACGACATCATGGCGACGCCGATTGGTCGCTTCGTCAGGCGCTTCGGCTTACGTCGCGACATGATCATGCCAGTGGTCAAGGGTCTTGGCCCAACGCCGCTGCCGCGGCCCGAGCGGCTCTATTACAGGTTTGGCGAGCTGATCGACACGACCGCGTTTGGTAGCGACGGCCGGGACGACGAGGCGGTGTTTGCGCTTCGTGATCGCGTACGTCAGGCGATCGAAGAAGGCATCGACTGGCTCCAAGCGTACCGCGCCGACGATCCAGGTCGGAGTCTTGGCGGGCGGCTAGCCCCTTGAGGGAGGGGCAGCTGGTTTGAGGGGCGTTCAGTCTTTGCTCGGGTAGCCGAGCTGTTGCCATTGAAAGAGGCCGTCGGGCATGTCGTAGACTTGGCAGTAGCCGCGTGAGACGAGGTCGTCGCCGGCGATTTCGCTCATTGGGCCCGTCAGACAATAGAGGACGACCTTGGCGGCGAGCTGACTGCCGAGATGTGCTTCGATGGCGTCCACATCGGTATAAGCAATGTGCACGTCTGTACCCACGATCTCACCAGCGTAGGGGATGTGCACGTTGATGAGCTCGAAGTCCTTGTTGTCGAGCATCGTCAACAGATCGGCAGGCGTCAGGATGTTCCGCTTGGGCTCGATGCCGGTGCAATCGTCTGCGCTCGTGGTGCCGCTGCTCGTGGTGCCGCTGCTCGTGGTGCCGCTGTTGCTGTCGCTGTTGCTGGCGGTGCCGGTGCTCTGGGTCGTGGTTGAAGAGGTGGAGCTCGGCTCACTTTCGTCACCGCCGCTGCAGGCGAGCAAGCCAGCCAACGCCAAGGGGAGCAACAGTCGATAGGGGTGGTTCATGATTGCATTCTCGCTCATGGCTCTTTGGTCACGGCGAGCCAAAGGGTGCTGCGATCGAGCCCGCCGCTGCTCGGCGTGCGGATTGCGGTGCCATCTTCGGTCAGCTCTGCTGTCTCCTCGAAAAACATGCCTTGCTCGAAACCGTAGGTGTAGTCGGCCACCAGAAAAGCGACCGCGGCGTTAGGCGCGAGCGGGCCAGCGTCCCCGAGCGGGGCGACTACCGCGAAGGCGTCTTCGTGATGCAGATCCCACACCGCGGTGCCCCAAGCGCGCAGGATCTTCCAGCCGTTGAGCCCGCCGGTGGGCCAGTCCGCTTTGGGGATTTCGATAGCGCCGAAATGCAGCGCCTCGGCAGGGGCGGGAAGGGGATTGTCCTCACTGCCGAACAGATCAGCGTCGAACGACACCTCGAGGCCGCCGGCGAGCGTGAGCTGTTGGCTGCCCGATAGGGGGCCTAGGTGCTCAGCCACACTCGGGATGATCATGGTTCTGGACAGGACAACCTGCTCGTCGAGCTCAACCGAAACGAAGTCGAAAAAGCGCGTCAGCTCGAGGGCGGCAGCCGCTTGGTCGTCACCTGGGTAGCCAATGTTCTCCAGCACATGCGATGCGGGCCGGACTTGTTCGAACAGAAAACCACCATCTTGATCGGTCTTGGTGACCAAGCATACCCCGGCGCCGCAGAGCGTTACTGCCAGATCACCAATGGGAACGCCTCCGTCGTCGGTCAGCTTCCCCTGCACGGTTCCCTTGTACACCGGCGGGCTACCACCTTGACTGGTCGAGCCACCAGCGCCCGCAAAGCCGCCTTGGGCGGTGTTCTTTTCTGGGTCTGGATTGGTCTCGGAGCACGCCGAGCCGATGAGCAAGACGGCCAATACGAGGGCAAGCAAGCCAGCCCTCGACCAGTATGTTCGCAGCTCGCTCACCCGCAAGGTGTGCAACGTGGGCTCGCTCAGGTCAAGCGTGCGTCCTTGGTTGGGCTGCTACTTCCCAGCGGCTGGCTTGCAGGGGCCTCGGTGGGCGTAGGGCTTGCCGGGACAGCTGCCGCTCGAGCGGAAGGTCTTGCCGTCGCAGCCGCAGTAGGGGCGCAGATCCCGTGTGCAGCGTCTGGGACGCATGCATACGGCTTGCCCGCAAGCCCCCTCGCAGGATTGACCCGGCTCGCATTCGGCGGCGCTGGTGCAGGCCTTGTTCGTTGCGTATCCGAGCGTGGCGCTGCCGGTAGTCGACGCGCTCGTGTCCACCGATGAAGATGCAACCGGCTCCGCAGGCGACGCTGTCGAGGCCGGAGGCGCCGCTGTCGCCCGAGCTGACGAGCTGTTTCCGGATGGCGCTGTGCTCTGGTTGATCGGCGTGGCGCTGCATGCGAGCAGCCAAGTCGCCGCGAGCCAGCTCACCGCAAGTCGGGGGTTCAATCGCATGAAATAATTTTGCATGGGCTCACTCTCTTGTCGCGCGGCACTTGTGTTCGAGCACGTCATTGACGGTTGTCGTCAGGCGTCAGGGCTGCAACGGCCCCGTTTCTTCCTTTGACCCGTGGCGGTGGGGATTGGGCAAAAGGGCAATCTCAGGCGGCAGGGTACAACTGCGAGGCCGTGATAACATCACCGGATGAGATGGCTTTTTGTGACTTTGCTCGCGACGCTACTGGCTTGCTCGGCGACCAAAGATCCCGAGGTGTTCGGCGAGAGCAAGGGCGGCGGCGGCACTTCGGCGAGCACCAGCAGCACCTCGACGTCGTTGACTGCGACCGGGACGTCTACAGGTCTAGGCGGTGATTTCAATGTTGGCGGCGGTGGGGGCAGCGCTCCGGTTGGCCCAGCTGAGGTTTTTGGTCACGGCCCATCGGTGCTCTACAAGCTCGATCCGTTGACCAAGGTCGTCACGGTGGTCGGCAACTTCACGGGTTGCTCGTCGGTCATCGATCTGGCCATCGACAAGAACAGTCTCATCTTCGCTACCACCTTCAGCGGCTTGTACAAGATCGACAAGAACACCGCGGCCTGCACGCACATTTCCAGCGGCTCCTATCCCAACTCGCTGTCCTTCGTCCCCGAAGGCACGGTCGATCAGAACGAGGAAGCGCTGGTTGGCTACAACGGCTCGACCTACGTCCGCATCGACACGGTAAACGGCAACGTCACTCAGATCGGCTCGCTGGGCAGCGGCTACGCATCGAGCGGCGACATTGTCTCGGTAATCAAAGGCGGCACCTTCTTGACCGTAACCGGCTCGGGCTGCGGCGACTGCTTGGTGGAGGTCAATCCCACCACCGGGGCGATGATCAAGAATTGGGGTCCGGTGGGTCATTCGGCCGTCTACGGGCTCGCTTATTGGGGCGGTAGCGCCTACGGGTTCTCCAACGCGGGTCAGCTCTTCGAGATCAATTTCGGGCAAGATTTGGTCACTTCGACCGTCATCGCGATTCCGGCAGCGCCTCCCAATCTCCAGTTTTGGGGAGCTGGCTCGTCCACCGACGTCCCTGTCGAGCCGCCCACTTGAGGGCTTCGTTGGGACTTAGTCGAAGCAGCGGCGTATGGTTTCTACGCTGACTTGCGTCATACCCAAGAGGCGACACCTACAACGCGGTCGTCGAGATACGGAGAAAATAACCGATGACAAAGAACTCCTTCATCAAGCGAATCGGGTTGTTCGGCGGAATTTCCTGCCTTCTGCTGGCGGTTGGCTGCGGATCTGATGAACAGAGCACTGTTGGCACCGACAAGGCGCCGCTGGCCCAGGGGGCCGATGATGCCCCAAATGCTGCCACGCCCGCTTTTGACAAATCCAACAAGCGTGCGCGCAAGGGCCGCCATGGCCGCGCTTTCAAGCGCGGGCCAGCCAAGCTCTTCCGTAAGGCTTTGAAATTAAAGGATCTCAGCGACGCGCAGCGCACTGGGATCGAGGCGTTGCTCGGCGAGCTGAAGCCGGACAAGAAGGGCATGACGGCATTCAAGTCCTTCCATGAGGCGCTCGCTGACGGTGTGGCCGCGGGCAATATCGATGACGCAGCCATCACCAAGGCCACCGAAGCGATCGACGCCCAGATGGTTGCCAAGCGCGACAAGATGGCCAAAGCGCTCGAACAGCTGCACAAGTTGCTCAGCCCCGAGCAGCGCAGCGCCCTCATCGCCAAGATGAGGAAATGGGGTGACAAGAAGGGCCGTCACTTCCGCGGCGATGAGGCTGCAGATGGCCCCGAAGGTCGCCGGCACCGCAGGCGCGGAGGTGACCGCGCGCGTGGGCGCAAGCGCGGAGGCGAGCGCGCCCGCGGAAAATTCGGCAAGCACGGCAAGATGGGCAAGCACGGTATGGGCAAGCTGATCAAGCAGCTCGATCTCAGCGAAGAGCAGCGAGAGCAACTGCGGGCGCTGAGAGACAAGAGCCACGCCGAGCGGCCTGGACTGGCCGACAAGAAGGCGCACCGCGAGGCGATGCGCGCCAAGATGAGCGCATTCGGAGAGGCCTTCGCCTCGGACAACTTCGATGCGAAGGCCCTGGCCGCGAAGATGCCGATGGGCGAGCACATGCGCAAGCGCTTCACCCACAAAGTCGCCAAGATGAAAGCGATCCTGCCGATCCTCACCAAGCCGCAGCGCGAAAAGCTCGCCAAGCTGCTACGGGAAGGACCGAAGCGCTTTGGTCACCGCGGCATGCGTCGAGGACACTAAGAAAGACGGACCCGGGCGCGTCGCCCTTGCGGCGGCGCGCGGGTTGACGGATTTTGCAGGGCGGATGCAACAGTGAACAAGGGGTGGTGTGTCGGTCGACTTGAAGCTGGTGGCGGCGCAGGTTGCCAAAGGCGATGCTGCCGCTTTTCGCAGCATCGTGGAGCACACCAAGGGGCCGCTCTACCGCTTGGCCACCCGCATCGTTGGCGACTTGGCGGAAGCCGAGGACGCTTTGCAGGATGGCTACCTCAAGGCTTTTCGCGCCCTCTCCGCTGGCAAGTACGATGGACGCTCGAGCGTACGAACCTGGCTGTATCGAATCGTGAGCAACGCGTGTATCGATGCGCTCAGAAAGCGCCGAGAGCTCCCCACTGGCGACAAGCGCGAGCCGCGGTTCGATGGCGCAGTCAGCGCAGAGGCGCGCTTGGCGCTCCGGCAGCTCGACACATGGCTCCAAGAGCTGCCGCCACAGCAGCGCGCCGCCTTCGTGCTCCGCAAGATCGAGGGCAAGACGGCCAAAGAGGTTGCTGCGATTCTGGACTGCTCGCAGGGCGCGGTGGAGCAACGCTTGGGCAGAGCACGTGCCACGCTGCAAAAACGCTATCGGGAGGAGGACGCCAATGACGAAGCCTGACCAGCTCGAAGCGCTGGCCCGGGCCACCGAAACGGTCCAGCCCAGTGATGACTTTGCCGATGCGCTCATGGATCAAATCATGAGTGAGTCGGTGGCCGCGGCGCCTTCCTCTCAGCCAGGTGCTGCTGCATGGCGTAACGAAATGGTGCGAACTGGTCGGTTCGCCGTTGCGGTGGCCGCAGTAGCGGCAGCGGCTTGCCTGACGCTGTCGATGTTCGCCCAGAGCGAGTACGACCAGGAGGTCATGGCTACGATTGACGTTCTCGAGGTGTCAGATTGAGCGCCAAGAATGCATCGCGACTCAAGGTGATCGCCATTTTGGTAGGCGTGTTCCTGCTCGGCGGGGGCGTCGGCGGCGCGCTCATGCACATGCATGGCTTGCGATCGATGCGCCACACCATGGGCGGGCCACCGACCAAAGCTCGGGCGCGCTTCCGGCTCCAAGCCATGACTCGCCATCTCGATCTCGACGACGACCAACGGACCAAGATCGAAGCGATCCTCCGCGAGGGCGAGCAGGAACGTGAGCGTCTGATGGTCGACGTGCGCCCCGAGCTCGACAAGCTTCGCCAGAGCATGAACTCGCGTATCAACGCCGTGCTTACGCCCGAGCAACAAGCCAAGCACAAAGTCATGCTCGAGCGCCTGCGCAAGCGACGTAACCGCCGTCGCGGCAAGCGCCGTCGCGGCCCTCGTGGCAAGCGCCACCGCAAATGGCGTCACGAAGGGAAGGCTCCGCGTCGTCCGCCGCCGGATCCCCCTCCACCCGCATCGACCTTTCAAGGCCGAGTAACCTGGTAACTCGGAGGGCACGAGCAGCCTTGGCTAGCCCTGGCGCCCAGCAGGCGCCGTACACCGCCATCGGTGACCCGCACGTGACCGCGGACGTCGGGGCAAGCACAGCCGCGGGGACGCGCGAGCTACTGCTATTTCGACAGCGGCTCCAGACCGGTCGGCTCGAGCGCTGCCGGTAGCGCACCACCGTTCGCTACCGCTGCGATCCAACGGGCATCCCATTGCCGCAAGTTCTTGCTCCAAAGCCTCGCGACCTCGTCGTTGGACGTCAACAAGACCAAAGGTGCCAGTTGAACCGTGCCGTCGAAGATGATCGCAAGGCGTCGCTCAGCGATTGCCGCGCTGAGCTGCGTCATCGTCTTGCTTCCAAGCTCGTTGAATTGGAGATTGAGCAGCCAGGAGCCGTTGTCGACGCTGGCATACACTTGCCGAAACATCGACCGTTCCAGCTCGACGTACTTCAGGCCATTTCCCAATTGCCCGGTCCGCCACAGCACATAGCTACGCCAGCCGTCTGTCGCCGTTTCGAGCTTCCCCGAGCACGATTCTGTGATTCTCATCGAGCTGGACGGTGGCGCACCAAGCCGCCAGTTTGCGACGCGCCTCGAGCTCGGTTTCGCCAGCCACAGGGATAGTCTGCGCAAAGCGGCGGGACGTGTAACGTTCGGGCCCGTGATAGGCCTCTTCCAAAACCAACCTGACCCCGGCGGGCAGCTTGGCCGCTTGGAGTGTTGGATCGTTGAGCGAGACGCCGTCATCGAGCCGCGCCACGACGAGCTCGCCACGTTGGTGGATAGTGCGCTTCATGGCTTTGTGGCGTGCTGGCGCGAAATGGCCGGTCTCGACGATGAGCTGGTCGTCGAGCACACGAATCGAGAACCGCCTTACCCCGAAGCTCTCGAGACGTTTCGCCACAATCCTGGTGGTCTCCTTCTTCGTTTCGTCGCTCAGCATCTCGTCGCGGAACTGGAAGCGAAGGCGCCGGCCAGCGGTCGGCACACCATCGCTGCCCGCTACTGATGCGTCGGCTGTGCTAGGCGCGAGTGGGGCCGCTGCATCTACGATGGCCGCTCGCGGTGTTGCGAAGACGGCCTCGCGGTCAATAGCTTGGACCGGGGCCGGGCATCCGCCGGCTGCCCAAAGAACCAACACCGCCACTTGGGCAAGGATGGCGCGACCGGTGTTCGACTGCACTCTTGGCCGTTGCACGACCACCTCCTAGAATCCAGGGCCATAGGACGGTTTGCCCTTCGGTCGCGGTGTGCGCTGAGACATCCTCTTGCCCTTGAGCCGCTGTCGCGCGCGTCTCGCAAAGCGCGGGCGGGGTTTGATTCGCAAGAGTCTGTTGTAGGTGGCGGCAGCCTCCGCGTACTGCCCGATTCGCTCGTACTGATAGCCCAGCGCGTAGAGCACCTCGTCGGGGCAACCTTGTTTCTTGACCGACCGGCCATCGACGGCGCATCTGTTCGGATAATCGCGTAGCAGGGTCTTGTAATGTTTGATGGCTTTCTTGCCGGCGACGTTGATTAGCTTGGTCGCCTTCCGGGCCTCTTTCTCGTACCGGAGCGCTCGGGTCAGATTCGCGCGCCGATTCCGTGCGACCTTGCTGGTCGCCTCGATGAGGTTCCGCTCGGCAACGTGCTCTAGTGCAACATAGGCCTCAGCGAGACGGTACAGGAGGCGAGGCCGCGCCCTATGACGCCTCGAGACGGCTCTCAGCTGCCTCTCGAGACCCGTGATTTCGGTTATGAGCAGTCGAGTATGCTTCACATCCACTCGGTTGCTCGGCATACGAGCAGGTGGGTCGGGGCCGGTGGGCAGGAGGTTGTTCGCTGCCTGCTTTGGCTTGGCTGCTGCCGCTTGGGTTGTCGTGCTTTGGGCTGGCTTGGCGGCGGCCGGCGGGATGGTGGGGACGTCAGGTCGGCACCCCTGCCGCTCGACGAAGTGCATTCCGGAAGGACAGTCGTAGGCCACGTGCAAAACGCAGCGACCATGCCTCAGGCGAGTTCCAAGTGGACACCCGAGCCTCTGGCGAGCTTCAAGTGGACAGCCGAGTCTCGTGCCGACGCGCGTCACGTTCACCACGTTCGTTCTGACACATTGCTTGCCCTCGGGCGTTGAGCCTTCGGGGCAAGCGACAGGCCGGTTCGACGCTCGAGCGTCGCTCGCGACCTGCGGACACGGCCGGTCGCGCCTGGCGCATGCTGTCAAACCAAACAGCAGCGCGCAGCACATCGCAGTGACCTGCTTGAGCTTTCGTCGTCTGCTGCTTGGCGTGATCTGTTTCACCATGTGGTCCTCTTGCAGACTTCGTGCCTGAAGAGATACCTCGATTCGCAGACGTAGGGGTGTCCGGTACACGGTCTTCGGTGTGCTCAAACATGTACCGGTCGGCGTCGACCACATGAAATCGTGGCCGGCGGGCCCCGACGTCGGTGCACATTGATCTCGCGCGATGGCAGGCCAGCGAATTGCGCCGAGCGAGTAGCTCGGCTCGCGGGATTGGGCGCGCTACGATGTGCGGGTCATGAGTGGTTTCGACACGAGCAAGGACCCAGCTGACAGCCGTCACAGCGACTCGGGCCCAGCCTCCGACGACGGGGCCGAGGCTGAAGGAGGCGGCGCGGCCACTGCCTACCAGATCCCCAGCGAGATCCTGCCCTTCGCGGCGAGGGAGACCATCGTGGCCAATGTCGACATCAGCACCTCACCCCTGTCGGAACGGGGCACCGCAGAGCGCTACCCGCGTCGCGGCAGCATCGGGGCCGGCGGTATGGGCGAAGTGCTGCTCTGCCACGATGAGCAGATCGGGCGCGACGTAGCGCTCAAGCGTATGCATGCCCACAGCGGTAAGAACTTGGATGTGCGGGCTCGTTTCGAGCGCGAGGCCAGGATCCAGGCGCAGCTCGAGCACCCGAGCATCGTGCCGGTTTACGACATGGGTATCGATCCCGATGGCCAGTCGTACTTCACCATGAAACGCGTGTATGGCGTGACCCTGCGCGACGTCATCGAAGCGCTGCGCGGCGGCGATCCCAAAGCGGAGCGTTTCTTCTCTAGGCACAAGCTTCTGTCGAGCTTCAGTAGCGTATGCCTCGCGGTCGAGTATGCCCACGCCCGCGGTGTGATCCACCGCGATCTCAAACCCGAAAACGTCATGCTGGGCGCGTTCGGTGAGGTCAACGTGCTCGACTGGGGCCTAGCCAAGGTCGCTGGCGAGCACGACGAGCAGCGTAGCTCACTGGCCGAAGTGCTCTCGACCGCCTCGCCACGCGAGGTGGAGGTGCCCGATGTCGGTAGCAGCCCAACGGCTTACGGTTCCATTCTGGGCACGCCTGGATACATGGCGCCCGAGCAAGCAGCAGGGGATGTCGACGCTCTTGGGCCCGCCTCGGACATCTACGCGCTCGGTGCGATCCTCTTCGAGTTGCTCGCCCTCGAGCCACTTCACGCTGCCGAGAGTGTGACAGGACGATTGCATTCCACGTTGGTACAGGTCGATGGCCGGCCGAGCGCCCGCGCTACCGACAGGGCGATACCTCCAGAGCTCGACGACATCTGTCAGCACGCCGTCGCGCTCGAGCCTGCCGACCGCTTCGTGAGCGCGCGGGCCCTGCATGAGGCTGTCGATCGCTTTCTGCAGGGCGATCTCGATCTCGAGCGGCGGGCTCAAATGGCCGACGAGCACGCCGAGGCTGCTCGATCGGCGCTCGAAGCTTCTCGGCGAGGAGAGCAAGACGCCGCGGCGGCGCGCACCGAAGCCGCCCGCGAGCTACGCTCAGCCTTGGCGCTCCGGCCCGACCATCAGGATGCGCTCACGGCCATGATCGAGCTGCTCGTCGAGCTGCCCACCACCATGCCCACTGAGGTCGAGGATGCGCTCGGGCGGATGCGCGAGCTGCACCGACCGGCCATGGCTCGTGCAGTGGCCGTCACGGTGCTGTCGATAGCGGTGTGGACGCCATTCGTCTTGTGGATGGGGATCCACTCCTGGCGGGTCTTCGGCGCTGGCGTCGGTGTGCTGGTGGCTGCCATGCTCGCCATCGCCGTGTTTGGTCGCAAGATCACCTCGGTCAGTATCGGCGTGGTCATGGTGGCCTTGTTTGGCGTGCTCGCTGTCGCCGGCTTGGTTGCTGGGCCGCTCATTCTGGTGCCTGGTGGCGCTTCGGTTTGCGCCGTCCTTCTGATAGTCGACTTGCGTGCGAGCGCCCGGCTGCGTGCGCTTTTCGTAGCTGTTTGTACCGGTGCAATCGTGTTGCCGCTGCTGCTGCAGACCATTGGCTTGTTGCCCAGCAGCTACGTCTTCGCCGGGGGGCAGATGATCATCGTGCCAATGATGCTCGAGCTGCCTGCCGGTTTGACGATTTGGACCCTCGCGGCGATGAGCGTCGCCACTGTGGTCGCTCCAGCATTACTGGCCGGCCGTTTCGTCGACGCTCTCAAGAGCCTCGAGCGAAAGCAGTTCCTGCGCGCTTGGCAGTTGCGCCAATTCGTGCCGGATGCAGCTGAGCAGGGCATCGACCAAGAGCAACCAGCGCCCTGATCCACAAAAGCAAAGCGCCCGGCACAAGGCCAGGCGCATTGCCAATTGCTAATTGCTCACGGCTAGAGGTCGTCGCCGTCATCCGTCACCGGTGGCTTCATGATGCCGACCGAGATGGAGGAGAAGCTCTTCACTTTCCAAATACCATTCTTGTTACGGCGCAACGCCAAGGGGCGACAGGTGGCCGCGCCACTGGTGCAAGCGAACACTTTGTACTTGCCGGTTGCCGGATCAGGAACGTACTTGGTCTGTTTGCGGAACTTGATGTTGATGGCCTTCTTGAAGTTGACCTTATAGTTGTTCTTCGGCGACGAGTTGCCGACGTGGCTGCGCGGGATCTGGGGCCGTTTGGTGATGCGCTTGATGTGGTAGTCGAGTGAGCGCGACCAGGTGTAGCCTTTGTAATGGTTGCCCTTGCTCAGGCCATCTTTGGTCAGCGCCATGACCAGGAACTTGTTGCCCAAGCTCTTGTCGTAGGTGCGCACCATCAAGGCGTAGAGGAATAGCGCAGCGCCGCCGTAGGCTTTCTTGACCTCGCTGTTGGCCTTCATGAACTTGCTGCGCAGGGCTTTGTACTCCTTGACGTTCTTGGGCAGCTTGTGGGGACCGAACTTGAAACAAGAGGCGCCCGGGACGCCGAAGCAATTGGGCGGTGGGCTGCCGGCTTGGGCCGAGCTTGCTGCTAGTAGCACCAGTGAGCATGTGCAGATCGCTGCGAACAAACGCTTCATGGGATTCCTTGGTCCTTTCTTCGTCGGGTAGCTTGATGCGCGGCAGCACGCCGCGGCAATTGCTCGAAGATTGGCCAGCGTGCGTGTTTTCGTAGGCCGAGTCAATCGGGCGGCTTGCACGGGCAAAATTGCGTCATCCGTGCGCCCAAGCGCTACGTCATGGGTTCACTTGATTTTCGGCGGCGGTCGCGGCGCCATCTCGGGTCGCGGCGCCATTTCGGGTCGCGGCGGCACCGGCCGCGGCCAGCTCGGCTGCGCTGAACTTGAGCACGAAGCGCTTGCCCAGCGCCCCCTTGATGGAGGTCTGCCAAGTTTCCATTCGCTTGGTCAAGGCGCCTAGGGCATGACCCGGCAGCTTGGTTCCTCGCAACAAGACCTTGCTCACGTCTCCCTTGTCGTCGATCCACAGCTCGACCTCCACGCCTTGGCCTGGGGTCAATTGGCTCGAAAGGAAGGGTAGCGCTTGTTTTACGAAGCTCGGCCTGATGAGCGTTGCTTCTCCCAAGCTGGGCTTGGCGCCAGCATCGGCAGGACTGGTCGTCGTTGTCGTTGTCGTTGCCGGGGGTCTTGGGGCCATCTCGGGCCGGGGCGCCATCTCTGGCCTGGGGGCCATCTCTGGCATCGGCGCCATTTCCGGCAGGGGCGGTTTTTCGCAAGCCGCGGTCAAGGTCAACGCTGCAGCAACGCCTGCGGCTTTCACCGCTCGCAGCAGCGCCCGGCCCGCACCCTGCTCCGTCGAGGCGCGCCGGCGGATCTCAGCGAGGAGCGCATCACCCTCGACGATCAGACGGTGATTGTCGGCCTCGACCAACGCCTTCATCGTCGCGCTCAGTCCGCTGTGATCGGCCTGGTCAGCCCTGGGGACATCCACGGCCGTCATGATCGACTCGAGATGCTCACAGGTGTTGATGTTGACCTTGGCAATGTATCGTTTCACGCGGGTGCGGAGCTTGACGTCGCTGCCATAGAAATCGCTCAGCAGCTGATGCTCGTAGTCGACGTGCATGGCGCGGTGATGCAGGCAATGCTCGCCATAATTGCGACTCTCGAAAGCGGCGAAGCTCACCTCGAAGGCAGCCTGGGCCCGCTCGTCGGCGATGAGGTAATCGTGGCCCCAATAGTCGCCGAGCAGCCGGTCCTGTCGCTCCAGGCGGCGCAGCAGCGGAGTGCCGGCGTAGACCTCGGTGCGGCAGAAGTTCATTGGATTGAACGGGTTGGCCTTGAGGAAAGCCACGTTGGCGGCCATGTCCTCGAGGGTCGAGTCGGGGTTGAGCAGCAGCAGATTGAAACAAGCGTGCACATCGAGCTTGTTGACGATGTCGAGGGCTCGCTCGTTGTCGCGCAGGCTTTGGCTGCGGCCGAGCTTGGCAAGCGAAGTGCTGGTACCTGCCTCGATGCCCAAGAACACGCGAAACAGCCCCATTTGCTTGAGCACCCGGAAGACCTCTTCATCGACGGTGTCGGGACGACTCTTGACGGCGTAACCGATACGTCCCACGCCGCGCTCGGCGAGCCCGTCGGCGAGCCGCTGCAAGCGCTCGAGCATTTGGTCGCGGTCGCTCAAAAAGAAGTTGTCGTCGTGGAAATTGAACAGCCGCACGCCGCGGCGGTAGAGCCGGGCCATCTCGTCGGCCACCTGCTCGGGCTCTCGGATGCGATAACGCTCACCGCCGCACATGCGGTGCCAAGCGGATATCGAGCAGAAGGCGCAGGCGTAGCTGCAGCCACGTGAGGAGAGCATGTTGCAGATCGGCAAGCCGAGGAAATTGTCGAAAGGCTCCATGCGGCGCGGCTCGGCCAAGCCATCAAGATCTGGTGGATTGTTGGTGGGGGTGTTGCAAACGACCTGCTCACCGTCGCGCCATACCAGCCCGTCAACCTCGCCTAGCTGTGTCAGCTTGGAGGCGACAGCGACGATGATCTCTTCGCCCTCGCCGCGGGCTACCGAGTCGATGGCCGGCACGTCGCGCAGCAATTGCTCGGCGTGGAACGCGGCGAAGTGTCCGCCGGCTAGCAGGTGGCCTTCGAAGCCGAGCTCGCGCGCCCGCTCAGCGAGCGCGGCGAACTCACGGGCGCGGTAGGTGAACACCATCGACATGCCCGCTAGCTCAGCACCACAGTCAGCGAGCTGGGCGGCGGCCCGCTCGATCTGGCTGACCTCATCGAAGATGATCTGGCTCACCTGGTGGCCGGCGCGTTCGAGCGCTCCCCACAGGTAGCGAATGGCGAGGTTTTCTTCGAGCTCGGCTCCGATCAACACCACGTGCATGAAATCATTCCTCCCATGAGGCGGCGCTCTGTCGCGCCGCGAGGCTCGAGTCTACACCACCGCGGCGTCGGCGACTGGACGCGTCTGGATGAGCGCGGTAGCCACAGCGGACCATGTGTCTTCACGGTTACTCGGCTCCGGCCACCTCGTTGTTGATCGGTGCTGTTTCGATGTTCGCTTGCCTGGGCTGCGGCTCGGAGGCTAGCGAACAGGAGCAGCCCTTGGCGGAGCTGTTTTCCTTCGCCCTCATCGCCGATCCCCACATCACCACAGTGGCCGAAAATGAGGAGCGCCTCAAAGCGGCCGTGAAGTGGATCAACGACAACGCTTCCACTCGCAAGATCGAGGTGGTGCTGGTGCTTGGCGACATCGGCTGGGGACAAGGGCTGCCGCAGTCGAAGAAGCTGCTCGATCAGCTTCAGGTGCCCTACGTGCCCCTCATCGGAGACAACGAGATAGCCGCTGACGACGACGAGACCTTCGAGCAAGTCTATCGGCCACAGCTCGATGCCCTCGATGGCCAGCTGGAAAACTGGCGAACTGCTTCGACGCCTGTTGCTCATCCCGATGCCAACGCCGACGTATGGCTGCAAAACGCTGCTTTCGAGCATCGCGGCGTTCATTTCTTCGCTCTCGACTGGTGCGTGCGTGGAATCAAAGGCGCGCTGGCCGAGTTCGGGGATCTCAACGACTACACTGGCGGCACCTGGCCCTGGCTCGAGACCGAGCTGGCTGAAGTCGTCGCTGCCGGGCCTGCCCAGGAGAGCATTGTTCTGCTGTCGCACATCCCCATGATGGGCGGCATGTTCGACACCATCGAGTGGCCCATCATCGGCGAGCTGTTCGAGCCCCACGCCGAGCTGGTGTGGGCAAACTATGCCGGTCATTTGCATGGCCCCATCGAGATGCCCGGGCCTGGTTTCACCATGTGGACCGCCGACGCTACCTGGGACGATCAAAACACCGTGCGGCTCATCGAGGTTCGGGGCAACTCGAGCCGCTTTGCCTACATCGACACCGAAATCGAGGTGCCCTGAGGGGCCGGAGGAAGAGAACATGTCCACTGAGTCCAAGGTCATCATTGGCGCGCTGGTGTTGCTCATTTGCGGGTTGGGATATTCCCATTTCAGCCTGAGCAAACAGTTGCGTCACACCCAACACATGGCTTCGACCTGTCATTGCGGGAGCGGTTCGGTACAGGTCGCTGGCCTGAGCACTGTGACGCAGAACCAGGTGAGCGCCTCGGCGTCGCATACCTACTTCGAGCTACTGCTAGAGGGTCTCGCCCGTCGCGCCGGCTTGCCGATGGACAAAGCCAAGGCCCAGTTCAGGAAGGAGACTGCCAAGCGCAAGCTCATCAGTTGGCGTTGGCTTCCAGTCTGGGAAAAGGACGACACGGCGCCACCCAAAGCGCCCGCGACGGCCGCGCCCGCTGCCAAGCCGCCAGGCGTCAGGAGCAAGCCATCGAAGGGCGACGACCTCTTCGACCCGGAGTACAAGAAATCCAAAGATACCGGCCTGTACGAACGCAGATAGCGCCTGGAGGCGTTGCTCCGACTCGTCTTGCCGTGGAATACTCCGCCTCGCTTCGAGCTCACCATGGGTCACGCCGCGATCAGCAACAACACTCCCTTCGCTCGCGACGTCACCTTCATGGCTGACGAAGCGGGCCGGCCGTTGCTGGTGATCATCGTCAAAGCCACCTACGACATACACAAGGGTCAGCGTTTGAAGCTCGCCGAGCAGCAGCTCGACATCTGCCCGGCCGGCCAGCGCTACGGTGATTCGGATACCGCCAGCTACAAGTACGAGCCGGAGCTAGCCTTCTTCAAACCGGCTACCGATGTCGTCCTGATCGGCCACGCCCTGGCCCCATCGCGCGGCACCACTGAGATGACCGTGCGTTTGTCCCTCGGGCCGGTGGCCAAGACCGTGCGCGTGGTCGGCGACCGTTTCTGGATGGGGGAGGGGGGCGGCGCTCGCATGACCGTGCCCCAGCCCTTCGTCAGCGTTCCGCTCGCCTACGAGCGAGCATTTGGAGGATGGGACGATACGGTGGCTACCGATCCGTTTGTCGATTCGGCTGAGCACGACGCGTTTGAGCCCCGCAATCCTGTGGGTGTGGGCTACCGCAGATCTGGCGGACATTTCGTCGAAGGCACACGCCTGCCCAACCTCGAAGATCCGGAGGTGCCCATTCGGGCATACGGCGACGCACCGCCGCCAGCATGTTTTGGTTTCGTGTCGCCGGAGTGGCAGCCGCGTGCTGCGCTGGCTGGCAGTTATGATGACTCGTGGGTTGCCGAGCGCATGCCCTTGCTGGCAGAGGATTTCGACCGTCGCTTCTTCAACGCTGCTTCCAGTGGTCTGGTGGCGCCCGGTCATCTACGCGGCAACGAGTCGCTGCTCGTCGAGGGCGTCAGCCGCTCGGCTCCGATCGCTCTGCGGCTGCCGGGCGAGTCCCCGCCCGCCTGCCGAGTCCGCCTTCGAGATGATGACCGCAGGCTCGAGACCAAGCTAGACACCGTGATCGTCAATGCCGACGACAGCCAGCTACTAATGCTCTGGCGCGCCCACACCCCATTGCGACGCGGCCCCCACGACGTGGAGGCTGTCGAAATTGGCTAGGCAGGGCCTCCGAGTCCGAGTCTGGGCGCAGGGGTGGCTCAACGCCAATGCCGTTCGGTTGGAACGAGCGTGCCATGGGCAAGCGGAGCTTGCCCGTGTTCGACGGATTTCACAGCACGGGCAAGCGTTGCTTGCCCATG
>CAZRGL010000017.1:0-13984 GCA_964599485.1 uncultured Polyangiaceae bacterium
TTTAATTACGAATGCATAGCGAGGCACAAAAACGGTACCGGTACCAGTCACTTGTCACATGAACGAGTTGCTTCATCGCCTCTGCGGGCGCTGACGGTCGTGGTGTGATCCGATCACAGGTTCCCAACGCGACAAGCAAGGCGATCAGGAGCGAAGTGGCCGGACCCAATGTGACAAGTGACTGGTACAGGTACCGTTTTTGTGCCCAATGTGACAAGTGACTGGTACCGGTACCGTTTTTGTGCCTCAGTATCATGCTGTTATCACAACGTTATTCTACAAAATGTGGCTTTTTCTAAGTGACAGGTGACTGGTACCGGTACCGGTATTGGTACTGGTGTTGGGTACTGGGTTTGGTGCCGGCTCGGGGGGGAGATTGTGGCGGGTTGGGTTGCGTCGGGGCAGGTGGGGAGCTACGGCTCTGGGGTGGTTACCGCGCGGCGACTTGTTTTGGGGCTGGTGATGGCCGGCGTGCTGCTGGCTGTGCCTCGGGCAGCGCAGGCAGTCGTGGTGGAGCGCATCGTGGCGGTGATCGGCGAGCGGGCGATACTGCTCAGCGACCTGCGAACGCGGGCGCGACCTTTCTTGGTGCAGCTTCACGTCCGCTGCCCGCTGGGAACGCCGCCGTGTATTCCTGCCGAGAACAAGATCTATGGGCAACTGCTCGAGCGCATCGTCAACGAGGAGCTCGAACGACAAGCGGCGGCCCGCAGCAACATCACGGTCAGCTCGGACGACATCGACAAGACTCTGCAGCGCATCGCACGCATCGCCAAGATGAGCTTGTCGCAGCTGTTTGAAGACGTTCGCAAACAGTCGGGCATGACCGAGCAGGAGTATCGCCGAGAGATTCGGCGGCAGGTGCTCGAAGGCAAGCTGGTCCAGCGTCTGGTGCAGAACCAAGTTCGCATCACGAAACAAGACCTCGACACGATGTACCACAAGGTCGTCAAGCACGAGCGCCGCATCCTGCTCTATCAGCCAGCTTGGATAGCGCTGCCGCTCGGCGACAATCCCGCCAAAGAGCTACTGAAGGCAACCACTGCAAAGGGCCGTCAAATCGTGGCATTGGCACGTGGCGGCTCGGACTTCGGCCAGCTGGCGCGACAGCATTCCCGCGACCCCCAAACCCGGGACAAAGGCGGCGACTTGGGTGTTCGCGCTCCAGCCGGATCGCCCTTCGCACTACGCGGCAAGTACCCCACGCTCAAGCGCGCCCTCGAAAAAGTGGCCATGGACCTCGATCGTGGAGAGGTCACAGAGCCGTTCCGATTCCAGGACGCGCTGATCATCATGAAGCTCGTCAATCGCCAGCCCTCGCGCTACACCTCGCCAGAGGCCGCACGCAAGGAGATGATCCAGCGCGTGCAGGGTGAAAAGCTCGAGCACGCCAAGAAGAAATGGCTCAAGAAGCTGCGCCGGCGCACCCACGTGGACGTGCGCCTCTAACTCATATTGGCGGTGCCACGAGCCAACCTGCCTGAATGCGTGGCCTGCGGCAGCTGCTGCTTGTCTGCGCAACAGGACTATCTGGAGCTGTTCGCGATCGACTTGCAGCGCATGGACGCGACAGCGCACGGCCTGACCCGCAGCGATGGCGCCAGGCAATTCATGCGGATTGAGTCGGGGCGGTGCGCGGCACTATGCGTTGACTTCACCACTCGAGAGCTGCGCTGCACAATCTATCCGATGCGCCCCGATGTCTGCCGCTGGCTCGAACGAGGAAGCGGCGCCTGCCTCGAGCAAGTCGATGCCAAAGGCGACCAGGCGCGCCAACTCCTGACCCGCAAGCCCGGATAGCGGTGAGCTCATCGTTCAGCACACCAGCGCACGCCCGTGTCGCTAGGCAAAAGGCAGCATGAACATGCGCGCCGAAGCGAGCGCCAACATCGCCACCGCAAACACCAAAAAGGCGACCTTGAAGCTGAAGCGTCGCAGCACACTGGCCATGCCGGCGAAGAACAGCACGACGGTGAAGAACACCGTGACCAAGGTGAACGCATCGCCGGTGGAGTTGTCCTTCTGTCCTTGGGCGAAGAGCTTCTGACCTTCTTTGCTCATGGCCAACGCCGAAGCCAAGCGCATCTGCTCGTAGCTGGGAATTGGCTTGTCCTTGTAGCCCTCAATCTTGGCCGCAATGGCGGTGTGCTCCGGCGTACCCACGGCGTAGCCGGGAAAGTCGAAGGGTGGCTCCCCGGTCTTCTGTGCCCATGCATATGCGACCAGGAAATCGTCCTGCATCAGCTCTTTGTCGAGGTAGTCGGCAATCTTGGCCCGCCCAGGCTGCTCCAGGTTCTTGCCCAAGAAGCGCTGTGAAACCGACTCGATGAACAAGATGCCGTCCATCATGATCAGCTGTACGCCCAGCAGCATTTGAGAGTTGGCCTGGTTCATCGTGATCGCGCCCTTGTTGTAGTTGGTCAGGCAGTTGCCTCCCCAAAGAGCGGATTGATAGGCGCCAAAAGCGCCAAGGATGGTCGCTGCACCAAGCACTATCGCTGCGAACAGCTCGACGAGGTACTCGCGTTTGTCGGCGCGCTCGTCCGCCTTGTCTTCGGGCGACGGTCGTTTGGCGGTCTCCGGCTCAGCAGATGATGGGACTGAGGGCCCCTGCGGTGGTGGTGCGGCCGCCGGAGCGGGGCCAATAGGAGGCGCGGCCGACGGAGCGGGGCCAACAGGAGGCGCGGCCGACGGAGCGAGACCTGCAGGAGGAGCAGCTTGGGGGGAAGGTGCTGGCGGTGTGGGACCAGTTGGCCAAGCGGCGGGTGCTGGCGCCATCGGCGGTGCCGCAGCAATTGGCGGGCCAGGAGGCGGACCAGCGCCCGGCGCGGGCACGCCCATTTGCGGCGGCCCAGCCGCAGCAGGAACAGGCGAAACCATCGTCGAGCCCCCCGGCCCCGGAGGCTTGGCGTGAGGCGGGATCTCCGGCGCCTGGACGACTGTGGTCTGCTCGAAATCAGAACCGCTACCCGGCGTGCCAGGGGGCGGAAAGCCGGCGGGGGGTGGGTTTCCAGGCGGGTCGCCGCCGGGCGGTGTATTGGCCACTACGCAACTCCTCGATTCGGAGGAAGCGAGCGTAGCAGCCCGCAGGCAGCGCTGACAGCGCGACAACCTGAACTAGGGCGTCGCCGGGGGCGCTTTGCGACCCTTCAGTTTCTCGAGCGCAAGTTGCATCTGCTCTTCGGTGTAGGGCAGTTTCGCCAATGCTGCCTTCTCGTCTGCCAGAGCTTGCTCGAGCGATTTCTTCGCCTCGCGCGCCCGGGTGACCCAGTACGAGTCCATGCCCGTTCGCTCACCGAGGCGCACGGTGCCGGTCATCATGCGCAGCCCCTTTTCGAGCAAGATGCGATAGCGCAAACGCATGGCTGCATGAAACAGCTGCTTCTTCTTCAAATCGGTCGCTGCCTTTGGCGTAGGAATAGCCATCGTCTCGCGATGCAGCTGTTGATAGAGCTGGCCGACCCGATAGCCGCTCATGGCTGACCAATGCGCATCGCGACTGCGCATCGCATCGGTATAAGCCGCCTGCGCATCGAGCAAGCCTTGGCAGCGTGCCTCGAGCACGTTGGCGAAATCATCTGCCAGCCTTGGCCGGCCGTCCTCCGCCTCGAGGACCAATTTGATCTTCTCGCTCTTGAGACGACGAACCTCTCCCAGTGAGAACGCCACCTGCGCCAGCTGAACCGGGGGCGCCCCGCCACGGCCGAAACCGTGCTTCTCGATGAGCACTTTGGCCTTCGACACCTGGACCAAGGCCTTGTCCGCCTCGCCCTGTTGCACCAAGGCGAGCGCCTTGGCGCCCAGACCCTCGATTCGATCCATGACCGGCAGTGAGGGCCCACGCGCAAGCAGGGAGTCGGCCGCCTTTTCCAGCTCCGGCCAGCGCTCCAAGTAGCCAAGCAACCGCGTCAAGCGAACCAACCCATGTTTGACGATGGCTTCCTTGGGGTAGCGCTTGGCTAGGTCGCGGTAGCGCTGCAGAGCAACATCACGCTCACCCATGCCCTCGTGCGCAACACCGCTGTTGAAGGTGGCCAGTGCCTTCAAGGTTGGCTCGCCGGCCTGCTGCATCAGCCGATCGAAGGCTTTTGCGGCTTTGTCGAAGGCATCTACCAACAAGAATGAGCGGGCGCGCTCGAACTCTTTGACGAGCTCCTCGGTGGTGTGCGCCGTGATGGTGATTTGGTCGAGCTGTTGGACGATCTTGGCGCCATCCTCCTTGCCGTCACCAACCTTGCTCGGGTCGTTCGGGCCTTTGCCCGTGCCCGTGCAAGCAATCAGAGGCGTGCACAGCAGCGCACAAGTCAGCGGTCCAAGGAGGCGTTTGGGAAACTGCATCATCATCTGTTCTACAAATTGACGGTCGGATTGACGTTTGGATCTGGTTACAAATGCGCTGCGAAGGTGTCCGCTTGCGCCAACAGCCCCGGCAACCCCCCGGTATGCAGGAAAAGCACGCGCTGACCAGACAGTTGACCCGATGCGCACAGCTGCTGCAATCCGAACAGAGCTTTGCCCGTGTAGACTGGGTCGAGCAACAAGCCGCTCATACGTGCCACCTCAATCATGAAGGCCCGCTGCGCTGACGTGCTCCGTGCGTAGGCTGGACCTTTGGCGCGAGCGTCAACGTGCCAAGGCACAGGATCGCCCAAGTCGCCCCTCAGTGCCCGGCAGTCGCTGATGATGCGGCCGATCACTTCGCTGAAGTAGGGCTCGTCATTGCAAACCGCCATGGCGCACAGCCCCCTAGCTACCTCGTAGCGCGCGGCCCCCAGCGCCGCACCTGCTGCTGTGCCCCCTGAGCCGCACGCATGGATCACCAGATCAAATGGCACTCCGCCCGCTAGGCCCGCATCGAGCTGGCGCCGCAACTCGGCCATGGCCTCGACATAGCCAAGCGCGCCAACACCATCTGAGCCACCTTCAGCGATCACGTAGGGCACAGCACCTTGGGCCTTCAGCTCCACGGCTAGGTTGTTCATCAGCTCGCCTCGGCGGCCATAGCTCGCAGGGGTGATGAGGCGAACCTCTGCGCCAACGAGCCGATCGATGAGAAGATTCCCGCACAGTGGTGCGTGCTGTGGTGTCGGCTCCACGCCAGCACCATCATGGTCGTCGGTGAGCGACGGCGCGCGCAACAGCAGCACGGCGCGCAAGCCGAGCGACGCCGCGAGCGTGGCGGTTGCACGGGCGTGATTGGATTGCACCCCGCCGCAACTGATGAGCGTATCGCAGCCGCGGTCGACAGCGTCCGCCAGCAAGAACTCGAGCTTGCGGATCTTGTTGCCAGCCTCAGGTCCAGCGCTGGCGTCGTCGCGTTTTACCCACAGATCGATACCCAACGCTTCGGCCAAGCGCTTGGGCTGCACGAGCGGAGTCGGAAGATTGGCCAGCTCGAGCCTGCGCATGGCAGCTACTCGTCTTCAGTGGCAACCGGCGCGAGCTCGATGAGGGTCGCGCCCCCATCCACGCTGTCACCCTCATGAGCGCATATGGCGCTGACCACGCCTGGTTGCTCGGCGCAAAGCTCGTTTTCCATCTTCATCGCCTCAACCACGATGACGGGCATGCCGGCGGTCACTTCGTCTCCCTCGCTGACGAGCACTTTGACGACACGGCCAGGCATGGGCGCAGAGACTTTGCCGCCACTGCTGGCTTGTCGCGAATCCAATGCGCCGATGCGGCTTCGCTCGCTCTCGATGTGGGCCGTATTGCGGACGCCTCCCGTCACGAAGCGCACATCGCCCTCCCCGTCCCCGTCGAGCCACAGATCGAAAACCCGGTCACCGACGCGCACGTTCAAGGTGCCGCCCACATCGACAGCGTCCACCGCCAGCGACTCACCATCTACGCTCACATCCAGCCGGCCATTGGGCTTTTGCACGACGTCGACGGCGAGCTCTTCGCCAGCTGCCAAAGTAACGAAGTAGCGCATGTCACTTGCCTGACGGAGCGGGGGGAATGAGCCCGCAGCGTCCTTGGTAGCAACCGCAGCGATTGGCATCGACGCTGTCGCACACCATGTTCCGGGTGCAGATAGTAGAGGGCTTGGGGGGGTTGGCTTTTGCTTTCGCCACACAACTCGGAGCGTGACAGGGAGCCGATACGTCACAATCGGCGTCGGTCTCGCAAGCGTCGTCGCTCAATTTGGGCGCGGGCAGCTGGCATTTGAAATTCGCCGGACCCGTACCGATTTTCGGCGCCACCGGTATCGACGTAGACGTAGGTGTCGGCGTGCTCACCGCAGGCGCGGCGGTAGGTTCGACGGCAGGGGGCTCGTCAACCAACTTGGGCGGCGCGGTGGAGCAACAGCCGCTCAAACCGAGGGCAAGCGAAACTCCCAGGGCGATACGAGTCCGCATCAGAATTGAGCTCCGAGCTTCACGTTGAGCACATATTGGTTAGGCAAGGACTCACCATCGGCGTCATCGAACGCGCCCCCGGGAAACAGCACGCCACCCTCGGCGCCGGTCTGAACGATGAACTCATCACCTACCGGGATGCGTGCATCGACACCGAGATCCAGCTCGATGCCGAGATCGTGACGTTGCTCATCGCCGCCGTCGTAGTTCTTGTAGTCGCCGCGGCCGACTTGATAGGGGTCGACGAAGTCCGCTGTGGTCTGGGCGATGACGACGCCACCTTTGAGATCGAGCCAGCGCTTGGGCCGCACGACCAGGGTGGGGTTGAGGTAGGAGGCGCCAAAAACGCTGCCATTGGAGGGCAAGAACTCGAGGCCCGGCGCGGGTCGAAACGTCACGTCGGGATCTTGGGCCACGGTGGCAGAGCGGGCCGTCTTCCAAGCCAACACCTGATCGAACAAGACCAGCCCGACATTGTGGTTCGGATCAAAGGTGAAGCGCCGCGTCGTGCCGTCGGTTGGATCGGCATCACCGGAGGCGTAGCCGTATTCGACCGCCACCACGACGTCGCCCCAGGCGTCTTTGCCTGAGCCATGCAAGCGCGCGGCCCCGAGCTTGACGGCACCTCCAAAGGACTGAATCGCTTCTTTCTCGCCAGTGCTCGTCAGGTCGATGTTGCGAACATAGGTGGTGCTGCCGCCGATGTAGCTGACCTCCATCTCGCCAAACACGAAGGCTTTGGTACCCGGAACCGGCGCGTTGAACTTACCAGCAAGGTTGACCACACCAACCTGCAGCTCCTCGGTGAACGGGGTCAGCTCATTGACCGACCTGGTGTCACGCTCTTGGTAGCGATACACCCCGTAGACGCCGATTTCGGCCTGTGGAGTCTGCCAGCGTACGGCTGCTACGGCTTGCAGAGCGCGGTCTTTGCCTTTGAAGTCGTTGGCGTTCGTAGTGGTGTCGTCCGGCGCGCGCAGCTCGTCGGCGGGGGTGCGGTCCGAAGGGATGTCGCCCACCAAGCTGGCGCGGCCGTCTTGATAGACGAGGTCGCCAGCGAGGGCGATCTGCAAGGGCTCGTCTTTGCCCAGCGGTTTGGTGGCAAACAACAAGCGCTCGACGAGCGAGCCGCGATTGTAGTCGCCGAACAATGTCGGCGTGTCGCCGCCGTTGGCCAAAATGCCCATGCCCCAGGTCGAGGTCTGCTGGCCGAGCCGAAACAGACCGATGGGCGTCAGGTACTGGATGTAGAGCTGCCGCGGCTGGATGCCGTACCAGCGCAGCTCCGACAAGTCGTCTCGCGCAGCGGTGACCAAATTGGTGGTCTGGCCCACGACGATGCCCCTGGGAATATCAATCTCCCCGACGATCTTGAGCTTGTCGCGATATTGGAACACCGGCTTGAGACGCAACCATTGGTACAAATAGTAGTTCTGCCCCAGCGAGCCCGTGTCGGGATAGCCAAGCCGCGGCTCGAGGCGCAAATCGCTGTTGGCGCGAAAACGCAGTTGAAACTCGCCACGCAGGGCAAAGGACATTCCTTTGGACGCCGCCTTAGGCAGCGCAATGCGCCCCGTATCGAGCACAAAACGCGGTTCGAAGAGCGTGGCGGCAGGGCGAAGCGCCGGGCCCGGCGTGGACAGCTTCTCGGGAGCAGGCAGGGCCGGAGCAGGCGGACCTTTGGAGGCAGGCGCAGACGCAACAGTACTTGCCGCTACCGGAACAGAAGTCGGCGCAGCAGTAGGCGCAGCCGTGGGCGCGGCGGTGGGCGCGGCGGTGGGCGCAGCAGCGGGCGCAGCAGCAGGCGCAGGGGGCGCGGGGGCTGGCGGGTCACCCGGTCGGTCTTGCGCTGCGGCGGGCGCAGGCCAGACGAGCGCGATGGATATTGCTACCGGCAACAGCAGGGCGTAATTGCGCATGAGAGGTCGTCGCTCCTGAACAGCGTTGGAGGATAGGCGATCGCCCAGCCAGCAAGACCATTTTTTTTGGCATAGACCATGTCCCAACACCATAAAGCTGCCCGCCAGCCGCTCATGCTTGGCGAACCGATTGATCTCAACGACCTACAGCAGGTGGCATGCTTCGGCCGAACCGTCGCGCTAGCCCCTGAAGCACGCGCACGTGTACAAGCCTCTCGGCGCGCCGTGGACGCCATCGTGCAAGCAGGTGATGACGCCCCCGCGGCCTACGGAGTCAACACCGGCTTTGGGGCTCTGGCCGAGACCCGCATCGGCGCCGCCGACATCGTCAAGCTGCAGCGCAATTTGATTCGCAGCCACGCTTGCGGAGTCGGCCCCGATCTGGCGGTCGATGAGGTGCGCGCCATGATGCTGCTGCGCGCGCAGGTCATCGCCATGGGCCACTCAGGGGTGCGTGATGAGGTCATCGATCTGCTGGTGGGCCTGCTAAATGCCGGAGTGAGCCCACGAATCCCCGCGCAAGGCTCGGTGGGCGCTTCGGGTGATCTCGCGCCCCTAGCACATCTGGCGCTGGCCCTAATCGGCGAAGGGCAGGCGTACTACGACGGCAAGCTCATCGCAGCCGCTGATGCCCTCGACGCAGCTGGCTTCGCCCCGCTCGAGCTTGCCGCCAAGGAGGGGCTCGCCCTCATCAACGGCACGCAGTACATGACCGCGCTAGGTGCCCTGGCGATCGTGCGCGCTCAACAGCTGTGCACCATCGCCGACATCAGCGGCGCCATCTGCATCGAGGCGCTCAAGGGCTCGCGCCGCCCCTTCGACGAGCGACTCATGCGCGTGCGCCCACACCCAGGTCAGGCCGCGGTGGCAGCGAACATGCGCGAGATGCTCACCGAGAGCGCCATCATGGCAAGCCACGCTCATTGCCACAAAGTTCAAGATCCTTACTCGCTGCGCTGCATCCCGCAGGTGCACGGCGCCACCCGAGACGCCCTGACTTGGGTCGCTGAAGTGGTCAGCCGTGAGCTCAACAGCGTCACGGACAACCCAACGGTGTTCATCGACGGAGACCGGGCTCAGCTGATCAGCGGAGGCAATTTCCATGGTCAACCCATTGCCATCGCCCTCGATTTGACCGCCATCGCCGTGGCCGAGCTAGCCAACATCAGCGAACGGCGGGTAGAGCAGCTGGTCAACCCAGCTCTTTCCACCGGCCTGACGGCCTTCCTCGCCCCCGACAGCGGTCTGTGCTCGGGCTTCATGATCGCGCAGGTCGCGAGCGCTTCGCTGGTCAGCGAAAACAAGGTGCTCTGCCACCCCGCCAGCGTCGACTCGATTCCCTCCAGCGCAAACCGCGAGGATCACGTCAGCATGGGCAGCATCAGCGCGCGAAAACTCGGCCAAGTAGTCGAGAACGTCAGCAACTCGCTTGCGATCGAGCTGCTCGCCGCAGTGCAAGGTCTCGATCAACGCGCCCCACTGACCGCCAGCGACGCCGTCGAAGCCGTCCACACCCTGGTTCGCCAACACGTCCCAACCCTGGATGACGACCGTCCCCTATACGAGGACTTCGCCACCATCCGCAAGCTCCTCGACAGCGGCGAGCTACGCCAAAAAGTCGAAGCCCTCACCGGCCCCCTGAACTAGCTAGCGCCTGTTCCATGATGCGGATTCGGCCGTTCCCGCAACGGCCGCATTTTGCGTAGCTACGGGCGGGGATGAACCGCCCGAGATGCCCCTACGGCGACTCGCGGATCAGGGCCATCTGGGTGCTGGCACCAGCGGCTTCGAGCAGTTGGCGGTACCAACGCACGGCGGCTTCGAGTCGTTCGGGGTGGGCTCGGCAGCCCCACACCAGCGAGAGTGTATGGCGGGTGGATTCGCTCGTTTTGGTGCGCTGGCTGTCTTTTACGGCGTTGGCGCATGGCCCCACCGCGTCGTGAAGGCACACCAGGCCACGCAGCTGGATCTGCTGGCCAGCTCGGTTGAACTCGTAGCTGAGGTCTTGCTCCACAATCTTCACAGACAGAGGCGGCTCGGCTCGATCGAGATCGACCACGCTAATCGGCAGACCGCTATGTAGCGAGATGGCGTTGCACGCGTCTACCGCCAGGTTGATGCTCTGCAGCTTGAGCGCCGCTGCGGCTTTGATCAGATACTCGGAGGCGGGCTTTCCTCGACCAGTGGGCTTGTATCCCCCATGGCGAAGCAGATCGCGCACGTCGAGACGGACTTGCTCGTCTCGACTCAGCTCTGCCTGCGGCGCGTCGAGCTGCAGCAAGTCGGTCAGCTGTTGCGACACGACCAGCTCGCCGAGCGGCTCTGGCAGCACCGTCTCGAAGCCGCCCAGCTCGAGCAGTGGGTGAGCGGCTCGCTCGAGGGGCAGGCCGGATTGTCGAATCAGTGGTGCGCTCCGCCGTGACGATGGCGGTGGCACTTCTTGCCCTTCTTGTGATGACAGTGGCGATGCTTGTGGTGCCCTTTGCCGTGGCCATGAACACCAGCGCGCGCGTGCACAGTGCAGCCTGGCAGAGCGCCCATCGACAGGACCGCCACGAATGCCAATGCGATCAGCTTCTTCATTGTGTCTCCAATGCCTCCGACTCAGAAACTAGCACGGCGAGCACACGATCCGGCACGCGTTCAGGCTACAATCGCTCCATGTCTCGACTCTCCGCTGCGGCGGGCTTGCTCATCGCCGTCCTGTTTGGTGCTTCGTTGGCAAGCTCCTGCGCGGCGGGTCGCGGCTCGGACGGACAAGAAGGGGGCAACAACGGCTCGGGCGGTGTTTCCTTCGATGGCGGCACGGGTACCAACACAGGGATCGACTCCGACGCGGCCTGCGCCACCGCCAGCGATGAGGCCAAGAACGTCCCGGTCAACATGTACATCATGTTCGACAAGTCGTTCTCGATGCTCGACAAGTGGTCGCAGACCACCTCAGCACTGCAGAACTTCTTCATGGATCCGGCCAGCGCCGGACTGCGCATAGCGCTGCGCTTTTTCCCCGACGAGGGCTGCGACAACAACTGCTCGGTGGCCGGCTGCTCGCAACCCAAGGTGCCCCTCGGCGAGCTGACCAATCTGTCGGCGCCGACCGACGCCCACGAGCAAGCGCTGCTCGACGCCTTCATCGATGTCGAGCCGGCCGGCGGAACGCCCATGTCGGCCGCCCTCGACGGCGCGTTGCTCTGGGCCCAAGGCGTGCTGATGAACGCCCCCGAAGAAAAAGCGGTGGTGCTGCTGGTCACCGACGGCGAGCCCACCGACTGCAACGAGGACGACAACTACCTGATCGCGGCTGCTGGCTCGGCATACGACAACCGCGGCATCATCACCTTCGCCATCGGCCTGGAAGGCTCGGCCGAGTCGCTGCTCAACGGAATTGCCCACGCTGGCGGGAGCAAGAAGGCCATCTTCGTCGGCAACGAAAAAGCGAAAGAAGAGCTGACCGCTGCGCTCAATGCGATTCGGGAGACCTCGATCGCCTGCGAGTTCCAGATGCCGACCGGCAACATGGTCGATCCAGGCAAGATCAACGTGGTTTACACCCCCGGCGACGGCAGCGGCGCCATCACCATCGGCCAAGTGCCCAGCGTTGCCGAATGTGGCGCCAAGGCCGCCTGGTACTACGACAACCCCGTCAACCCCACCAAGATCACACTCTGCCCGGAGACCTGTAGCTCGATACAGGCCGACGAGCAGGCAAAGCTCGACATATTGGTCGGGTGCGGCACGATACCAGCGTGAGCGACAGCCGCCTGCTGACGTTCAACTGCCACGAGGCCTGGGTCCACCAGCTCGGGGCGCTGGGCCGACCGCTCGACATCATCGACGGCTTGCCAGGCCGCTATATCGATCACTGGGACAGCCGCATGCGTCCCGTTCCTGCTGGCGCGCGTCTCATCACCTTGCAGCAAGCGCGCAGCGGAGAGGCCTCCTACAGCTGCATCATCGGCCACAGCCTCACCGATCTGTTCGCGGTCAAGGAGCTGTCAGCACCGCGGATCTTGATGCTGCACGTCACGCTCGATCACCGCTTGCAGCAAGCCCAGCTGGAACAAGCCCCGGCACAGCTGCGCGCCTCCATCGAACGCTACCTCGACATGGTCGGCGGCGTGGCGGTGGCTGTGACGGCAATGAAGGCCGACAGCTGGGGTCTGCGCGAGTGCGAGGTCATCGAGTCAGCCGCTGATCCGAACGATTATCTTCCGTGGAGCGGCCACGAAGCGGCGGGACTGCGCGTCGCCAACCAGATCAACAGCCGCCGCGAATACCTGCACTGGGACTTTCACGAGGCGAGCTTCGCCGGTGTGCCGGTGCGCATCGTCGGCCACAACCCCGACATGGACGGCGTCGAGCCCGCCCGCGATTGGGACGAGCTCAAGCAGCTGCTCAGCGCCCACCGCTTCTTCATCCACACCGCCGGCCCGCAGCTCGAAGACGGCTTCAACATGGCGCTGATGGAGGCACTTGCCGCGGGCCTGCCCGTCATCGGCAACCGCCACCACAGCTCTCCCATCACGCACGACGTCAATGGCCTGCTGTCAGACGATCCGCTCGAGCTGGCGTCCCACGCCAAGCGCTTGTTGCAGGACAACCAGCTCGCCGCCCGGCTGAGCGCGGCGGCACGACAGCTCGCCTCAGAACGCTTCTCGCCCACCCGCTTCGCCGAGGGCATGACCGGCGCCATGAACAAAGCGCATCACAAATGGCAGCAGCGCCCCGGCAGCCAAGGCTCGCCTGGCTCATGAGCAACACGGTGGACGACCCGCCAGGGAGCGAGAACCGCACCGCCGTCGGGCCTTGGGCTCGAGCATCAAGCGCGCCCCCCAGCACGCTGCGTGGCAGGATGATTGACCACTTCGAGATCATGCGCTTGCTCGGCCGCGGCGGTATGGGCGAAGTGTACTTGGCGCGCGACACGAAGCTGGGGCGCAAAGTAGCGCTCAAGTTGATCCTGCCCGATTTCTTGGGCGCCGAAAAAGCGCAAGCGCGCTTCCTCTTCGAAGCCCGCGCCACCGCGCGCTTCAGCCATCCGCACATCGTGACCATCCACGCTGTGGGCGAGCATGAAGGCAAACCATACGTCGCGCTCGAGTTCTTGGAAGGCCAGAACCTCCGCGAGCGATTGGTCGAACGACTGCCCAGCTTGCAAGAGACGCTCCGTATCGGGCTGGCAATCGCCGAGGCCCTCGAGGAAGCCCACCGACACGGCGTGCTGCATCGCGATCTGAAACCATCCAACGTGGTGTTCGCTCGCGACGGCCGGCTGCGCGTCGTCGACTTCGGCTTGGCCACGACCGTTCTGCCGCCGAAAGCCAAACCAGCAGCCACTGATGAGGAACAAGCGCCGATCTCGGTTTCTCCGGCCTCGACCCGCGACGCGCTGAGCACAGAGCCCACGATGACAGGCGGTAGCCCTGGCTACATGGCGCCCGAGCAGTGGCTCGAGCAACCCTGCAGCGGCGCAACGGACGTCTGGGCACTGGGCGTAATCCTCTTCAACCTCTGCACGGGCAGCCACCCCTATCCCACCGGCGACATGGCTGCGCTGTTCGAGCGGGTCTGTCACCCCGATCCGTTGCCGCGGCTCGACGAGCGCGCCGACGTGCCCCCAAAGCTTGTCGACCTGGTGGCCGCTTGTCTGGAAAAAAGCCCTGCGGACCGGCCGGACGCCACCGAGCTGGTCGACCAGCTCGG
>CAZRGL010000017.1:13994-42955 GCA_964599485.1 uncultured Polyangiaceae bacterium
CGCCCGCCCCCCCCCCCCCGCGCGGCCCCCCCCGCCCGGCGCCATGCTCCACGCCGGGCGTCGTCGCCACAGCTTGTCTGACAGTCCGTTTCGCGGCTTGCTGCCTTTCACCGAACGACATGCGGAGCTGTTCTACGGCCGTGAACCCGAGATCGCGGCGGTGATCGAGCGCATGCGAGTCGTTCCCACCTTGCCAGTGGTCGGCCCCTCTGGCGCTGGCAAGAGCTCTTTCGTGCAAGCGGGTGTGTTGCCGCGACTGCGCGAACAAGAGCGCTGGGTCGTTTTGCAGCTTCGTCCCGGCGCCGCGCCCTTCGAAGCGCTCGCGACCGCTGTGCTCCGCGACGACAGCCTGACGAACAACTCACAACGGGCCCCCACCGCTCCGACTGCTCCAACAGCGCCAACCAGAGCGGAAACACCAGACCGACCCGGCAAAGCAAAGCCCGGCAAGAAGAATGACCCGCTCCGAGCCAGCATGATGGCGGGCGAAGTCCGGGAGCTGGCCGCCAAGCTCGTCCAATCGCCTCGCCGGCTCGGGCTCGAGCTGCGCGCCATTGCTGCGCGACGCCACGGCAAGGTCCTGCTCTTTGTCGATCAGCTCGAGGAGCTCTTCACCCTAGGCGCCGATACGTCCACCCAGGCGTCCTTCATGCGCGCGATCTGCTCTGCCGCCGATCACGCGCTCGATCCGGTGCGGGTGATCTTCACGGTGCGCGACGACTTTCTCGGGCGGCTGGCCAGCAGCACCGAGGCGCGCCAAGCCCTCACGCGGGTGACGGTCATTCAAACGCTGGGCGCCGAATCGCTCGGCGACATCTTACGTGGTCCCGTAGAGGCGCTCGGCTACGGCTACGAAGACGCTGAGCTGGTCGAGCAGATGGTCGCCGCCGTCAAGGGCGAGCCGGCCTGTTTGCCATTGCTGCAGTTCGCCGCGCAGCTTCTCTGGGATCGCCGCGACAGCGACCGCAAGCTGCTGCTGCGCTCAGCCTACGAGGAGATTGGCGGTGTGGAGGGAGCGCTGGCCAAGCACGCCGATGGTGTGCTCGAAGGGCTGTCGAGCGACGAGCTGCGACTGGCGCGGGAGCTGCTGTTGCGCTTGGTCACGACCGACCGCACCCGCAAGATACTGTCACGCGGTGAGGCGCTCGAAGGCTTACCCGAAGAGGCAGACAAAGTGCTGGCCAGGCTCATCGGCGCCAGGCTGCTCTCGGCGACGAAACAGCGCGACAGCGAAGGATCCCCGGCAACGGTAGAGTTGGCTCACGAATCGCTGATCGCCAACTGGAGCACGCTGCATCGTTGGCTCGACGAGAGCAAAGAGGAGCTGGCTTTCGTAGCCGAGATTGGACAAGCCGCGGAGTTGTGGGACAAGCGCGGGCGGCGGCCCGATGAGCTGTGGCGAGGCGACGCCCTGCGAGAAGCGCAACGAACGCTGGCCCTCGGCACGACGGAGCTGCCGGAGCGCATCTCGAATTTCGTCGACGAGGCCTCCAAGCGGCAGAGGAGCACTGGCCGGCGGCGACGCGGTCTGGCGGCAGCAGCCATCATCGTGCTGGCCGCCGTGGCGCTGGTGCTGGCCATCCAAAAGCGCGAAGCAGATGAGCAGCGAAACCGCGCCGAGCAGCGCGAGCAGGACGTGCGGGTCAAGCAAGCTCAAGCCCTGCGAGAAGGAGCGCGGGCAGCGCTCGGTCACGGGGCCATCCTCGAAGCGCGGGCCAAGCTAAGGCTGGCGCTCGAGGTGGAAGACAGCCAAGCAGCGCGAGCGTTGTGGTGGCAGCTGCGTTCGGATCCAGTGGTCTGGACTTGGAAGAAGGCGCTCGGAGCCACCATGTATGACGTGGTCTTCACGCCCGACAGCAAGACCATGGCCGTCGCGAGTCAGGACAAGTCCATCTACCTCATCGACGTGGCAACCAAAGCGGAACGGGTATTGCGCGGCCACCGTGATCAGGTCTTCGTGCTAGCAATCTCCCATGACGGCCGGCTGCTGGCTTCGGGCGACTGGCGCGGACAGATACGGCTGTGGGACATGCAGCAGGGCACGGCGCTGAAAGTGCTCGCGGGACATGCTGGCGCAACCCATGGATTGGCCTTCAGTCGCGACGGCAAGCAACTCGTGTCGGGTGGACACGATGCAACCGTGCGGGTTTGGGACGTGGACTCCGCAAAACAGCTGCGTAGCTTCGAGGCGCCCCGCAATGTCTGGCGGGTAGCCGTGAGCCCCGATGGACAGCTACTGGCCGCGGGCAGCGATGGCCCGACGCTGATATGGGACCTGAACACTGGCGTCAGGACCCGCGATCTACGCGGTGCACGAACCACCCGCTCGCTAGCCTTCAGTCCGGACGGCAAGCGACTCGCCACCGCCTCGACGAGCGGCAAGCTCGCGGTATGGGAAGTAGCCTCTGGCAAGCCTTCAGTGCATCTGCAGGTTGGCGTGGGGCTGCATGGGGTGGACTTCAGCGCCGACGGCAAGTGGCTCGCGACCGGACACAACGGCGGCACTCGACTTTTCGACGCGGCCACAGCCAAAGCCATGGGCACATTCCCAGGCCTGACCGTCCGGCAGTTGAAGTTCAGCCCAGACAGCAAGTTTCTCGCGGTAGCTAGTGCCGACTCGGCCGTGCGGCTCTTTTCTCTAGGCGCGCAAGCAAGCATGCCGCCGGCGCCGCACTCGGACACGGTCATCTACGGAGTGGACTTCAGCCCCGACGGCAAGCAAGTCGCAGCGGGAGGCAACTACGCCAGGATTTGGGATGTCGTCACAGGTCGCCAAATACAGAAGATCCAGACAGGCGCTCACGGGGCGGCGCACGTTCGCTTTTCCCCCGACGGACGCCGACTGTTGTGCTGCGGAGCGGCTCGAACCATGGCGTTCGACCTCACCACCGGTGCCCAAGTCGGCAAGTTCCCAACTGCTATCTGCGACGACTTGCGAGTCAGCTCGGACGGTGCGCTTCTCGCTGTCGCGGCGGCAGGCGTCGACTTGTACAATTTGCGTAGCGGCAAACCAGCAGGCTCAGTTCGAGCAGAATCCGATACGCAATCTTGCGCCATCAGCCGCAGAGGTAAATTGCTCGCTTCGGCGCACGACGATGGCGCAATCCGGCTTTGGGATTCAAGCTCGCGCGAGCTCCACAAGACGTTGGTGGGACACGAGGCGCATGCCTTCTCGGTGGGCTTCGGACCCGGCGGCAAGCAACTCGTCTCGACGAGCGTCGATGGCACGATGCGGCTGTGGGACATCGAGGACGGCGCCGGTCGCATCATCGGTCGCGTAGACGGGCGGCTATACCTGATGGACTTCAGCGCCGACGGAACCCACGTCGGCGCGGGCAGCAGCGACCACAACGGCCACATCTGGAACCTGCGCACCAACGAGGAGAGCGTGCTGCGCGGGCACCGCGGCGAGGTCAACCAGCTGATCTTCAGCCCCGACGGCAAACTAGCCGTCACCGGCAGCGACGACCACACCGTGCGCGTCTGGGATGTTGCCAGCGCCCGGCCCCTGTGGCGCGCCCCGCTGCTGCTCGGCGCGCCACCACGGCTCGTCTCACATCGCGGCTGGGAGGAGCTGACAGCATCGGGCGCCGCCAAGCTGTCGGCGCCGCCGCAGAGCTGGAGGGCGCGGGCGCGCGACGCGGTCGAGCGGCAGGCCCGCTTCGCAGCACTGAGCCCGGGCGACACCACCTCCCCGCTGCTCTGTATCGCGACCTACGACGACAAGTTGCAGCTGTTCGATATCAGAGCAGACAAGCCCCTTGCCGAGCAATCCATCGCCGGCGTCGAGCAAGTAATCGCCACCACGCTGGGCTGCTGGGCCCGAACGAAAAAGAGCGTCGAGCTGCTTTCGGTCGAAGGACTGCAACCCCTCGCCTTGCCGGCAGATCCCGCCGCCATGACCAGCACCAACAAGGCGCTCTTGGTAGCCACCAACAAGGAGATCCTCCGCTTCGATCAGCGCGGCAAAGCGACCGGCTCGGCAGCCGTCGGCGGCGGCGTCACGGCGCTAGCTCGAGTCGACGACTGGATCGCCACCGGCTTCGGAGACGGCAGCATCGAGCTACACCCTGCCGTGGGCTCGAAATCAACAATGAGACCCAAGTTCACCTTCGCGCGCACACCGAGCACCGCGGTCACCCGCCTGATGGCCGGCCCGATGCGCACCCTGGTGGCAGGCTTCGCCGACGGCTCGATAGGCCTCTGGGATCAAACCGACGGCGCCCGCCTGCGCATCACCGTCCTGCACGGCGCCGTCACCCACCTGCTGCTCGAAAAGCAGCACCTCTACGTCACCAGCGAGCTAGGCGACCACCGCGTCTGGGATTTGCGCGCCTTCTACCAAGACTACTGCCCGCTGCTCCGCGAGCTCTGGCGCCACGTCAAAGTCAGCTGGCACGACGGCCGCCCCGCCCTGCGCCCCCCCAACCCAAAGCACCGCTGCAACCAAGCTCCGCGCTAACCACGACCGCGTGAGCTGTGCCATGGGCAAGCAGCGCTTGCCCGTGCTGCGCAATCTCTCTGCGGCCCGCCAAGGCGTGGACGCTCACGGCGACCGCGCCAGGCCACCATCTGGCTTCGCTTGAGCGCGCTCGGCTCGCACTCGGCCGTGACGGCTGCTGCTCTGGTTCAGCCCGGATTGCAGCTCGCGAAATGCACCCTCACGTCACTTGTGGGCGCACCGAAAGCCCGTTCTGCTCTCACGGAGTGTCTCACTCGACGAGTAACGCGTTCCCACGCGCAAATCGAACGGCGAGCCATCCCAACTGCCACCCCGCAGAGACCTTATGCCAACCCCGAGCGCCGCACAGTTGACGCAAGGTGTGGAGTAGGTAGCCACATAGGAATCGAGCACCCACTCGCCCATGTTGCCAGCCAAATCGGCACCGCCCCAGCGACCGTCACCCTTTGGCGAGCGTGAGCCCACTTGACTGATGCCGACACCGTAGGCTGCATAGGTGGAATCGATGCTGGTGGAGTTTGCAGGATTCGACCAGGGGTAGGCCCGCTGCTGTTCACCGCCGGCGGCAGCATAGTTCCACTCCGCCTCGGTGAGCAGCCTCTTGCCTTCCCAAGCGCAAAAGGCGAATGCCTCGAGCCAGGTCACGCAGTTGATGGGCAAGCTCTCACCCTGACCGGGCGGCTCAACCCAGGTAGAGTGAGCACCGTCACACTTCAGCGCAGCCTTCAGCGCCGAAGTATTGGCCTCGAGCTTACCGTCCCACATTGCGTCCCAGCCGCTACCCGCAATCTTGGGATGGGCGCCTTGGCCCGCTCCGGGAGGGGCGGCCTGGGTGCCTGCGCCAGCCGCCACGAAAGCACGGAAACGCGCGACCGTGACCTCGTAGCGGTCGAATATGAAATCATCCACTGTCGCCGGGAACGAGGGGTCGGTGAAGGTCACGTTGTCGTAGCTGCGTTTGAACGTGCCGCCCTGAACATGTACTCGAGTCGCCTCACACTCTGCCCCACACTTCAGACTGCAGCACATCGAGCCACCGTTCTCACTGCAGGGGTTGCCGTCGGCGGCGGTGGCGTCGACGCATTTGCCGTCGCTGTCGCAGTAGTCGGGATCGCAGGTGGGCTCTTGCAGGGCGGAGCCGCAGGCGGAGCCGACGGGCTGGGGCAAGCAAGAACCGGCTTCGCCGTTCATGTCGGCGATGTTGCAGGCCTCGCACTCGGGGCAACTGGACGCGTCGCAGCAGACGTCGTCGACGCACTGGCCGCTCTTGCACTCGGTGCCGTCGGTGCAGTCTTGGCCCTTGTTCTTCTTGCTCGCGCTTCCTCCCTGACCGCCGCCGCCCTCTTCGGCCCCGCCGCTGTTGGTGCCGCCGCTGTTGGTGCCGCCGCTGTTGGCGCCGCCGCTGTCGCCGCCGGTGCCGCTGCTGGTGCCGCCGGAGCCGGCGGTGGGCATCGGGTCGAGCATCTCCATGCCGAGGATGGCGTTGCAGCTGACCGCTGCGCTGGCCAGCACAATGGCCACTGTTGCACCGAGCGCCAAGGCCACCAGCGCTGAGCGACGGCCCTTGCGAGGACCATGTCTGCGAACCGAATCGTCATCTGCTCTGCCGCGTCGCGGAATCGTGCTGCGTGTCACGACCAGCATGGTCTCACTCAGTGGCGCTTGGCAGCAACACTAGTCCGCAGGATCGGACTCGTGTCGCGCATGTCCAAGCTCCGCTCCGGGGCTCTAGTCGTTCTGACCGTCGTGAGGATTCGACAGGCTTGTAGCTTCACGCGTTTTTACACAGAGGCGCACAGAGAGACACGAAGAGGGACACAGAGGTTCTGTTCTCGGCTTGGCGGTCAGCTCATCGTTCGATCGTTGGAGCAAACACTGATCCACGTTTCGGCTCGCGCTTGTGGACGAGGAGCGAGGCTCGGCTTTGCCCCTCCCCTCTCTGTGTCTCCGTGTCTCTGCGGCAAAAAATGCGGCGCGAGCCACCCCGCAACGCCTCGAAACTACGAACAGTCGGGTCGAAGCAATTCATGTCGCCCAGCACGCGCAGCTTCTCTCTCGGGCTCGCGCTCCCATGTCGACTTGGTAGCCCCGCCCGGGGTCGAACCGGGATGCCTTGCGGCCGTGGGTTTTAAGCCCACTGCGTCTGCCATTCCGCCACGGGGCCAGCTAGCAGTCTCATCATACACCTGAGGCCCCTTGCTAGCAGACGGCGACACGATTTGCCCAGACCCCACCACAATTGGTTAGGCTCGAGGCGACGGAGCGTTGTGCGGCATTCCGCTTGGGCAAAAGCGCTGTTAGCGTGTGGATGAGTAGTAGAACATGAGCGACGAGCTGTTTACACACGACGCGGCGAGTTTCGATCCGCGGGACGACCCGGCTGGGGCCACGGTCAGCGATCACGAAGCCAAGTATGCCGACCTGTTCGCCGAGGTGATTTGGGACGGGGTGATCACCCCCGACAAACGCAAGCGGCTCGACACCGCCGCGGGGGTCTTCGGGCTGAGCCCGACCCGCGCTGGGCAGATCGAGCAAGCCCTGTCGATCGCTCATGAGGCGAGCCATCAGGTAGCCATTGTCGAGCAGGCCACCGAGAGCGACAAACCGCCTGAAACCGTGGCGCCCTTGGCAGCCGCCAAAGATCCTCGATTGTTGGCGCTGCAGCGGCGCATCACAGTCGTCGAGCAGCGCAACGGCCAGCTCGTCGAGGAAACCGTCGCCTTGCGCGAGCACAACGAGTCGCTCGAAGTGCTGGTCGCCCAGCTGCAGCACGCCCTCGAGTCCACGCTCAATGATTTGGACGAGGCCCACAAGCACATCGACGACTTGCAGCCTGGCGATCAAACGACGACCGAAAGCGCGACCGAAAGCGAGGACGATCCGGCCGCAGGGGAGATCGAGCCAGCGCCGGCTTCGCTGGTGACCTTGCGAGATCCCGGCAATCTCGGGGTCGAGACCAGCGATGGGACTGGCCTAGAGCAGGACGAGTTTGCCATAGACGTGGAGCTGCACACGGGGCCAGACGCCAGCGGCCTTCGGCAGGCCGCGGTTGCGCCCGCGATTTACGAGGCGAAACGACGCTGGCGCTCGCGTCGCGTGCTGCGCGATTCACAGTTGCCTTCAGCGCCCGCTGAGCTCGACGGCGAGGCCAATACGGCTGCACCCGCGTTAGCCAGCAGGGGCCGCGGCGATCCCAGCGAGATCCATCGGCGTCTGATCGGCAAACCGCGCGACGTACAACTGCTGCGTGCATTGTTTCGCGCCCTGCAGCGCACCGACGATCTGGACCGCCGTTGGTGTATCGCCCATACCTTGGTGTATCTGGGCGCGGCCAACGACGAGGAGCGCGCCGTTTACGAACGGCACACCGCGCCTGGTTTGGTGCGGCCATCACGCGCGGTCAACGAGGACGAGTGGCCCGAGCTGCTCTTCCACCCAGACGAGGATCGCCTCACTGGTCAGATTCTGGCCGCCATCGCTCCGGCGGTGTTGCTCGGCCAGATGACCGCGATTCGCGCCAGCATCGCGCCCGAGCTGGTCGATCCTGAGCAACGGGTCGATCCGAAGACCTCGACCATTCAGGCGGTACGTTGTGTGGCCTGGGCAGCGGCATTCCTCGGGCTCGAGCCGCCGCCACTTTATGCCTGCCCCGACTTCGATGGCACCGCCGACATCGTGCTCAGCCCGACACCATCCACACGCCTCGGCAAGGGTGCTTTGGTGGGACGCTCGAGCCGCGAGCTCGCTTTCGTCGCCGGCGAGCATTTGTGCTGGTACCGCAAAGAGCACCTGCTCGGCAAGCCCACCCGCTCGATGCGCCGGCTCGAAGACATGTTCGTCGCGGCATTGATGATCGGCAATCCCGGCTTGCCCATCACGCCCGAGATCAAGAAGCGCGTCGAGCCCATCGCCCGAACGATACGCCCTCTTCTCGATGAGCCCGCCATCGAGCAACTGCAGCAGTGCTTTGCGGTCTTCGTAGAGCAAGGCGGACGCACCAACCTAGCCAAATGGCTCAGCGCCGTGGAGCGAACCGCAAGCTGCACCGGCTTGCTGCTCGCCAACGATCTCAAAGCCGCCGAAGAGGTCTTGCGCATCGAGGATCCGTCGGGCTTCGAAGGCCGCATGGATGAGCTGCTCGTCTTCTTCACAGCCGGACGCTGCAGCCTTCTGCGCAAACGCATCGGCATCGCCATCGAGCCCATCGAGGCCTGAGGGTCATCGAATACCTGCCACCAACTGCGCGGGTACTCCAAATTGAACCGAGCTAGTTACCGGCCCAAAGACTTGTTTCCGCGAAGCGATTTTGGGGTGGGGCCCCGTCGCCGAAGGCGATGGGGCGGGGTCTTTTCAAAGACCCCGAAAAAGAGCACTGCCGGCCAATAGGGGGGCGCTAGCGAAGGACTCGCGCGCCGTCGCCCCTTTTGGGGGCGCGCGAGTCCGTAGCGCCCTTTTGGGCAGGCACGAGCTAAGATGAACATCGCCATGAGCCGTCACCCCTTTCAGCGAGCCTGCTTGGCCGCGCTGCTCGTCCTCGCTCCGCTCAGCTCCAGTGGTTGTGAGGACACCAACAAGACCACCCCTGCCGCCGGCGCTGATACGGCTGCTGTCAGCACGACTGGCGGTTCGGTCAAAACCGCGGCCAGCGCCGCCCCCAGCCCCACGGCGAGCAGCGGACAAACCGCTGCGGGCGCCAGCGACTCCGCGAGCGCGGCACCGATGACCACAGCGGCCGGCTCCACAGACAAGGGCAACAATACGACGAGCACGGCTGAAGCCACGGCCTCGACTGCCTCGCTCACCGAGAGCGCAACCGAAACAGCAAGCGCCAGCGCCAGTCAGACCGCGGCAACCACCACGAGCTCCGAAACGAGCTCGGCACCAACGGTCCTAGGCAAGAAGACCTCCGATCCGCTCTACGCTGTTTGGATGCAATCGGCTGGCAGCTACAAAGTGGGCAAGACCGGCTCGGTTCAAGCGGTGGTCATTGCCAAGGGCGGCTACAAGTGCAACGACGCCTACCCGTTCAAGGTCAAGCTCAGCGCTCCGCCCGCCGGCGTGAGCTTCCCGAGCATGATTGCCCGCAATGTCTCCAAAGGAAAAAAGCGCACCACGGTCAGCGTGCCTTTCACCCCATCGAGCGCAGGCAAAAAGACCATCAGCGGCAAGTTCTATTATTCGGTGTGCAACGAATCGAGCTGCAAGTTTGGCAAATCGCAGCTGAGCGTTACCGTCGACGTAAAACCCTGACCCATGTGCCTCTTCTGTATCGATAAACGATGCAAAACGTAGGGATGACCCACCCATCCCCCCATTTTGTATCGCTTATCGTTACGTTTTGGAGGGATGGCTCCGGTAGTCGCGTAGCGACAAGCGGAAGCGGCGTACCCAGCGGTGGATTTGTTTGCGGTCTTTGCCCAGCGCGCGAGCCACGGCGCTGATGTTGCCGCAATGCTCACTGAGAGCTTGGCAGAGCTGGTCGTGGATCTGCTGGTCCTCGTCGGACAACGCTTCCTCGGCGTCGCCGCCTACGCTTCGGTCGACTTCGGCCGGTTGCTTGTCGAGCGCTGCGCGAACAGCAGGTGCAAGATGCTCGAGCGCAATGGGCTCCTGCCCGGCCAGCACCACGGCACTCGCCAGGCATTGCTCCAGCTCGCGGACGTTTAGCGGCCAACCGTAGCTGAGCAGCGCCCGGCCCGCGTCAGCGTCGAAGCTCACCAAATCGCTGGCGCTGCCGCCATGCCGACGCAGCAGCTCCGCGATGAGCATGCCGATGTCCTCAGGCCGCTCGCGCAGCGCCAAGACCTGCAGCGACATGCCCGCTAGCCGAGCGTACAGATCGGCGCGAAACAGCTCGTCGGCGATCATCGCCTCCAAATCGCGGTGTGTTGCAGAGACCACCCGAACGTCGACCGACAGCGTCTCGGTGGCGCCCACGGGTTTGACCTGGCCTTCTTGCAGCACGCGCAAGAGCACGGCTTGCGAGTCGAGCGGTAGGTCGCCTATCTCATCCAGAAAGAGCGTCCCACCATCCGCGCTGGCGATGAGCCCTACCCGATCTTCATTGGCGCCCGAGAACGCTCCGCGCCGATAACCGAACAACTCACTCTGCACCAGGGTCTTCACGAGGGCAGCGCAGTTGACCGGCACGAAGCGGCCGGCTCGGCCCGACAGCTCGTGGACCGCACGGGCCGCCAGCTCCTTGCCGCTACCGCTCTCGCCCCTGAGCAGCACGGCGATTTCGGCCTGGGCGATTTGCTGGAGCCGGCGCAGCTCGGTTGCGTAGCGAGTCGAAAATGTGCGCATGCCCGGCTGCGGCGGGAATGTAGGCTGGTCGCGGGGTCCGCGCGGCGCCGCTTCGGCAAAACGCCACAAGCTGTGACCGGTCTCGATGATGTCTCCGTCGGCCAGCAGACCGCGCTTGATGGCCACGCCCCCGACGAAGGTACCGTTCTTCGAGCCCAGATCCTCGATGAGCCACTGGCCGGCGACGCACACCAGCTTGGCGTGCTCGCCGCTCATGCGACCATCGGGCACACCGAGCGTCAGCTGCCGGTCGACCTCGCTCGTGGTCCGCCGATCCAGCTCAGCGCGGCCCAGTCGCACCACATCGAGCTCGGCCAGCGAGAAGCGAGCTGGGCCCGATAGTGGACGGTCGCACTCCAGCGCAAGCAGCAACTGAGCTTCGGTTGCCGGTGAGCGACGCTGCCGCCGCTTGGTGGTGGTGAGCGTAGGAGCCAGATGGCTAGCCTAATCCCCTTTGTGAGTTACGCGAAGGACTGCGCCAGCCTTCTTCTGCTCTGGAGGCTTGCCTTCCATGCTGGGCTGCCTCATGGCAGGTCTGCTCATAGAGGAGGCCCGGCATGGACGTGTTGCTCATCGGTGGTACTGGCTTCATTGGACGCGCGGTGGCCGTAGCGCTCCAGCGCAAGGGTCACGGCGTGCGCACCTTGTCGCGCTCGACGCCAAAGGCGCCACTACCAAGCGGAGTGACCCACATACGGGGCGATGTGTCGACCGGCGCGGGACTCGAGGACGCTGCCCGGGGCTGCGAGGCCGTGGCGTTTCTCGCAGGGCGCGAGGACGTGCCGTGGCTTCCGGCAGGCGACCGACTCGGGCTGGAGATGTTTCAAGCAAACGTCATGGCGACCCATCGAACTTTGTCTGTCGCGCGCCGAGTCGGCCTGCGGCGGGCTGTGGTCGTGACCTCTTGCGCCACCTTCGGAATTGGCGCCGACGGCGAGCCGGTGGACGGCAGCGCACCCGTCGGCGTGGTGGGTTTGCACAGCCCCTATTTGCTCAGCCGCGTCCAGCAGGAACTGACTGCACTACAAGCAGCCCGCCCCGACTTCGACGTCAGCATCGCCGGACCGAGCGCGGTGGTGGGACCTGGCGACGACAAGTTCTTCGGGCGGCTGGTTCGCGCAGTCGCTCAGCTGCCGCTGCCGCTGGTGCCGCGCGGCGGCTTCAACTTCATCGCAATCAACGACGTGGCCGCCGCCTTGACCGCTCTGCTCGAAGGCCGAGGCCAGCGCAGTCGCTACCCACTGGTGGGCGAGAACATGACCTATCGTGAGCTCGTCACGCTCATCCGACAGCGCGGCGGCCGCAGCGCCGGCCTGCCCCTGCCGCCGCTCGCCATGCGACTGGCAACAGGCATGGCTACCTTACTCGGCTCCGCTGCAGGTCGCGTGCTCGGCATCGGCTCGGACGACTTGCAACGCTACCTCGATCAGCGCGTGTATTACGACCCGCGGCTGATCGTCGATGAGCTCGGCCTGAAGCTCGAGCCCGTGCGCGAAGTCATGAACCAAGCCGTCGACACCCTCGAGCCGTAGAGACTCGGATTGGCGCCTCGATGATTTTCAGCTGCAGGCTGGCACAACAGCTGTACATTGTGGGGGTTGGCTGAGCTCATAGCGGACGAGGTGGTCGAGGCTGCACTGGCCCGTGTGGGTACGGTGCTGCGGGACAAGTGGACGCTCACCGCATTGATCGGGGTGGGCGGCATGGCCTCGGTGTACGCGGCGCGCCATCGCAACAAGAGCAAAGTGGCCATCAAGATGCTCCACCCCGAGCTGAGCATTCACGCCCATTTGCGCACCCGTTTCCTGCGCGAAGGCTATGTCGCCAATACGGTCGAGCATCGGGGCGTGGTTCGCGTGCTCGACGACGACACCAGCGACGACGGAAGCCTCTTCATGGTGATGGAGCTGCTTCAGGGCGAGTCCTTGCGCGACCGCATCGAACGACTGGGCGTGCTCGATCCACCCGAAGCGCTGCAGCTCAGCCATCAGCTGCTCGACACCCTGACAGCCACCCACGCCGAAGACATCGTCCACCGCGACATCAAGCCAGCCAATTTGTTTCTGAACCACGACGGCGTACTGAAGGTGCTCGATTTCGGCATCGCCCGGCTGCACGAGAGCCGCGACGGAATGGTCACGAAAACAGGAGACACGCTGGGCACCCCCGCCTTCATGTCGCCAGAGCAAGCGCGCGGTCGCTGGGAAGAGGTCGACGAGCAGAGCGACGTGTGGGCGGTCGGCGCCACGCTGTTCACGCTGCTCACCAGCGAGCATGTGCACGAGGGCAGCACCCCAACCGAGCAGCTCGTGATGGCCGTCAGCGATCCTGCCCCCAAGCTGGCAAGCGTCGACTCGGAACAAGATCCATGCGTCTGCGCCCTCGTCGACCGTGCCCTGGCGCGAAACAAGGCTGAGCGCTGGCCCGATGCGGCGACCATGGCAACGGCAGTCGCCCAAGCCTATCGCACGCTCAGCGGCCATGAGCTCGACGGCGCCCCGACGGCGCAGCCGGCAGCGGTCGGCAGAACGGACGCCAGCGATAGCCACGACGCACTGGCGGCGCTGGGCAACCAGCCGACCGCCAGTAGTCACGAGGCGCTGTCTGCGCTGGGAAGTCAGCCAACCGTCGCAGCCACGACCATGGGGGCCGACCCACCTTCGACGACCGGGGCTGCTGCCACCGCTCAGCCGCGCACCTTGACCGCAACCGTGCGGCGCTCGGAGCCCTCGCTTGCCGGCCGGCCGAAACGGCGCTGGTGGGCCCTTGCGCTTGGCGCTGGCGGGCTCGCAGTCGTGGCACTCGTATTGCGCTTCTGGTCAGCGAGCCCAGCAGAAGGGACTTCGCCGTCAGCTGGCACCAACAAAACGACGGCAGCCGCAGCAACCGCAGTGGGTCCGTCTTCGCCGGTGGCCGCAGCCAGTCCGTCTTCGCCCCTAGCCGAAGTGCCGCCACATTCGGGCTCGGCCACCCTCGCAACGGCTTCTGCGCCGACCACCAGCACAAAACCTGCTCCCTGGGTGCGCACCGCGCCGCCTGCAGCATCAACGACACGTGGCCCCACCGCCTCGGCAAAGCCGCCGCCGAGCGCGGATGCGTGGTCGCGCCGCAAGTAAAACTCGGCAAGGCTGCTGTCGAGGACCGCGTGGTGCTTGGACGCCCCGAGTAGCTCGGATATGCTGTCCAGCAATGTCCGAGTCAGGCTCTGTGCTCGACGAATCGACGATCGATCCGCGGCAAACGGTCGAGGCGCTCGAGAGCGAGCTGGTGACCGCGTTGACGATCGCCTACCACCCCTCGGTCGAGCGCATCGGCGAGCGTGCGCTGCTGGCACGAGGTGGGGCTGCAGGCAGCGACAGCCGCTTTCCCGTCTCACGCTTGCATCCGCTCTTTGCTGCTCCGCGAAAGACCTCGGGTAAGCCGCTAGCGGAAGCGCACATCAGCCGGCGCCCCTCGAACATCACGGTTGGCCGCGACGGCACCGTTACGATTGAGCCCAATCCCGAGGCGTCCAAGCTGCTCCTCGATGGTGAGCCGCTCATCGAGCCTCGTGAGCTGGCCGAAGAGGAGCTCGACCACGGTGTGCTGCTCGAGCTCGGCGGGCGCGTGTTGTTGCTCGTCCATCGGGTCAACCCCCTGGCCACCGGCGATGAGCAATTTGGCCTCGCGGGCGAGAGCGTGGGCATCGTCACCGTGCGACGACAGATCAATCGCATCGCCCAACACGACATTCCCGTACTGCTGCGCGGCGAGACGGGCACTGGAAAAGAGCTAATCGCCAAGGCCATCCACGACCAGAGCCAGCGTTCGGACGGCTCTTTTGTGGCCGTGAACATGGCGGCCATCCCAGCGACGACTGCAGCCTCGTCCCTATTTGGGCATGCTCGGGGGGCATTCACGGGGGCCGTGCAAGCGAGCGCCGGCTATTTCGGTCAAGCTGATGACGGCACGCTGTTCCTCGACGAGATCGCTGACACGCCAGCTGACATTCAGCCTGCGTTGCTCCGTGCGCTCGAGTCTGGGGAGGTGCAAGCCGTGGGCGAAACGCGCACCCGCCAGACCAACGTGCGCATCATCGCAGCCACCGATGCGAACCTCGAAGAAGCCGTCGAGCAAGGACGTTTCCGCTTGCCCCTGCTGCAGCGCTTGGCGGGCTACGAGCTGTTCATCGCGCCCTTGCGCGAGCGTCGCGAGGACATTCCACGCTTGTTGGTCCATTTTCTTCGAGAAGAGCTCGCGAAAGTCGATCGCCTCGACAAGTTGGCTGCCCCGAAGAAAGGGCAACGCGCCTGGCTGCCACGATGGTTCGTCAGCTCAGCGCTGGACCATCCCTGGCCAGGAAACGTTCGGCAGTTACGAAACGCCGTCCGGCAACTCGCCATCGAGTTCGCCGATGTCAGCTCAGTCGAACGAACTCCTTTCGTGACGAGACTGCTTTCCAGTGAGCCAGCAAACCAATCCGCTGGGGAGTCCAGCGTGCCCCCACCTCCAAAACCCGCTCGGACGCCCACCAAAAAGCGCCGTTTGCTTCGCGACATCAGCGATGAAGAGGTGCTCGACGCCTTGCGGCGAAATGGCTGGCGGCCGGGCCAAGCGGCTGAGGAGCTCGGGGTGGCGCGCAGCTCGATCTACGCGTTGATGAACGAAAGCCCCAACATCCGCAAAGCCGCCGATCTGGACGTCGATCAGATCCGCGCCCAGCTCGACGCCGTCTCAGGCGACGTAGCCGCAGCAGCCGCCGCGCTCGAGGTTTCCGAGCGAGGCTTGCGGTTACGTATGAAGCAGACGGGCATGGAATGAGCCCAGGGTAAGGCTCCTCGCGGAGTACCGAGGACTGTCGCTAGCACCCAGCGACAGTTCGCGACCTAAGACAGCCGCCCGTAAGCAGCTGAAATCACTGCGCCGACTCTTGGCATTGCGCTTGCGAATCGAGTCAGCAAAGCATGATTGGGCAACAGCACGAGCTCGCTGGCGTCGGGGACGGGCGCTACCGCATCGAGGAGACCATCGGACAGGGGGCTTCGGGCTGCGTGCTCCGAGCCACCGAAATCGTCAGCGGACGGCCAGTGGCCCTCAAAGTGCTGTTGCGCGCGTCAGCGACTGCGGGTCGGCGCTTCATCCAGGAGGCGCGGCTACTGCAAGCACTCCGCCATCCCAACGTGGTCGCGCTCCTCGATGCATCTTGGCGCGACGACGGGCCACCCTATTTGGCCATGGAGCTACTGCAGGGCCGCTCGCTGGCGGAGGTGCTCGGTGATCATGGCCCGCTGCCCGAGGGGCTCGTGGTGAGCATTGCATGTCGGGTGCTCGATGCGCTCGAGGCCACGCACAACGCAGGAATCGTGCACCGCGACATCAAGCCAGCCAACATCTTCATTTGCGGCTCTGATGGTGTTGGCACAGTCAAGTTGGTCGACTTTGGTGTAGCCAAGATCTCTCAGGACGAAGCGCCGCTGTCGGCCGCGGGCGAGATTATCGGTACGCCCCGATACATGGCTCCCGAGCAAGGAAACGCTCTGCCAGTAGACGGCCGCACCGATCTGTATGCCCTCGGCCTGGTGATGGCGGAGATGATCGGCGGAAAGGCGGTGGTCGACCACGATGAGCTGATTGATGTCCTGCTCGCGCAGACCTCGGAGGAGCCGCTGACGCTTCCGATCGAAGTGCGCTGCGCGGCGGTGGGGCCCGTCATCGAGCGCGCCATCTCCAAAGACAAGGCCGAGCGCTTCGGATCAGCGCGGCAGATGCGACAAGCGATTGCAGCGGCCGTCTCGGTGCCCGCGCCGCAGCCCAAAAGGCGCCTCACGACAGCCTTTTGGGTTGCGCTCGCTACCGTCAGCGCGAGCGTGGCAACCCTCCTGGCTGCCTGTTGAGCAGTGCGACGTCACAGGCGGAGTGTCACCCTGGGACAAGCCAATGTCGCTGCTTTTGGGTCTCAAATGAGCTCAATTTGCCGTCTTTGGGGCTGGAATGGCCCTTGCATTCTTTGATGGGCACCCCACGCGGAGGTGACCATGAGACGACCCATCGACTTCATCCCAAGCGCCCCACAACGCATCACTTGTCAGAGCAGCGGAGACTTCGAGACCGTGTGTGACGCCGAGGAGTTGAGCGTTGGAGACGTCGCCGAGGTGTTCTTCCGCGCCTGGGACGAGCCCGCTCCCCCGTATCGCGTCCGGGTGCACGAGCCCAACGGCAAGGTGATCTTGGCCCAGGTCCTCCGCAAGCTGCCCACCGGTTGTAGCTATGGCCCGCCGCCTGTTCGATTCGAAGCAGGCGAGGCAGGCAGCTACCGAATCGAAATTGCCCAGCTCTACGGCGGCCAGCGCGGCAGCGCCTTGCTCGAGGTCGCCTAGCGCTGATGATCGCGCGCTCGTGACCAGACGAGGCTCGCCAGCAGCAGCAACACTGGTGAATAATCCCGGCTGCCATGCGCCGGCTCTCCAACCACCCGCTCGACATCCTCGTGGCGCTGTTCGCCTTTATGGCGCTGGCCGCCAACGCGTGTGCGGTACAGTTCCCAGATTACGAGTTGGGCCAAACAGGCGGCTCGACCTCTTCGACGACGACGTCAGCAACGGGCTCGACCACGAGCGCTTCACAGTCCGGCGGCGCGCTGGGCAGCCCTTGCACTGCCAATGGGCAGTGCAGCGACGGCGAATGTTGGCTCGAAGGCTCCGAGATCCTGAGCGCTGGAAGCCCATCAGCGGGCTTGTGCAGCCCTGACTGCAGCGACGACGGAAGCTGCCCGGATGACGGCTTCTGTCACACCTTCGCAACTGGCGTGGCGCGCTGTTTGCTGCGCTGCAACCACGGTGATGGCAAGGTCGAAAAATGCCGCGGCCGTCGCGATTTGGCCTGCACCACCATCGCTGGCAACGACGTCTGCTTGCCTGTTTGCAGTGACGACAGCCAATGCCTGAGCGGCATGTGCGATCGACGCACAGCGCTGTGCTCCGGTAGCCAAAGTGGCGGCGACCTCGAGGTGCAAGCTACGTGCGGCGACGTGTCCGAATGCCGAGGCAACTGCGTATCCAAACGCTGCGCGGAGCTTTGCGTCTTCGGCGCAGTCAGCACCTGCCAACCCGCTTCTGCCTCGTCGCTCAAGCCGGGTTGCGTCTTGCCCTACGCCGAAGGAGCCAAAGTGGGTGACCTGGGCCATTGCGCCCGCAATTGCTGCCCCGGCGACTGCCCCACCACCCTGCGTTGCAACGTGATCGACGGCAGCAAGTACTATTGCAACACCTTCGCGCATGGGCTCGATCAGTGCCCAGACTGACCGTCAGTCGGCACAAACGACAAAATGACCAAAGCGGAGATATCAGTCTCCGCTTTGGCCAACCCCAAGTTGTAAGCAACTCAAGTCAATCGAATCAACTGGGCCTAGTCATGGGCCCAATCACGCGGGGCAAGCATCGAGCAGTGGCATCTCGACCGCCGGCAGCTTGCCGATCTTCACCAAGACGATGCCCGTGTCGGGGGTCTTGTCGAGGAAAGTGACCTTCACCGTGAAACCGTCGTCGAGGTAGCTCATCGAACCGCTCGAGGGCAGGCAATCGCCAGGCAACCACCAAACCTGCTCGAAGCTGACCGCACCGGTGTACTTGTCGGTCTCCACATTGGCCACGCCGCTGGCGATGATTCCAGCTTGCGACACCTCTACGGTGAGCTCGGAGATCTCGGCGCTGGCGTTGCCGGATGGCGTGGTGACGTCCATCTCGGCCTCGAAGGTCGCGACCCCATCGGCATAGCTCACCGACAGCTCACCATCGAAGGAGCCATCTTCGATATCCAGATCCTGGAACAAGAACTCGACCGTGATCGGGTCGGTGCTCACCGCCATGCTGACGGTTCCGTCGATGGCTACGCCGTAGGCGACGGTCTCACATTGCTCGAAGGTGACCGTAACGGTCTTGTCTTCCCAGCCGTAGCTCAAGCACCCAGGGTCGGTCAGCCCGTAGGCCTCGAGCACCGATTGCTCTACGACCTTCTTGATGTTCATCCCCGACAGCTCGTCTTCGATCCCCTCCGAAGCGAATGGCGCGCCGAGCAGAGCAGCAATGCTCACGCTCTCGGTGAGCGCCTCGGTCACCGCAGCCGTGTTCTCGGGACCTTGCTCTTGAGTCTGCTCCTGCTGGCGTCCGCCCAAGGTGGGGGCGCTGCCGGTGGAGCAAGCGGTCATGGCAACAATAGCGGCGAGAGCAAGGCTGGTGCTGAGCGTTCGGGTCATGGTCTACCTCCGTCGTTGCGACTCCGGGTTGGGCCGCGGTGTGTTCGTGCCCTAAGTATTGCAGGGGCTGTGCCACAAAAAACACCAATGAATCCAACACGTGACGCGGCTGTGACAGCGCCACACCCGTCACGCTGTCACACCCAAGGCCCGCACCTGTCCCAACCGCGCTACCATGCGTGCAGTGCTCGTGCGTACCGCCATTGCGATGATATTCGTCGTGCTGCTCGCGTCTGCTGTCTCGTCAGCTCAGACGCTCGAGGCCGCTGCCGCCGAAACACTCTTCAGCGAAGCGCGACGCGCCATGGAGGCGGGCAAGTACGATATCGCCTGCGCCAAGTTCCGCGAAAGTGACCGCCTCGACCCAGCAGCTGGTACCAAGCTGAACCTCGCCGGCTGTGAGCAGAAACGTGGCAAGCTCGCGGCGGCGTGGGCGCTTTTCCGCACCATCGCCGAAGATCCTTCGGTTGACGCCGAGCGCCGCGAGATTGCCACCAAGCGCTCCAAGGAGCTGGACAAACAGGTCCCACGGTTGACCGTGACGTTGGCACCCCACGCGCCAGCCGACTCCTTAGTGCGACTCGGCAAGCTCGTTTTGAAAGGAGCGAGCTTCGGCACTTCGTTGCCGATCGATCCGGGCAAACACGAGCTCGAGGTCGAAGCGGCTGGTCACCAAAGCCGACACTTCACCATCTCGGTGGTCGCTGGACAGCACGCCACCCTCACCGTCGAGCCCGGCCCGGCCATCCCAGCTTCGACGAGGCCCGCTTCGACAGGGCCAGCGTCGACAGGGCCCGATTTGACGCTCCGCACACCCGATGCTCCAACTGACTCGAGCACGCGCATGATCGCCGGACTGGTCGTCGGCGGCTTCGGCCTAGCGGGGCTGGCCATAGGCACCGCAACAGGCATCGCCACCCTCGACAAAAAGAGCGTCAGCGACGAGCACTGCAACGACACACTCCAAACCTGCGATCAACAAGGCATCGACGCCAGCCAGGCGGGACGCACGCTAGGTATCGTCACGACGGTCGGCTTGGTCAGCGGGGCAGTTGGTTTGACGACAGGCTTGGTGCTGCTGCTGATCGGAGACGATGAGGCGCGCCCCGAGCACGCCAAAATCGTGCTTGGCGCCGGCCCCGGTCAGGTCACGCTACACGGGCGTTTCTAGGCAAGTCGCCCATTTCGACAACGTGCCCGCACATGTGCGGGCACTGTGCGTGGACACATTTCGGGTGTGCGGTGTCAGCAATTGCAGGTCGATCGTTCTTGTTTTTCGATAGTTGTGACTGGAACGCGCCTTGCATTTCAGGTGGGTGCGATGTTCGACCCTTCCAGCTCCACTCCGCCCAGCTCACCTATTGCGCTCGACAGTGCGAACCTGCCGTTCGAGACCATCGGCCGGTTACTTGACGCGGTGCAGCAGCCTATCTTCGTGCTCAACCGGGCAGGAGAGATCGTTCACTCCAATCTGGCAGCAGAGATCTGTTATCAGGAGCCCCCGCCGTGGCTGTCGCGATGCACCAGCACGTTGGGCGCTGCTCGCGCGCCAGCCTCTCTGCAGCGGGTGGGGCTGGGACCGATCGACGGGGTGCGTTACACGGCAGTGCTCGTCGATCCGCTGGCCTTCGATCTCAAGGACGCAGCCGAGGCACCATGGGCCAGACACTGGAGACTGGCGCCGCGTCATGCCCGCGTCGCGGCTTGCTTGCTCGCCGGCTACAGCGACAAGGAGACCGCCGCCGCCCTCGCGCTATCGGTCAACTCCGCGCGCACCTACGTGCAGCAGGTCTTCCATTTGGCAGGCGTGCACAACCGCACCGACTTGTTGCGTGCCGCCATCGGCGTCAGCCGCGGCGAGCCCCAACCCGAGCCTTCGAGAGCCAGCGCAGGCCGGCGCTAGCTGACTGAAAACCGCTTCGCGATAAGAGGGTCTTGGAGCCCAAGTCTACTCGGGCGGGGGTAGAAGGGCGGGGTTGTCAGCGGCGTTGACAACGTGCTCGAGCCAGGCGTCGTTGACGCGAAGACGATGACGAATGGTGCGGTTGGGTGAGATCTGCATCACGCCTTCGATGGTCTGCTCGCGGGGACGAATGGCATTGCCAGCCACCAAAATGGGCATCGCCGTGATCGGATCGACTTCGAGAATGATCAAGCTGTGGTAGTGCGGCCGGCGGCGTTTGCCCTTGTGGCCGAGAATGGTGAACATGTCACCGAGGCGCAGTTTGTCGATGTGGTCGTGCAAGTAGCGAAAGAAGCGTTTTCGTCTCTTGAAGACCACACGCTCGCTCGCAGGAATTGCCCAGACGTCGAACAGCTCCGGGTGATTGATGGCATATTCGGTGAGCTCGGCGACGCTACGACGATTCTTGATCCCGAGCTTGGAGAAGTCGATGGGCCCATCGATGCGCTGAGGAGCCGCGCGAAATGGCTTGGTCTGCGCTTTGACGAACCAGCTGCCAGCTGCCCGCTCCCAAGTATCGGTGAGAAAGTCGATGCAGACTTGAGGCGGCTGCGGCCAACCGTCGAGGCTGTATACGTCGCGGCTCTTGCCCTCCACGCGGTAGCGTGACCAACCCTTGAAATAGGCGCGCAGCCACGCCTTGCGCAAGAAACCGTTCTGTTGCTCTGGCGCCGCGTCGAAAGGGATCTGCTCGTCGACCATCGCTCGAACGACACGCCGCACCCGTGCCATGGCCTTGATGAGCAAGTGGCGCTTGGGCAAGTAGGCGCTCTTCTTGGCCAACCGCTCGGCGTCGAGCACCTCGCAGTCGAAGCTGGCGCGCGCCCCGTCGATTTTGAACAACGCCTCCGCCCACACACCAGGGCCATAGCGCAAGTCGGCGACCAGCCATTTGTCAGTCAGATGCACCGGCCGCAACCGATCACTGTCGAGCGTTCGGCTCAGCTCGTGCAAATCGATCCCTAGAGGTGGCTTCTTGGTGAGCTCGTTGCGCTTGATGGCCACCCGATCGCCCAACAACAGCTCGGCGGCCTTGCCCGCGAGATCGCCGTCGACGTGGACGAATTGCTCCGGCAGAAAGCGTGTCTTCTTGCGCCGTTCGAGTGTGTAGACGGAAAGACCTCGCTGCAAATGCAGCTTATGGTGACGAAACAGCGAAACCAAGCTGAGCTGCTCGACCATCGCCACGCCCAGCTCTGCATCGTCTGCCCAGAGGTAGCCTTCGCGGAGGAAGTCGCGCCGGCGCAGCACGGAGTATTTGGCTTTCCGAAACACCACCTGAACCGCCTTGAGCGCGGACTTGCTCCGCTTGAGCTGACGCTCCAACAGGAATGACAACTTGCCGGGCACGCGCTTCCAGAGCATTGGGCGCCCCCGCACGCGCGACATCTGCACCCGGTTCTTCTCGAAGCTCGGTGCTCCAGGCAGGGCCTTGTCTGCTAGCGCTTTTTGCCGGCGCTCGGCGCACTGCTTCCAGCCGGCCCGTTGCTCTTCGGTGGGCTTGACGATCGCCTGGACCGTCACACTTGCAGAAACCGTCGCGCTGCTCGTCGTCACGACAGCTGCAACCGATGCGGACGTTGTCGCCGCATTGGGACGGGCCGCGGCATCGTCGCGACAAGCCGCTACGAAAACCGCCACCAGCAACAGGAGCGTGAGCCGCGGAGCCATGAAGAGATGGGCTTATAGCGCGCTTTGCTGGGTTAGTCCGTAACTGTGCGGACACACGAGGGCTACTCGAGCACCACGTGTCGCTCAGCTGCGAGCGCATGCTCGAGCATGTCGCGCATGCCCAATGAGAGGTCGGCTGGGAGCTCATCGGTGGTGAAGAGCCGCGCCTCGCGGATTTCTACCTTGTTGGCGGGACCGCGCACCGGCTCGGCCACTTCGGCGGCTACACATATGGTGACCGCGTGAAAGCGCGGATCTCGATCGGGTCGAGAGTAGACCCCCGTGACCGAGCCCAACCTGACGAAACGGGCACCAGTCTCCTCCTCGATCTCACGAGGCAAGGCCAGCGAGAGCAGCTCTCCCCATTCGAGGGTTCCGCCCGGCAACGCCCAATCGCCCGTGTCGCCACGACGAACGAGCAACACCCGACCATCGGCCGTACGGGCCACCGCGCAGATCCCCACCACGGGCCGGCGGAGCAAATGCCGACCCACCTCGCGAAGAATCCCGATCACGCCTTTTGGCAGCCAGGCCAGAGGTGCAAAGCTTCGGGATCCCATGGCTACCCGCTTGGCCGAAGGCTCAGAGCCAGGAAAGCAGCTTCTGGACGAGCTTTTCTACGCCCGCGCCCACCTGAGCCGGACCGTTGGCTAGCATGTAGCAGGGCGTGGTGATGACCTTGTTGGCTTCGTCCACGACGATGTCCTCGACCACCTGATCGACATGCTTCGCACCCAGCGAGTTGATGGCACCCGCCGTGCCCTCATCGTTGCCAATGGTGACTTCGACTTTGTGATCTGCGCCAAACAGCTTGGCAATCAGCGCAGGAGCGATGCACAGCGCGCCGATGGGCTTGTTGGCGCTGTGCATGGCCCGCACCAACTTCTCGACGCCGGGATCGACCGAGCAGTCCGGTCCTTCGGTCGCAAAGGTGCACAAGTTCTTGGCCGCACCAAAGCCACCAGGAATGACCAGCGCATCGAGCTCATCAGCAGTGACCTCAGCCACGTCTTTGACGTTTCCGCGTGCGATTCGGGCCGCTTCGGTCAACACGTTGCGGCTCGCTCCTTCGGCGGGCGCACCCTGCTGATGATCGACCACATCGGCTTGCTCTTTGTTGGGAGCCATATTGATGATCTCCACGCCCGCTTTGTCCAAGAAGTAGAGCGTCAAGGTCGCCTCGTGGATCTCGGAGCCATCGAGGTAGCCGCAGCCTGCCAACAAAACACCAATCTTCGCCATCGTGATTCTCCTGTTCATGCTCGCCGCGAGCGCACCCCAGCGACGCTCCGCGAAACACTTCGCCTCGGGCCTCATCCGAGGGGCGCGAAATATACCCTAATCCGGCGATTCGGCCCGAGCAGAAACCCCTTCGGCGGCTTTGCGGCGGGTGGCGTACCATTCGATGCCGACTACGAAGGCCACTCCGAGCACGAACAGCAGCAGTATTTTCGGTTCTAGCGAGGTGGGCAGGAAAGGCTCCGCGCCAATGACCCGTGGCTTGTGACGGATCACCTTCTCGGTGATGTGCTGGTAAGGCCAGATGCGCCACAAGCTGCCCAGCAACAAGCCGATCAGAGCCGCCAGCACCGTGTCGTGCCAGCGGTCGAGCAGCCATTTGAGCAAACGGGAAAAGGCCAGCAAACCCACCAAACAGCCCGATGCGAAGGGCACGATCACGCCCATTTGTAGCTTGCCGAGAGCCCCCAGCACGTAAGCGTACTTGCCCAGGATGAGCAGGATGAAGGAGCCGCTGATCCCTGGCAGCAGCATGGCGCAAATGGCAACCGCCCCACAAAAGAACACGAACACGGGGTGCTCAGGCGTCTGCACCGGTACCAAATTGACGATGGTAAAACCCACCACCGCGCCAAGCGCGATCGCCAGCGGGCGCGCCATTCCCCACTCTTTTACTTGCCGGCCCAGCGTGAAGGTGGACGCTAGGACCATGCCGAAGAAGACAGCGTAGACGCTTGCTCGATTGGGGCTCGAAGCGAGCACCATCGAGGGCAGCTTGATCACTTTGACCATCAGGGCAATGCCCAAGCCAACACCGCACACCAAGCTCAACAAGAAACGCCAGTGCAGAATGGCGAAGGTGTCACGAAGACGACCTTTGAGCAGCGTCTTGAGCGCATCGCTGTTGACCGAGGTGATCGCCGCGAGCAGCTGATGATAAATGCCGAGCGCCACGGCCATCGTGCCACCGGACACCCCCGGAACCACATCCGCCGTACCCATGCAGAATCCGGAAAACACGGTGTAGGCAACACGGTCGGTCCCAATATCCTCGATGGTTGTGGGCTCGCTAGGCGCGCCTGAGTCGGCAGGCGTGCCGTCGGCAGCAGCGCCATCGACAACATTGCCGTCCTCGGGGGCATCTTCGGAATTCGGCGTCGGCTCGTCAGGTTGGTCAGATTGCTCGCTCATGGCTTCAACGGTGACTTCTTAAGGGGGCGACGCTCTGTTATCACAGTTTCGTGAACGGAACGGACAAGCTTGCCGAAGCAGCGGCGCAGTTGACCATCGAAGACGTGCACGAAGCAGCGAAGCGAATCGCCGGCCACGTCCTACGCACGCCGGTGCTGCGCTGCCCTGTGCTCGACGAGATCGCTGGCGTGGAGCTGTGGCTCAAGGCTGAGAACCAACAGCACATCGGAGCGTTCAAAGCCCGCGGAGCCATGCACACGGTGGGACGGCTGGCACCAGAGGAGCGCGCCGGCGGTGTGATCACCTACAGCTCGGGCAATCACGGACAAGCTGTGGCATTGGCCGCAAGAACCTACGGCGTCAGCGCACATGTGGCCATGCCCACCGATGCGCCGGCCGTGAAGATCGAATCCATCAAGTCCCTCGGTGCCGAGGTGAGCTTCGCCGGAACCACTTCGGCCGACCGCAAGAAAGCGGCCTACGCTGTTCAGGAGCTGAGCGGCGGCGTCATCATTCCCCCATTCGATCACCCGCACATCATCGCTGGAGCGGCCACGGCAACTTTGGAGCTGGTCCAGCAGGTCGCAGCAGCGACTGGCGGAGAGAAGCTCGACGCGATGCTGGTCCCCGTTGGCGGCGGCGGGCTCATTGCGGGCGCTTGCTTGGTGGCTGCTGCTCACGACATCGAGGTGCTCAGCGTCGAGCCAGAAAGCTGTAACGTGCTGGCGCGAAGCTTGGCTGCTAGGGAGCGGTTGGTCCACCAGCCCGGCCCCACATTAGCCGACGGCCTCAAACCGGTTCAGATCGGTTCGCTCAACTTTGCCATCGCCCAGCAACACGTCAGCGCGAGCTTACTGGTCAACGACGAAGATATCGGCCGCGCGCTGGTCAGCCTGCTGCTGTACGGAAAAACCCTGGTAGAGCCATCGGGCGCGGCGGCCCTCGCCGCCGCTCTGGCCAAACGCTGGCCGAACCCGAGCAGCCGGCCGCGACGCGTCGGCGCAATGCTGTCAGGGGGCAACATCGGCGCAGCGCTCGTCAGCCGGCTGCTCAGTGATTACGAGCCCTACGACCGCTCGGACTGACGGCAACGGGAGTTTGACAGGAGGGTGGTGGCAAGTGGCCCGCCAAGTGGTAACCTGCGGGCCTCTTGCAACCGAGCGACAGCGCAAAAACCGCCGCGCCGCCGGCGCCCACCACCACCACCTCCGCGAGCACAGACGTCCAGTGCCAGCCCGCCGTACCGGATGCGCCGGTCGACAAGTCCGGCGCGCTGTTGGTGCTCATTCTCGCGGTCTCGGCGGCACTCATTTTCTCGTTCTTGTGCTCCATCTTCGAGTCCGTGCTCTTGAGCGTGAGCCGCGGCCATGTCGAGGCGATGGCCAAAACCAGCAAGGCCGGCAAGATCCTGAGGCGCTGGAAGCGCAGTGACATCGAGGTGCCGATCGCGGCCATCTTGATCCTCAACACCCTGGCTCACACCATCGGTGCAACGACCGCCGGCTCGAGCTACGAGACCGTCTCGCCCAACACCCACGCGATCTTCTCGGTGGTCTTCGCTCTGTCCCTGCTACTGCTCACCGAGATCATCCCCAAGACCTTGGGCGTTGCTTTTGCCAACAAGCTGGCGGGCCCCGTCACGGTGGCGGTGCGCGTCTTAGTGGTCTTGATGGCGCCGCTGTTGTGGGTCACGACTCGTTTATCCCGATTGCTCACTGGCGAGCACCGCAAGCCTGTCACCTCGATCGAGGAGATCCGCTTGCTCGCAGCACTCGGAGGAAGCGAAGGCGATGTCGGTCCACGAATGGCCGAGTTCATCGACGGCGTCGCCAGCCTCACCGAATTGACGGTACACGACGTGATGGTGCCACGGGGAGGCGTGGCCTACCTGTCGGCCGAACGACCACTCGACGAGAACCTCGAGGTCATACGAAAGAGCGGCCACAGTCGTTTCCCCTTCACGAATAGTGGCGAGCTCGACGACGTGGACAGCATCGTGCTGGCCAAAGAGCTCCTTTTCCAAGTCAACGATGCAACAGACGGCATCATCTCTTGGGATGAGCTCAAGCACCCCATGCTGGTCGTGCCCGAAGGCAAACCCCTCGATCAGGTTCTGCGGCTCTTCCAGCTCGAGCGCAAACATCTCGCCGTCGTGGTGGACGAATATGGCGGAACTCAGGGCGTGCTGACCTTGGAAGACGTGCTCGAGGAGATTGTTGGGGAAATCGAGGATGAGACCGACCGAGTCGAGCAGCTGATCGTGCAGCGCCAAGATGGCACTTTGGTGTGCCGGGGACGCGCCGAAATGCGCCGCTTGCTCAAAGTTCTGGCTATCGAGGCCAAGGTCGAATCGGTCACGGTGGGTGGCTTCGTCGCAACTGAGCTCGGGCGGGTTCCACAACAAGGTGACGAGCTGCGTTGGCAGGGCTTGCGTTTCAAGGTCACCCAGGCAACCCGCCGGCGCGCAGAGCGCATCAAGGTCAAACGGATCGAGGAGGGGGAAGACCCCGAGCCAGAGGCCGAGCCCGCGACCGAGTCGCAACCAGCGAAGAAATGAGCTATCCCGCCCGCAGCTATGGACGCTCCGCGCCCCGCTTTCGGTGAGCTGTTCGCCAACAAACCCGCCATCCTCGCGCCGATGGAAGACGTCAGCGATGTGGTCTATCGACGACTTTGTCGCGACCACGGTGCGGTGCTCTGCGTCACTGAGTTCGTCAACGTCGAGGGCCTGCTGCGAGGCTGCCGCAAAGCACGTCACAAGATCACGCTGAGCCCCAACGACTGGCCTACCGCCATCCAGATCTACGGCAGCAATCCCGAACGCTTGGCCCAAGCGGCCGAGCTCGCCGAACAAGCAGCCCCAGCGTTCCTCGATCTCAATTGCGGTTGCTGGGTCCCGAAGATCGCCCGCCGCGGCGCCGGAGCCGGTTGGCTGCGCGATCCCGAAGCCATGGTTGCGATGGCGGCGATGGTAGTGCGCAGCGTATCGCTGCCCGTGACGCTCAAAACACGAATCGGCTTCGGTCCCGAAGCCGAGATGCCCATCGTCGACTTGGCGCGACGGCTCGAAGACGTAGGCATACGTGCGCTGACCCTACACTGCCGCACAGCCCGCTCTGGCTACACGGGCAAGGCGGACTGGTCGTGGGCGGCAAAAGTGCAGGCTGTCGTTTCGATCCCGGTAATCGTGAACGGCGACATCAAGACAGCTCAGGATGCCTCACGCGCTTTGGAGCAGACGGGGTGTGCAGGAGTGATGATCGGTAGGCGGGCGATCGACCACCCGTGGGTGTTTCGTGAAGTTCGGGCTTTGCTCGATCACGGACAAGAACATCCACCACCCACGCTCGCCGAGCGCTTCGACGCCTGCCGCCGCTTGCTCATCGAACGTGTCGCCGAACGAGGACAGCCGCGCGGCGTGTATTGCACCCGCAGGCACCTGAGCGGTTTTTTGCGCGGTATGCAGCAGGCTGCCACCTTGCGTCGCGCGCTGCTCAATTGCTGTGAGCTCGACGGCTGCCTCGAAATCCTCGATCGATTCGAAGCCCAACTAGCCGCCTAGACGCCGCGCTCTGTGCTTCTTCGGGAGCCACCGGTTCCTGCACACGGATTATTCAGCGAGCGCCGCACAAATGCGCTGTAATGGAGCCGTGATTCCACTGATCATCGCCCTGCAAGTTCCACCGGGCCCGGGGCTGCCTCCTGCCGCACCTCCACCCGTCACGCCCGCGGTCACAGCTGGGCAGCCGGCTGCGCCACCAGCCGTTCCGCCTGCGCCGCCGGGAACACTGCCACCGCCGGGGACACACCCGCCGCCGGGGACAGAGACGCCGCCGGGCCCCACAACGCCCCCGGCACCCCGCCCGCGGTCGAGCGAGCCGGGCGGGAGACCGCCGACG
>CAZRGL010000018.1:0-42211 GCA_964599485.1 uncultured Polyangiaceae bacterium
ACTCCGGCGGTTGGTCCGTTGCGGTGAGGGGGAGCTACGTGGTGATCGGCGCGTACGGGGACGACGACAAGGGCATCAAGAGCGGATCAGCTTACGTGTTCGAACGGGACGCGCAGGGCACCTGGGCCCAGGTACAGAAGCTCACCGCGTCAGACGGCGTGACGTACGACTTCTTCGGAAATAGCGTGTCGATGAGCGGGAGCTACATGGTGGTCGGCGCTCGCGGAGTCGACGACAAGGGCAGCAGTAGCGGCGGCGGATACTTGTTCGAGCGCGACGCACAGGGCAACTGGGCCCAGGTACAGAAGCTGACCGCGTCGGACGGCGCGCCGGGCGATATGTTCGCGCTCTCGGTGTCAGTGAGCGGGAGCCTCGCGGTGGTCGGCGCGAGGCATGATGACGACAAGGGCAGCAGCAGCGGCTCGGCCTACCTTTTCGCGCGAGACTCACAGGGAAACTGGGCCGAGGTGCAGAAGCTCACGGCGACGGACGGCGCGGCAGACGATTTCTTCGGGCACTCGGTGTCGGTGGGCGGGACCTACACCTTGGTCGGCGCGCCATATGTCGACGACAAGTTCCCTGATAGTGGCTCGGCCTACCTGTTCGAGCAGGGCGCGCTAGGCTCGCCATGTGTGACCGGCGAGGACTGTCTCGGCGACTTCTGCGTGGACGGCGTTTGCTGTGACAGCGCGTGCGGCGGAGGTAATCCCGATGACTGCCAAGCATGCAGTGTGGCAACGGGGAGCAGTAACAACGGCAGCTGCGAGCCGCTCGCGGCGCTGACAGTTTGCCGTGTCTCGGCCGCAACATGCGATGCGGCAGAAGTCTGCGATGGCCTGGGCACGAGCTGCCCAGCTGATGCCATGAAGACGCAAGGCGAGAGCTGCCGCGCTGCGGCGGGCATCTGCGACGTCGAAGAGCAGTGCGACGGAAGCAATGCGCTGTGTCCGGGTGACGGCAAGAAAGGACCAGGGACGACCTGCCGGGCAGCGGCGGATGAATGCGACGCGGCGGAGAGCTGCGACGGGGCGAGCGACGACTGCCCGGACGATGCGCTGCTAGCGGCGGGAACGATCTGCCGCCAAGCCGATGACGAGTGCGACCTGGACGAGCAGTGCGACGGGGTGACGGCCAGCTGCCCGGACGACGCGACCAAACCCGACGGAGCCGAGTGTTTCTCAGGACTGGGGATCTGCGCGGATGGCACCTGCATGCCCAACGACGAGGGCAGCAGCGGTGGCTCGGCGGGGGCAGGCGGAGGCTCCGCGGCCGCTGGAGGCGGAGGCTCGGGCTCGGCGACTCAGCTGATCGTCAGCAACTGCGGCTGCGTCATTGCGGGCCTTCCGTCGCCGTCACGAGTCCACGTGATGTGGTGGCTGCTCGCGGTCGGCGTCGCGCGCCGCCGACGACGCAGCCGGCGTGGCTTCAGAGGCAATCCCAGCTGGATCGAGCGCCTGGATCGGTTTGGCTGTGCGTTCAACTTCCCGCGAGGTGGAGCGGGATGATCCGAGCCATGTGCACGAAGTCTTGGTCTGTGGTCAGCAGAGTCAACTCGTGATGCAAGCACAGCTGAGCGATGAGCGCGTCAATAGTGCCCACCTGCACTCCATTGCGGCGGCACTTGTTGCGCAGCTCCGCAGCCCCAACGTGATCTTCGCGGGAAGGGACCAGCATGGGCAAATGCCGAAAGCGCTCGACAATTGCCTGGCGCGACTTGGGCCCGCCGAAGCCCTGCAACAGCTCCTGCAACACGAGCCCGGTCGTTAGCACGTCTCTGCCATGTGCCAAGGCGTCAGAGAGAACGAGCACCGCAGGCTCAGCCGCGGGACCGTCTCTGCGAAATGCCAGCGACCAAACACTGGTGTCGACCAGCAAGCTCATTTCCTGTTGCGCTCAGCTTTGTAGTCGTATTCCGGGTCCCATTCGAGCGCCCCGAATAGCTCCAACAGCTTCTTCTGCTCTCGCCGAGCGATGAATTCCTCGAGCGCTCTCGATACGGCAGCCTTCTTGGTTTTTTCACCACTGACTCTCAAGGCGCGCTCGATGAGCTCGGGATCGATGGAGAGATTAGTGGCCATGTGTGACTTCCTACACATTGGTTGACACACGGCGCTGTGGGCGTCAAGCGCGACTCCGTGCGTGTGCCGTCGAAGAGCTGTTTTCGCTCCCAACCTGCCTCAGGCTGCGCGGTCCTGCGTGGCCGTGTGGAAGGGAATGTAGGCGAGCTCAGGCGCGAGGATCGTGTTGCCTTGTCGACTGCTCGACATTGACCAGCGTTGATCAAGAAACACATCTGCATCGAAGCGCACATGATACACGCTCGCGGCGTGGCGCTGCTTCAACACGCGCGGCGCGTATGCCACGGCGAGTAGTGCTCAAGCCTCCGTAATCCATCGGGAACCGGCCGGCACAGCGCTTGCGGATAGCTTGAAGCATGACTGACCCACGTCCTGCTATCCCGCTGACCGTGTCGACACTGTGTGCCAGCGTTGTGGCGAATGTTTGCCCCAAGCTCGTCTCAGCGTTGCTGTGCGCCACCATCATCGCCACAGCCGCATGCGGCGGCGGCGCTGGCGGATCTGGGAACGGCGGCGCTGGCGGATCTGGCGGCGGCGGCGGCTTCGCGCCCCGTTCGGACGGCGGCTATTACCCCTTCCAAGTGAGCCTCCTCGATGCTGAGCCCACCGTGGTTCACATGGGCGAGCGGCTCTTGGACGCTCCTGCCGGCAAGCACGGTTTCTTGGGTGTGAACAGCGGGCGGTTCGAGTTCGAGGACGAGACCCCCTTCAAGGTTTGGGGCGTCAACATAGGTGGCAGCGCTGCCTTCCCTGACGCCGCCACGGCGGTTGCGCTAGCGGGTCGGCTGGCCAAGCTCGGCGTCAACGTGGTGCGTGTGCACTGGATCGACTACGCGCCGGCGCCGGACGGGATCTGGAATCAGGACTACTCCGATCTCGACGAGGCCCAGATCGACAGGCTGGGCGGGCTGCTCGCCGAGCTGAAGCGCGTGGGGATCTACGCCGAGATCAACCTGCTGAGCGGCTGGCGGATGAATTCGAGCCCCGCCTTTGCCAACATCGAGCACTGGCCGGCCCGCTCGCGCTACGTCATCCACTTCCACCCGGGCGCGCGGGCGGCCTTCAAGGACATGGCAAAAGCTCTGCTCACGCGAGTCGAGATCGACGGCGCTCCTCTGGTCGACGACCCGATGCTGGCGCAGGTACAGACCATCAACGAGAACGTGCTGGGCGTCGGTTGGGCCTCGGGACATCTGCGCCGCGTCGAGAGCGAGCGACCCAAGGACAAGTACTTCATGCAGGACGAGCTGCTCGAGCCGCTCTACCAGCAATGGTCGAGCTGGCTGGCTGCCAAGTACGGCAGCGACGCTGCGCTGGACGCCGCCTGGCAGGGCCTCGGCCCCGGTGAGTCAATTGCGGCGGGCACCGTCGATCTGCTCGATGCTTCAGCTGTCGGGAAGATCTCCAAGTCGCGTCTGCTCGACACCCAGCGGTTCTTGTTCGAGGTCGAAGAGGGCTTCAACAAAGACACGGTGGCCTTTCTGAAGCAGGAGGTCGGCGTGCGCAGCTTGATCACCGGGTCGCAGTTTCTCGGGATTGGCGCCCACTCGATCGCAGCCCGCCAAGCAACTGACTACGACAACACCCATGGCTACTGGAACCATCCGCGCGGGCTGAACGACAAGGAGGAAGAGCGCAACGGCGGCGGGGAGGCGGTGCCTCAGGACAGCATGTTGAGCTTCATCGACAACCTGCCTTTCGAGACCACCAAACGGAGCAGTCCTCTGCTGCGCTACGCTCGCAACAAAGTAGCTGGGCGACCGCTGGTGATCAGCGAGTGGAATACCGGTTACCCGAGCCCTTACCAGTATGAGCTCGGGCCGCTGCTGGTCGCCTACTCATCGCTGCAGGATTGGGGCGGTGCCAGTCTGTTCACCTTTGCGCTGGGCGGCGAGGAGCTCGACGATGGCCCCGTTCAGGCCACTCTGTCGATGAGCGGGAGCTCGATGGCGCAGCTCTTTCACCCGCTCGGCGCGCTCATCTTCCAGCGCGGCGATATTGCTGCTGCCAAACAGGTTGTGCGCTCGGTGCACCCGCCAGAGACGCTCATCGAGGACGCCATGGCAGCAGCGCAGAATCCCCTCCCGGCGTTCCACTACGGCCAGGTGGGTGAGAGCGCGATTGCGCCGTGGACAGCGCTCGTGCATCGGATCGAGCGCAGCTTCGAGGCTGGAGCACCGAGCACACCTCTACCAGCCCTAGAGACCGATGGCTTGTTTGCGAGCGACACGGGTCAGTTGCTCGCCGACCGGCGGAAACAGGGCGCTGAGATCTTCACTGCGGACAGCCCCATGACCCAGATGGTAGTGGGCGCCCTGTCCGGTACTGGCCCTGTCGAGGTGTCATCGATGACAATCGCGAGCGAGACCAATGGGGCTTTCGTGCTCACCTCATTGGACGACGCTCCGCTGGCTGAGTCGAGCCGAGCGGTGCTTCTGGTGCTCTCCGATCAGCGTGCCACTGGGCTACAGACCCAGCAGGTCCAGCACGGCTTGCTGGTGACGGACAGCGGCGCGGCGCCGATGTTGTTGTCACACGTCGATGCTCGCGTGACGATCCGCAGCGCATCGCTTGCCACGGCCACCGTCCACGCCTTGGGGCCGAAAGGTGAACGCATCGGCATTGTCGAGATGACCAGTCTGGACGGAGGTCTAGCGATCGATCTGCACGGTATCGATAGCCCTTGGTTCGAGATCACCACCGGCGGCTGATCCGGCGTCAAGAGGCAGTCTCAAAAACAAAGAGGCGCCGTACGGGGCGGGTTTACCCGGTTTACCCCCGCCCGCTATTGCGCGAAAGGAGGAGTGGCTTGCATCACGGGCGCCGTAGGGGCGGGGTTTACCCGCTGGCGACTGCGGCCAAATCGTGAGGGTTTGTTACCGACCAGACGTGAGCACGCGCCGTGCCAACGGGGAGCATCGCAGAAACCGTACCTTTGTCGCACAGCCGATGCGTCGACGCCCCACACACGGCAACATTTGTGGCCGCCGCGCCTCGCTGACGAAGCTTCAACGAGCGCGGATGATCCGCGACTTCAAGAAGCCGTACATGATCTTGATCGCGTCGAACGAGGCGATGTGTGCCGACTCGATCACATCTCGGGCCGGGCGTTCGCCGTCGATCGCATCGAGCAAGATGCGTTCGGTCTTGCCGATCTTCTCCTCGCCGACATTGTCGAGGGCAACCTGATCGACAACCAACACGGCATTGAAGTCGACGGTATCGGCCATGTGGCGCCACTCGTCGACCCGCCGAAAACCCTCGAGCACCAGGCCGGCAAGTCCGAGCTCGAGACGCGCTTTGGTGGCTTCCTCACAGGGCGGCTCCTCCAACAGGGTGAAGCGCCCCTTCTCCCATCGAATCATCTCATAGCAGAGCTCCGCGGTCTGGCGGGCCAGCGCCTCGTCACGTTGCTCTGCGCTGATGAGCTCCTCGCTCAACAGCTGCTCTCCGAGAAGCTTGCCACCACTAGCGCTCACCTGCGCCTCGACTTGATCCCGAGTCAGCCAGCCAGGCTCGACGAAGTAACGCCCGAGCAGGAACTTGTCTCCCATGCCGCGCGCTTGAACCAAATCCACCAAACCATCGCGGAGGGTCATGACCATGGACTTGGGGCCGCTGGTCACGTTCAACACACCGGTCTGGTGGCGCAGCTGCAACACCTGGAGGATTTCGGCAAGCGGCATCCTGTCCATTTCGCCGCGCAGCGCCACGTTGCTGCTCTTGGGGGTTTCCAGCCCCTCGAGCGTCTTGGCCAGCTCTTCGATGACCTTGTCGTTGCCAAGCCCGCTGGCTACGGCGTCCTCGATCAACAAGGGCTGCTGCAGATCCGACGGCCGCATGTTCCTCAGATGCGGAATGATCGCGGTGGCAACCTGCACGGCAAGCTGGCTCACGGTGCGGAAATGGCGACTCGGCGGCGGCAAGCTGTCGGCAGACAGCTCGAGCTCCGCTTCGTCGAGCATCATGTCGGCCGTCGGCAAATCCCGTACGACCACGCCGCCAGACTCGTTCCTCTTGGCGAGCACTGCCCCAACCACGGCGACCAGCGCCCGTGCGTCGAACGGCTTGCTGAGCGCGTCGACCGCGCCGGTTTGCTCGACAAATCGGTCGCCGATCGACGGCGTGCGAGCGCTCATCAGCACCACGGGCAAATCGCTCTGGTTGTCCCTCGAACGCAGCTCGCGACAGAACTGGTAACCGTTCATTCGCGGCATGACGAAGTCGAGTAGGACCAAATCAAAAGGTCCTTCATTGTCGACTTTGCGGAGGGCCTCGATGCCGTCGCGCGCAACGACCACCGAGTAGCCGTGCATCTCCAATATTGTGCCGACGACCTTGAGAATGGTGGCGCTGTCGTCAACGACGAGAACGCGGGCCCCCTCATCCACGATGGTGGGCAGCTCGGAGCGCGGCGGCTTCGAGGAAAAAGCGCTGAAAGAGCTACTGACCATCGAAGAGGGGGTTTAGGTGTTCTTGGGGGCAGGTGCGGTGGACGTGATGTAGACCTCGTCGAGCTGTCGCTGCTCGATGGCGACCGGCGCGCCACTCATCTGATCGACACCTTGATTGGTCTTGGGGAAGGGAATGACATCTCGCAGATTGGGAGCGCCGGCCACCAACATGGCCAATCGGTCCATACCGATGGCGATGCCGCCGTGCGGTGGTGCCCCGCTGCGCAACGCGTCGAGCAAGAAGCCGAACATCTGCCGCGCGTGCTCTTGCTCGATGCCCAAAACGTTGAACACACGCTGCTGGACCTCGGGATCATGCAGCCGGATCGAGCCGCCACCAATCTCGAAGCCGTTGAGCACCAAGTCGTACCGGTAGCAATTGACCTGCGCTGGATCGGTCTCGAGCAATGGCAGGTGCTCGTCGACGGGTCGCGTGAAAGCGTGATGTGCTGCGGCCCAGCTGCCGTCGTCGTTTTCCTCGAACAGCGGCGGGTTGACGACCCACAGGAACTTCCATTCGCCACCGTGACCGTGCTCGGGAATGAGGCCCATCTTCTTGGCGATGTCGAGGCGCAACTTCGACAGGGCAGCATCGACCACGGCTGGTTTGCCCAGCTGAAAACAGATGACGTCGCCTTCCGTCGCCTGGCAAGCCTCGTTGATGGCCAAGCGGAACGCTTCGCTGACGTGTTTGGCAAAAGGCGATTGGGTCCACCCGCCATCGGCAGCCACCTTGGCGCGCGCTAGACCTTTGAACCCTTTGATCTCGCGCAAGCTCTTCTCGGCAGCCTCGAGCTGCGGACGCGACATCTTTGCCGCTGCAGGTATCACGAAGGCTTTGACGATCTCAGCCGGGACCTCACGTCGATAGCTACCGTCGGCGAACTTGTCGGCGATTGCTGCCAACAGAGGGATGCCGCCGCCGCCATGCTCGATGGTCAGATCGGTGAGATCAGTCAGCTCGTGGCCGAAACGCAGATCTGGCTTGTCGTTGCCGAAACGTTGCATCGACTCGGCGAAGGGCATGCGTGGAAAGCAGCCGTCAGGATACAGCGCCTTCAAATCGGTCACGCCGGTCTGCTCGAAGATATGGAACATCAGCCCTTCGAGCAGGGCGAAGATGTCATCCTGGCAGACGAAGGACATCTCGATGTCGATCTGGGTGAACTCGGGCTGGCGATCGAGGCGCAGATCCTCGTCGCGGAAGCACTTGACGATTTGAAAGTACTTGTCGAAGCCAGCCACCATGAACAGCTGCTTGAACAACTGAGGGCTCTCGGCGAGCGCGTAGAACTTGCCGGGCGACAGCCGCGAAGGAACCAAGAAGTTGCGCGCACCGCCGGGGGTGTACTTGCACATCATGGGTGTCTCGAGCTCGAGACAGCCTTGCTCGGTCAAGAAGCCGCGCGTGGCCTGGTTCAGCTCGTGGCGCAGGCGCAGGATGCGTTGCAGCGGCCTGCGACGTAGATCCAGGTAGCGATAGGTCAGACGAATTTCCTCATCAGTGGCGATGTCGTCCTCGAGCGAGAAGGGCGGGTTGGCCGCCCGATTGAAGACGACCGCCTCGGCAACCCGGACCTCGACCTCGCCCGTGGTGAGCTTGGGGTTGATGTTCTGCTCGCCGCGATGCACCACGACGCCACGAATGCCCAGCACCCATTCGCGCCGGGCTTCGTTGCCTAGCGCATGGGCTTCTTTGACCTGGTCGGGATCCCACAGCTTGCCCTCAGGCGGCGCATCGCCGCCGGCGCGCCGAACATCACCTGGCTCGAATGACGTATCGAACACGATCTGGGCGATGCCCGCTCGATCGCGCAAGTCTATGAAAATACAGCCACCGAAGTCGCGTCGATGGGCAATCCAGCCAAACAGAACGACCTCGGTACCGATGTCGCCGGCTCGCAACTGGCCGCAGTAGTGGGTTCTTTTGATGTCGTCGATGAAACGTGCCACTTCGATCCTCCGATCGGGCGAGCACTCTAACGCATGCGGACGGCGTTGGTGTAGGCTTCCGTAACGTGGACGAAGAGGTCTCGTACGAGCAGATCGTCGGCGAGCGCTATGCGCTCTACGGCCCAATCGCCTCCGGGGGGATGGCGATGGTGCACTTCGGACGCCTGTTGGGCAGCGCGGGATTCTCGCGCACAGTGGTCATGAAACGCCTGCGTGGTGAGTTTCTGGAGTCACCAGAGTTCATCTCGACACTGCTTGACGAGGCCCGCTTGGTCTCGCGAATACGCCATCCGAACGTGGTGTCGACCCTCGACATGGTGGAGGGGCAGGACGAGTTGTTTCTCGTCATGGACTACGTGGTGGGCGAGTCTTTTTCACGGCTGCTGCACACCTACCGTGACCGCCATGCGCAGCTGCGCCCTCAGATTGCCACAGGGATTCTGTGCGGCGTGCTGTACGGCTTGCATGCCGCCCATGAGGCGCGCGACGAGCTCGGCGAGCCGCTCAACATCGTCCACCGCGATGTGTCGCCTCAAAATGTGTTGGTGGGGGTCGACGGGCACGCCCGCTTGCTCGATTTTGGTATCGCCAAGGGCAAAGGTCGACTGCAGACGACACGCGCTGGCCAGCTCAAGGGCAAGCTGGGCTACATGGCCCCGGAACAGATCCTCGGAGAGGAACCCGACCGGCGCACCGATGTCTACTCGGCAGCGGTGGTGCTGTGGGAAGCGCTCACCGGACGGCGGTTGTTTCCCGGCACTGACGGAGGCGACGATTTCAACCTCATCCCAACGATTCTCGAAGCGAACATCGAGCCGCCGAGCACAGTAGTGGACGACATCCCGCCACAGCTCGACGGCATCGTCATGTACGGGCTGAACCGTGAGCCCACCGCGCGCTATAGCTCGGCACGCGACTTCGCCATCGCCCTGGAGGAAAAAGTGGGCGTGGCCACCAACCGCCAAATCGGGGAGTGGGTCGAAGAGACGGCCAAGGAGGCACTCGCCGGCCGCGCTCTGCAGCTTGCTGCTCTCGAACGAGCTTCCCACGAGCGCGACGGACGACGAACGTCGTTGTTGGATGAGAAGCTGGCCCGGCGGCGGAGAAAACGGTCTGAGAAACGCTCTGCCAAAGTGAAAAAGGGCAAGGCCAATCTCGAGCGCACGGCCGAGTTTGGAGGAGCGCCGCTTCCCACCCAACAGCGTCTGACGATCCCCGAGGAGGCGCTCGACAGCGCAGCGCAAGCCGAGACACATGCACCTCAAAACGTGGTGGATCGAGCCTACGGCGAAAAAACCAAACCTCGCCAGCGACGCAGCATGGCGCCGCAGGACGAGGCGCCGCGGAAAACGAAGCGGGACAAGAAAGACCGGAGCAAGGCCAAGCACGAACGAAAGAAAGACGCCAAAGCTTCGCTCCGTCGGCGGGTCAGGGGCATCTCCGATCAGTCCAGGCTGCGGGACCGATCTGACGAGGAGAGCAGAGCGCGCCGCAAGCGCCGCCGCGCCGAACGCGCGAGCCGCGCCTCCAAGCCAATCGAGCCGCCAGCGCAGACCAATCCCCCGCCCCAAGGACAGCTGCCAGCCCAAGAGGAACTGCCGGCCGACACGTCCACATCGCGACAGCCCGAGCAGGAGCGCCCATCCGAAGACAAGCCCTCAGCCAAGGTCTCGCCCGAAAGCACGCCGCTCACGCTAGGGCGCAAGCAGTCGAAAGGTCGATCTGCGAAGGCCTCCAAGAAACACCCGCCACCGGAATCAGATGCCGAGCCGGAAGCCGAAACGCTGATCTTCCCACGCGACAAGGATCTCAAAGGTCCGCCGCAACTGCCTAGCTCCTATCGGCCCTCGTCAGATGCGCCGCCCAGCTGGGACAGCGAGCCAGTGGACGTGCCGGTTCGCTCCAACAAGTGGGTCTACTTGGTGGCGGCGGTGCTGGGTCTAGCCGCGGTAGTGGCTGCCATCGCAAAACTGGCAGGCTGAGTACAGCTCATCCCGCCGGCACAAAGCCGACTTTCGAGCCCTCGCTGTGGCAAAAACCACAGGAGCCAGACGGGCTGGGCGACATCATCGGGTAGGTAGCACCGTCGACCTCGACTGAGACGGTCAGCGGCAGCTCGAGTGGCTCGCTGCTGAAGAAGTTGCCAACCTCGTTGGTGAGCAATTCGAGCGCACTGCCGGCGCTGTCTTCGACCGTCACCGTCACGCCTTCAGCAGCGGTCGGGCAGGTCGTAGTAGCCATCACGGTGCCGGCGACGGTGAACACGGCGGTGGCCTTGCCGCCCTTTTTGTGACAGGCCAAACAGTCGGTTCCAGGGAGCATTCCCTCGCCTCCCCAACCCCAATCGAGCTTGGTCGAGTCGCAGAACGGCTCGGCAGGGCTCTGCTCGCTGTCGCCTGAGCCGCCGCAGGCCAACAGTGCCAGCGGCAAGACGAGACATGTTGTGCGCCTCGACAACATCGTTACCCATTTAGCCTTGCCGCGCGCAGCAACCAACAACTCTCGCGGCGGGCCTTGCTCGTCAGGGGGGCTGTGGTCGACAATAGCCGGCCAATGGTCGATGTGGTCATAATCGGGTCGGGCTACGGCGGCTCCATAACCGCTGCCCGCTTGGCTCAGGCCGGAATGTCAGTCGTCGTGCTCGAGCGGGGACCGCGACTGACGAGCGCGCAGCTGCGCCAGTCAGACGACCCCAAATACATACAGACCGTCATCGATCTGGTGGTGTCGAGCTCGAACGTTGCGTTTCGCGCCGGCAACTTGGTGGGCGGTGCGTCGGTGCCGATGGATGGCGGGCATTTTCGACTGCCCGCCAAGTCTTTCGAGGCAAAAGACAGCAAGGGACGGCGCTATTGGCCAGCGAGCTACGATCCACAAAGTCTGGCGCCGTACTACGACATTGCCGAGCAGGTGCTGAAAGTGCGCCAGCTGGCGTGGAGCGAGATCCCCAAGGCCGGCGGCGTTTTCGCCATGATGCTCGACAAGGTGGGCGCTAGCTGTGATCGGGCTCGACTCAACTACGCCGACTGCATGCAGTGTGGCTTCTGCTCGCAAGGCTGCATCTACGACAAGAAGATGAACATGCTGCTGACCTATTTGCCGCTGGCCGAAAAAGCCGGCGCCGAGGTGCAGGCAGGCGCAATGGTGGACCACGTGGAGCCGAAAGCAAGCGGCTACGTCGTGCGCTACCGAAAGGACGGGCTCGACAAGGAGATCGACGCCGACCGCGTCATCATCGCCGGCGGCGGAATCCACAGCCCGGCGTTGCTGCTGCGTTCGGCCAAGTACTTGCCGGATCTGTCGGAGCACGTCGGTGAGAACTTCAACACCAATGGCGAGCACGCCTTCATCGGCATTTTGCCGGCCGACTTCACCGATCTCGACAAGTACTACTGCTACCAGGGCATGGACAACTCCGGGATGATGACCTTCCACTGGTACGAGGACAAAGGCTTCACGCTGCATCCCGGCGGTGGCTTCGAGCCCAGCGTATTTGCCGCCGCCGTCGCCTCGAGCAACAACGAGGTGCTGCCCAAGAAAGCCTGGGGCCTACAATTCAAGCGCTTCGTCGAGCAAGTCTACCCCCACCGGGTGATGGGCTTTTCGGCCCTGGGCTTGGTGGAGGGACACCGCGCTGTAGTCCTGCGCGAGGATGGCACGCCCGACTTCGAAGAACGCGACCGCAGCGCCACCGACGCTTACCTCGACGAGCTCGAGTCGATCGTGCTCGACATGGGCGAAAAGACCGGCATCGCGCTAGTGCCATCGGTACCGCGCAAGCTCGCCGGCACGACCTCGGCACACCTGCTGTCTGCTTGTCGCATGGCGGAAACCATCGACGACGGCGTCGTCGGACCGGACGCGCAGGTATTTGGCTACGAGAACCTGTACGTGTGTGATGCCAGCACACTGCCCTTCGCCCTAGCGGTCAATCCGGCGCTCACCATCTCGGCGGTTGCCGAACGGGTGGCTGAGGGCATCGTCAACAAAGGATGATCGATGGCGCCACTATCCGACAACCTCAGCTTGCGGCAGCACAATCGGAGGGCTTTCTTACAGCTCGCCGCCCTAGCGGCTGTAGCCTTCTCGGCAAGCTGCGGCGACGATGGCGCCACCGCGACACCCGCACCGCCACCGGGCAAATGCATGCCCAAGCGACAGGACGGTTGGCTGACCCCTTCCGCCCCCGACGTCGAGCTGCCTCATCTAGGGGGCGCGCCCGATACGAAGCAAGGCTGGAGCATTGCTGCCTTCGTCGACGCCATCGTGCCTTCGGCGCACAGCGATCCCACCGGCGCTGTCGGCGGCTTGGATGTGGGAGCGCCCGCGCTGTTCTTCGATCCAGAGCTGCCCGCTTTGGAGTTCGTCGGTGCGCTGGCGACCTTCCTCGACTTGACCGCCAACAGTCTGGTGCCAGGAACCAGCTTTGGCACCTTGCCGCCGGCACGGAGGGAAGAAGCTGTCGAGAAAGCGCTCGACCTCGATCTGATGGAATTCGCCGTACAGCTCGCCAAGCTCGCCTACTTCTCATCAGAAGGCGCCGCTTGCCACTTGGGCTACCCGGGAGCCAACCCAGGCTATTACGACGATCCCAACTTCAGCTTCGAAGAGAAGCTGGCCACAGAGATCACCACCGACGGCAACTTCCCTTGAGGCCACTCACTGGTCAGCGTGGTTGGCGTTTGATGCCGTACTTCGCCATCTTGTAGATCAGCGCACGACGCGACATGCCCAGCAGCTTGGCAGCGCGGGTCTGGTTGTCGTTTTCGTCCGCGAGGGCTTTGACGATACTGGCCCGCTCGATTTGGGCCAGCTTGTCCCGCACCCCGCCCTTGCCTTGGTCAGCGCCCGCGTCATCATCAGGCGTCTGGATGGACGCCGGCAGGTGTTCGACGTCGACGCGATCGCCGTCGCACATCACAAAAGCGTGCTCCACCGCGTTACGCAGCTCGCGGACGTTGCCCGGCCAGCGATGACTGGTGAGCGCGCCAACAACTGCCTCGGTGAGCCGGGGTGGCTCGCGCTCCATGCGCTCCGCAAGCTGCTTGATGAACAGCTCTGCGAGCAAACCGATCTCAGTTGGCCGCTCCCTCAGAGGCGGCACCGTCAAGGTGAACGCGCTGACGCGATAGAAGAGATCCTCGCGAAAACGGCCAGCCTGGACATCCTTTTGAAGGTCGCGGTGGGTGGCGCAGACGACGCGAACGTCGACGGGGATTTCGCTGGTTGCGCCCAAGCGCAGCACGGTGTGGTTCTCGAGAACCCGCAGCAGCTTGACCTGCATGCTCAAGGACAGCTCGCCGATTTCGTCGAGCAGCAAGGTGCCCCCGTCAGCCGCCTCGAAGTAGCCGATTTTGCGACGGTCCGCTCCGGTAAACGCCCCGCGCTCATGGCCGAACAGCTCGCTGGTGAGCAGCGTTTCTGGCAACGATGCGCAGTTGAGTCGAACGTAGGGCTTGTCGCTCCGAGTACTGTATCGGTGGAGTTGCTCGGCCAGGACCTCTTTGCCGACGCCCGTCTCACCAAGAACCAGAACGGTGGTGGTCGTCTTGGCAACCCGCCGAGCAACCCGAAAGACCTTCACCATCGCCGGGTCGGCCAAGCACACGCCCTGCGGAAGCGACACGGGCGTCTCATCAGCTTGGCTCCGCCCCGCCGCGCGCCATAGCTCATCAAAGTTCTCTCCCTCTGAAGGGAAGCTCGCGGTGGCCAGCTCGGCACCTGGGGCCACCTCGACGATCCGGTCGCTGACCGAAGCAACTTGCCGACGGTTGGTAACCTCGAGCAAGGCTGCGTATTGCCCTTCCTCGCGCTCCTCCACCAGAGCCACAGCGTTCAAGGCATGGGCCATTTGCTCGAGACCGTCAGCGCTCACGTCGGGCGGCAGATCGATTCGAACCAGGGTCGCCTCTTGTCCGGCTTGCGCGATCCGCTGCAATTCCAGCTCGAGGCGGCTGGTCACCAAGCTACCGGCGAGCCCCGAGCCAGCGGTCGCGGCAACGGTTAGCTCGGTCTTGCCCACCCGAATCAGATCCCCTCCTACCAAGCGCCGTTCAGCGCCCCGCAGGATCCGGCCGTTGAGCTTGGTACCGTTCGTGCTCTCCAGATCCTCGACTAGCAAGAAGTCGCCCCGACGCTTGATCTTGGCGTGCAGGCGCGAAACCTTGGTCTCGTCGACGACGACATCGGCCTCTTCGCCCCGCCCGATGACCAGCTCGCTCTCCTCTTCGACCTCGAGCAGGCGCCGCGACTCGCGCTGTATGACGATGAGGTAGACGCGATCAGCACCGAGATCGCCTTCCGCAGTGCTCACGCCTGCAGCTTCGAGCTCGGTTGTGAGCTCGGCAGGGATCTCGTCAGCGAGCGTGGCTTTGGTGGCCGTTTCGTCGTTTGAGCTCATCGGACCCCGATACTCTAGCGGGCTCAGCAGCGTTGATAAACCCCGCGCTGACGCAGCAGGCGTTCCCAAGAAGTTGTATCGACGGCTTCCCATCTGGCAATCAGCTGAAGGTGAGGCAAACCGGCCAGCACGAGCCGAACTTTGTCGACCACTTGCTCGCTTGGGTGGCGGTCACGCTGCCGTTTTGTCTGACGATGTGGCGAGCGGCTGCCACAGCGCAGTGGCGCGGTGACCTCCCAGCCATCCGCGATCAAGGCTTGGTGGCGGTGGGAATCGGCAACAACGTGTCGACCTTGGTCACGCAGGCCATGTTGCTGTTGCCCGTGGGAAGCCGCTCCTTCCGCGGCTCCTGCGGCTCGGCCATAGCGCTTGCACTAGCATCTTGGCTGCTATTTCGGTTGGCCCGGCGCCTGTTGTGGACGAGCGAGCTGCCACCCCGCCTCGGATCGCTCCTCGCCGCCATCGCCGCGCTGACAGCAACGCTGAGCGCCACATGGCAAGCTGAGGCAACCGTCGGCGGTGGCGCGTTGTTCGCGATTGTGCTGGTTCTCGCTGGCGTCGATGTGCTGATGAAGCTCACTGCCCACGACGCCGCCACGCTCACACCCGCAGGCACGAGCCGTTGGCTGATTTTGGCAGCGTTGTGCGGCGCTGCAACAGCCGAGAGCTTGCCGGCTGGCCTGGTCTTGATGCTGGCCTGCGGCCTTGGCGCTGCAACGGCCGGCAAGCGGCCCGCAAAACGATTGTTGCTGCCGGCGATCGGGCTCGCGCTGGCCACGTTCGGGATTCTCATCGCTCCGACTTGGCTGCGGCCACTCGCGCCCCGAGGCTGGAGCGATATCGGCGCGGCGCTGTCGAGCACCAATCTCACGGCGCTGGGCGTAGCCGCCTCGCGGCGCACAGCCTTGAGCTCATGGCTGCTCGAGCTCGGCTTCGTTTCGCTGGGATTGGCAGCTTTCGGCATCATCCGGGGAGTGTTCCAGGACCGCCGACGCGCCTGGATGGGCCCGCTCGTGGCGTTTCCGCTGGCCGATTTGCTCTACCCGATATCGGCCACGACCGGGCTGAGCCCCGATCCCCTGATCTGTTTGCGAGCGCTGTCGATCGGTGCTTTTGCCGTCGGCGCCGCACTGGGCGTGGGCGAGCTGGTGCTATTCCTGCGCGACCTACGCGTACCGATGGCGCGTACCGCCTCGATCATGACCGTGGTGTTCTACATGACCGTGGCGGCGGTGACCTGCGAAGAAGCCAGCTTCGTGGCCGACCGCAGCGAGCACTTTGCGGCCCAAGCGTGGACGGATTTGGCGCTGGGCGAGGTTCGAGCTGACGCCGCCCTGCTAGTCCACTCGCCTGCGCTGAGCTGGCGGCTTTGGGCTGCACAAATGCTACGTGGTGAGCGTCCCGACGTGATGGTCATCGCCGCACCGCTCCTCAAACGGGGACGGGTGATGGCTCACCTAGTCCCCACGGAGCCCAACGTAACGCCTTTGCTTCGCGATTTTGCATTGCGGGGGCGAGCCAGCGAGTTCGGGCTGAGCGTGTTGGCCGATGCCCGCCCCTTGCGCGTGGAGCTGGATCGAAGCTGGAGCCCAGAGCTGCTGGGCCATTTGGCGGTGGACGGAGCGTGGTTGCGTTTCGCTGCCGAGCCCCTGGGCCGCTCGGACCGCGCGCTGAGGAGCCCGCACCAGCTGGCCAGCAACTTTGCCGTGGATATCCAAGTTGGCGCAGCCAAGCGAGACGCCTCCACCGCCCGCGTCGTGGCGCAAACCCTCAAAGAGCACGCCATGGCCCTTTGCTCACTCGGCATGGCAAAGGACTCGATGAGCCTAGTGCGAGGCGTCGAGCGACTCACTGGCGCAGACCCATTCGTCGTAGGCGCACGGCTTCGCATCAACCACGCGATTCGGCGTCGACGTGGCCACCGGCCGCTTGCGCTCAATGATCTGTTGCGATTCTGATACTGACCGCCACAATTGTGATGAGTCAGAACCATGGATTCCCCATGTCGGGCAACAACAGGCGCCTACGGAGCGCCTGACCCGCCTCGCCCGAAAGTGGCACGGGTCAACTGAGTCGTGGCCAATCTCGCGGAGCGATGGTTGCGACTTGTTCCCGCCTTGGCAGACTTTGCCCTGCGGGTTCGCTTTGCCCAAAACAAGCTCTACGAGCACGACGAAGAGCAATTGGCCGAAGGACTCAATGAGCTGTGTCTGCTCATCGACCGCACCGACACGACCGCACGGCAGGTCTTGTCTGCTTTCGTGCCGGTACTTACCGACCTCGAGCACCTGAGAAAGGTCACTGCCCTGCGTACGGAAGCGCACCGAGCCCGCCTTCCGGCCGCATCACGCTTGCTGCGCTGCAGCACACCAGCCGGCCATCTGCTCGACATCCCCGATCAGGACGCCGCTGCGGACCAAGCAATCGTGCAGCGCCCGGATGGAACTCCGCTGACGCTGGGGGAACGGCGGTCACTGGCTCGTCGGCCCTCTCGGCAAGCCCTCGCCAAGCTCATGCTCGATCCCCATCCGATGGTGGTCAAAGTACTGCTGAGCAACCCGCGGCTCACCGAAGACGACGTCCTGACCATGGCGGCCCGACGGCCTGCCTCGCCCGACTTGATTCGGGAGATTACCAAGACTTGGAGCCGTCGCAGCCGGGTACGCATTGCCCTCGTTCTCAACCCAGGCTCGCCTCCGGCCGTCACGGTCCCGATGTTGGGTCTGTTGGTCAGGCCTGAGCTTCGCGAAGTTTCCCGCGCAGCTGACGTTGCCCCCGTCGTGCGCGCCACGGCGCTCGAGTTGCTCGAGCTGCGCCCCCCCATGTCCCGGGCCGAAGTACCTGAGCTGAAGCACTAGCCCGAGTTATTCAGGCTAGACTTGCGAGGGCGCGCGCGAGCGAATACGCAATTTAGGGTGAGCTCATCGCAGGCGCCCGAACCGACCGCGGGCATGATGGTCACGGCCAACGTGCGCCTCGTGCGCAAGCTCGGCGAAGGCGGTATGGGTAGCGTTTGGGTCGGCCACCATGGCAGCTTGGACACCGAGGTGGCGGTCAAGTTCGTCGCCTCGCAGCTCGCCGACGGAAACCCCGACGCGCTCAGGCGTTTCGAGCGTGAGGCGCGTGCCGCAGCCCAGATCAAGAGCCCACACGTGGTGCACACCTACGATCACGGTGTCATGCCCAGCGGGGTGCCCTACATCGTGATGGAGCTGCTGCAGGGAGAGTCGCTCGGCGAGCGGCTCGAGCGTGGCGAGCCGTTCGACCCGCGCGCGGCAGCGATCATCGTGCAACACGTCGCCAAGGCCTTGGGCCAGGCGCACAAGCTCGGCATCGTTCACCGCGACATCAAGCCGGACAACGTGTTCCTCGTGGCGCACGACGACGACGACGATCCCTTCGTCAAGGTGCTCGATTTCGGCATCGCCAAGAACCAGTCGTTGCCAAGTGACAACGTAACAGCGACGGGCGCGCTACTCGGCACCCCACGCTACATGAGCCCCGAGCAGCTCAAGAGCACCAAGAACGTCGGACCCTCGGCAGATCTATGGGCACTGGCCGTAGTGGCCTACGAGGCGATCGTCGGCTCGCCACCCTTCGTAGGCGACACCCTCGCTACCCTCATCCTGGCCATCACCAGCGTCGATTATGCTGCACCCAGCAGCGTCAAACCCCTCGGTACTGCGCTCGATGCCTGGTTCGCCCGGGCGCTCGATCCTGAGCCTATGGCCCGGTTTCGTACGGCCAAGGAGGTGGCGCGCTCTTTTTGGCAAGCTGCCGTCGAAGGCAAGGCGGTGAGCAGCAACGTGCAGTCGGAGCCGGAGCCATCGAGCGACGACCGACAACAGTCCGCGACAGACGCGCCGGCCTTCGATGCGGAGGCCGAAACCGGGCAATTCGTCCTCGATCAGGCGCTGGATGTGACGCCAGAGTCCGCGCCTGGCCCGGTCAAATCACCTGCGCTCGCAGCGCAAGCAGAGCAGCCCAGCGCGGAGGCGAAGGACCCGGAAACAAAGGTGTCGCCCCAAAGCGGCGAGGTCAAACCGCCTTCCGAGACCCCACGCAGATCGAGCGCCCGCTGGGCAGGGCTCTTGGCCGTCGTGGCGCTCTTGACGGTGAGCGGCGCCGCTTGGCTGCTCCTCGGCAAACCAAGCGAAAAGCTCCTCGAGCTCGAGGCTGGCATCGATGCTGAGCTAGAGCTGCCACCCGCTCGACCAGGCTTCGCCAGCAGGGGCATTCCAGCAGGGGCGCTCGCGGGCGGAAAGGGCTGGCTACCGGGCTTCGACATCGCTGTCACCAATGACAAGGGCCGTGACTATTTCGGCTCGTTGAAGCGATGTCGTGAGCTGGGCAAATGGCTCTGCACCGACGCCCAGTGGACCCACGCTTGTGCGGTGGAACCCGAAGTAGGCTTGCTCGAAGCCTGGACCCTCAGCCTCGAAAAGGACGGTGTGCTGGTCCGCGGCGGTGGCGGCGGCTGCGAGGGCCGCAAGCTGCAGCCAGGCACGGAGCTGGTCAAACACCGGGAAGTGGTGTGCTGCAGTCGCGCCATCGTGCTGGAAAGCGACAACCGCAACGCCTCCTTTCGCAAAGCCGCAACACGCAAGCTCGCCAAGTACGAGCAGGCGGTGTGCGGGCGCAAAGCCGTCCAGCTCGGGCTGCTCGTCGACGAGCAAGTACAGGTGCGGGGCAAGGTGATGAGCCGAGGACGCTTCGTCAACCAAGCTGCTTTTTACTTTCGCAAGTACCCCGATTCGTGGGTGGTGCATGAGCGATGCCAAACCCGCTTCACCAAAATTGGCTGGCTCGCCCAGTGCGACACCTTGGCCCAGCGCAAGGGCAAGGTCGCCAAGGTGGTGCAGGTCTTCGAGCGCGGCGGCGAGAAAGGCTTGGTGCAGCGCTTCGACGAGGCAAAGATCCTCAGGCCCTTTGGACCCGTGGGCCCGGAACCATTGAACCGGCCGCAATAGCCCCGTCGGGTGCGAGCGCGCGTTCGTGGTCGTGATCGGGCGCGAGCTAGCCTGGGACTCGGGGGCGCAGGGAGTTGGCTGCGCGGCGTACCAAGAAATGCTCCCCGCCGTGTACGACCTCTTCGAGCTGCCCATCGCGCAGCAAGTTCTCGACCGCACTCCAATCTGCGCCGACTCGTCGGAGCAAGCCCCGTACCTCGCTCACGCGCATTGGGTGGACCGAAGTGATGGCGAGCAAATCCTCGCACACATCGCCGGTGGTACGAAACTGCGCCAACTCGGGAAAACCAGAGAGGCATTCGACCCTGGGCAGACGATGACCAAAGATCTCATATGCGGCAGCCATCGTCGCAGAGCTCGCCGGGGGACAGTCAGTCTTCGCCGCGGGGGACGTGGCCGTGGTGATGTAGGCCACGTCGGGGCCCAATCGAGAAATGAAATCGGCGGTCCGTTCGATGTCGGCTTCGCGGGTGTTGACCCCGTCGACCAACATGGTTTCGGTCACGAGCGTGCCGCCAAACATGGACGAAAACACCAACATTCCAGAGCGTAGGTTGTCGAATCTGAGGCTCTCGTGCGGCTCGTTGGTGTGCCTCCAAACCGATTCACGCATCGCGTCAATCTTCAATGAAACCCAATCGGCTTTGGCCAGCTCGGCGCGCACATCGTCACGACTGAGCAGCACACCATTGGTGACGACCGCGATGTTGATGCCAAACGGTTTGAGCAGCTCGATGGTTCGCCCCAGATTGAGGTCGAGTGTCGGCTCACCATCGGGCACGAAGCTCAGCGTGTCGACCTTCTCACGCCTCGCAGTGAGCTCGTCTAGCCGCTTGGAAACCTCGGCGACAATTTGCTCCGGCTCGTGGAAGGCTGCTCTCAGCAAGCTCTGTTCGTGCGTGGGACCGAGCTGGCAATAGACGCACGAATACGGACAAGCCTTAGGCGGGATGTTGGTTATGCCGAGGCTCTTGCCGAGACGACGCGAAGGGACTGGTCCGAAGACGAGGGACACCGGGATCTTTCAATCTGTATTGCACACCTACCGAATGCGCTCATGTTACGGCACAATTCCCTACAACGCTCCCAACTATTTTCCGCGTGCAGCTCTTGCGGAAAGGGTGTCGTGCTTTTTGCCACCTCAGCAATGAGGCTCGCCATTGGACAGGTATTGTCTGACGTCCGAGACGTGGGTGGCGATGAAGCGAGCATCGGGATGGGCGTCAGCGCTGCGCAAGAGCTTGGCGATGACGCGGCCCATTTGCTCGGCGCTGCGAAAACGATCTTCTGGATCGAGGGCCAACGCGCGCTCGATGATCGACGCAAATGCGCGAGGAACATCCGGTCGAGCCTCGCCCAGCGGAGGCACCTCACCACGACTGGCTGCAACAAAGGTGTCGATGTCGTTGCTGCCGGCGAAGAGCTTTCGACCGGCCAGCGCTTGCCATAAGACGACACCCAACGCGTAGATGTCGGATTGGGGTGATGGGCTCTTGGCCTGGGTCAGCTCGGGAGCCAAATAACCTACTTTGCCTTTGATGATCTCAGGGGCGGTCATGCGCGCTCGATCCGTGGCGCGCGCCAAACCAAAGTCGGTCAGTTTCACCACCCCATTGCTACCGAGCAGGATGTTCTGAGGAGAGACATCCCGGTGGTAGATGGGTGTGGGCGTTCCGTGTTCATCGCAACGATCGTGCGCCGCTCCGAGCCCTTTGAGCGCTTCGATGGCTACCGCTGCAACCAGCGGCCAGCTCGGCAAGACGCGTTGTTCGTGCATGGCCTGCGCGAAACGCGACAAGCTCAGCCCATCGACCCACTCCATGACCAGGTAGTACAGCCCGTCGTCCTGACCAAAATCGTAGATCTGAACCACGTTGGGATGCACCAGCTGGGAGCAGACGCGGGCTTCTTCCACAAACAGCTCGACGAAGTGCTCGTCGTGAGCCAGCTCCGGACGGATACGCTTTATGCAGACCGGGCGTCGAAAGCCAGCCGCGCCTCGCTGCATCGCACGCCACACGGTCGCCATGCCGCCACTTCCAGCAACTTCTTCGAGCTCATATTTGCCGGCGATGATGTGGCCGGAGTGATTCATGTGGGTAGCGCGCTCACGACATTATCCGTTTTGACCCATGGCGTATCAGGCTAATAGCCCAAGAGGATGGGCGCGACCCAAGAAGATGGATGCGAGGAGTCAAGCATGATCGATGAAGCGGATCTTCCGGCGAGCATTTCGCCTTCCAATCCGGCCGTTGAAGTGGTCGTCGAGGAAGCGTTGCGCAACCTCTGGAGTGTCGCCAATACCTTGTCGCGGATCAAGCCGACCAAGCCCAGTCGCTACCGGGTCACGGTGTTCGGTTCCGCGCGGATCAAGCCCGGACAGCAGCTCTACGAGGAGGTCAAACGACTCGCCAAAGTGCTCGCGGAGCGCGGCTGTGACATCGTGACCGGTGGCGGGCCTGGCCTCATGCAAGCGGCCAACGAGGGCGCGCTGCTCGGAGACCCCAACGACGAAACGAAGTCGATTGGCGTTCGGATCGCGCTGCCGTTCGAGCAGGGCGCCAACCCCTTCGTGGAACAGGTGTACACCCACGACACCTTCTACACCCGCTTGCACCAATTCGTGCGGCTGTCCGACGCGTTCGTGGTGGTGGGCGGCGGCATCGGCACCGCGCTGGAGACGCTCCTGATCTGGCAGTTGCTCCAGGTACGCCACCTTCACGACGTGCCGCTGATCTTCGTCGGCGAGATGTGGAGCGGGCTGCTCGACTGGGCTCGTTCGTACATGCTCGGTCACGAGCCACAACTTGCCAGCCCCGACGACATGGACATTCCGACTTGCGTTCCAGATGTCGATGCGGCCATCGAGCTGCTCGGCCCCAAGTGTGAGGCCCGCGCAGCGAGCATCGCAAAGGAAGCAGTCGATGGACCGAAGTAGCCAAGGACGGGGCCCCAACGATCACCGTCAGGTCGAAGTGACGACGGGTTTTCACTCCTTCAGCGAAGGCTCCGTACTGTATCGAGCAGGTGGAACACTGGTGCTGTGTACCGTCTCAGTAGACGACTCGGTGCCCAAATGGATGAGCGACGAAGGGTGCGGTTGGCTAACCGCCGAGTACCAGATGCATCCGCGCGCAAACCCCGTACGCCGCGAAGGGCGAGAAGGTCGGGGCCGGGCGCCCAAAGGTCGCACCATGGAGATCCAACGCTTGGTGGGCCGTAGCTTACGCACGGCGCTCGATCTGGCAGCGCTCGGTCAGCGCTCGATCACGGTCGACTGCGATGTACTCGAAGCCGACGGCGGAACCCGAACCGCCTCGGTCAGCGCCGGTTTCATTGCCACCGCGCTTGCCCTCCACAAGATCGGCGCCAAAGGGGTCGTGCGCGATCAAGTCGCCGCAATCAGCGTGGGACTCGTCAACGACGAGGTGTTGGTCGATCTCGATTACAAGGAGGACAGCGGCGCATCGGTGGACATGAACGTGGTCGCTACCGTCGATGGGCAGCTGGCAGAAGTACAAGCCACCGCAGAGGGCGTGGCCATCGACCGCGCTCGATACGACGCCATGTTGGACGCGGCATTGGCTGCTATCGTCTCCCTCGGCAAAGTCCAGTCAGAAGCGCTCCGAGCAGCGGGGATCGACCTGGACACGTTACGCGCAGGAGCAAGCTGACGATGGCGACCGATCCTTTGATGAGCATCGTGGTGGCAACCACCAACCATAGCAAGCTCGCCGAGATTCGCTCTTTGCTCAGTAAGCTACCCGTCGAGGTGTTGGCTGCAGCGGAGGTGCTCGGGCAGATGTCTGCGGTCGTCGAGGATGGCGCCACCTTCGAGGCCAATGCGCTCAAGAAAGCGCGCAAAGTCTCCCGCGCCTGCATGATGATCACCTTGGCTGATGACTCAGGGTTGGAGGTGGAGGCGCTGGGCGGGCAGCCGGGGGTGCGCTCGGCACGTTTCGCGGCTGAGGGGGCGACGGACGCTGAGAACAACGCCAAGCTGCTCGACCAAATGCAAGACGTCGACGACGATCAGCGACGAGCATGTTTCCGCTGCGCAATCGCCCTGGTGGATCCGTGGGCGGGCGCCGCGGCCGACATCGTCGTCGAGGGCCGCTGCGACGGGACCATTGCCCGCAAGCCCAGCGGAACGGGGGGGTTTGGTTACGATCCGTTGTTCGTCGTCGACGGGCTCGACCGGACGATGGCTGAGCTCAGCGAGGAAGAGAAGAACCAGGTCAGCCATCGAGGTGTCGCCCTGGCGGCGATAGCTCCCAAGCTCACGGCGCTCATCTCATCACGCCTCGAGGAATCCGCCACCATTCTTGGTACCCCAGGCTCCGAAGCACAAAGCAGAGAAGGCCGGTGAGAACCAGCTGGAAGGCCCAAGGCGTGAGCTACTCCACCGTCGGGTTGGAGCTGGCCGTCTCGATCGTGATTGGGCTGCTCGGCGGTTGGTGGCTCGATGGAAAGCTCGGCACCTCGCCCTACCTCGCGATTGCGGGGTTGGGGTGCGGCCTGTTCGCTGGCTTCCGCTTCGTTTGGCGGGCCGCTAAGCGCATGAAGCGCGATGCGGGCGACGACGGCTTCCGAGAGTCCCGCACGGGGCGGGACGCGCGTTTTTCACTCGACCAGAAGGAACGCGATGACCGCCGAACATCGTGACCAGGCCCCTCTGCTCAGTAGCGATCGCCCGGCCAGCAAGCTGGACGCCTCGATGGTGATCTCGCTCGTGGCGGTTGCCGTCGCGGCCGCGGCAATGTCACTGGTAGCCTTGGTGTTCTTCGAGGGACGGGTGGCGATTGGCGTAGCCGCAGGCGGGCTCATTGGGCTAGTAAACCTGTGGGTTTTCGCGCACATAGTAAGCGGAGTGCTCGCGGGCGGGCAGCGCGGCAAGCTCTGGGGACTGGTCGGCGGCCTCAAGTTCATCGCCTTGTTGGCGGGCGCTTATCTTCTTCTCAAAAGCGGATGGGCCAGCGGTCTGACCCTGGCGATCGGCTACTGCGCGCTGCCCGTGGGGATCACGATCGGCGCCCTGCTCAATCCGCGCCCCCCGCCCGAAGAGATTGAAGACGCGCAAGCAGGTGGCGGCCGGGAGCCGAATTTGCTAACTGCCACGCCGTCGCCGGAGCAACCCGACGACGACGAGTCTCGTTGAAACCCACCTCTGTTCTGACCTCGTTGGGGGTTTGGCCGAGGGAGGGGCAAGCTCATGCCCGAACACACTTCACTGCTTCACTACTTGCTCTTCAGGATCGACGCGCTGAGGAACAACGTGGACGTGGTCGGCTCGTCCCTCGGGGGACACCACATCGGCTACAAGGACACCGAGCCTTTTTTCATGGCGCTGCTGATGATGATCGTCATCATCTATCTGGCCGCCGAGGTTCGCGCGTCGTTCACGCGTCTGCGCGAGTCGGCCGAGCCAGAGCAAGAGCTCACCATGCGCACCTTTTTCGAGGTGTTCTTCGAGTTCTTCTACAACGTGGCCAAAGACGTGATGGGCGCCAAGAACGCGCGTCGCTACTTCCCGATCATCGGAGCGAGCGCGATCTTCATCTTCGTGTCCAACTGCATGAGCTTGATCCCCGGCATGCTGCCGCCCACGTCGAATCTGAACGTGACGGCTGGCTGCGCCATCTTGGTGTTCATCGCGTTCAATTATTACGGCCTCAAAGAGAACGGCATCGACTACATCAAGCACTTGGCGGGGTGGGGCGTGTTCAAGGGTTTCGTACCCAACATGTTGCTCGCCTGCTTGATGTTCCCCATCGAGTGCATCTCGATGTGCGTGCGGCCAGTCACCTTGGCGATCCGGTTGATGCTCAACATCGCCGTCGACCACCTGCTGGTCAGCATATTCCTGGGCCTTTTCGCCATCTTGCTGCCGCTACCCGTGATGATGCTCGGTGTGATCGTCATCTGTGTTCAGACTTTGGTGTTCTGTCTGTTGACGAGCATCTACATCGGCTTGGCAACTGAGCACGCGGAGGAGCACTGAACGGGCGGCAAGGCTGCGGAAAAAAAGTCGCAACTGGGCCTAGCCATACCCTGAGAGTCGGACTAAACGGTGCGCGAGCTTGTTCGCCACCACAAGCTAGCAACCCCGTTTCGAGGGGTCATTAAGGAGCAAGTACGGATGTCTTTGAAGAAGAAGCTGGCGCTCTTCGCTGCGATCGTCACCGGCGTCGTGACTGCGCCGGCGATTGCCCTTGCACAGGGCAGCGCAGCTGCAACAAACCAGAATGACACCAACTCGTGGCTGGCCGCAGCTGCCGCGTTCGCGATTGCCATCGCTGCGCTCGGCGGCACACTCGGCCAAGGCCGGGCAACCAGCGCCGCCCTCGAGGGCATCGCACGGCAGCCCAGTGCCGCGCCACGTATCCAAACCCCGATGATCCTCGGCTTGGCCTTGATCGAGTCGCTGGTGCTGTTCGCGTTCGTCATCGCGTTCATGCTCCAGCTGAAGATCAAGATCGGCTGAGCTCCGGACTCGTCGGTCAACAAGAACGCAAGCCACGGCTAGGTCACTGGCCGTGGCTCGTTTTTTGTCAACGCCGACCTTCTAGCGCATTTGCAACAGCGCCCAGCGCGCGGCGACACGGCGAATAGGGTCACTCACCGCCTCTTCACGCCGCTGGTATGTCACCCAAGCGGCGGCGGCGAAGCCGAGGCTGGCTGCAAGCCCCACGATGAGGACCACGGTCATCTGCCAGCTCCAAGTGAAGTCGAGCGAGATCCCACCTCGCGCGGCCGCTCGACGGGCTGACCGAGAAACCACACGCAGACCGTAGAAGGTCGCGCCCAGCATGAATGCAGCCAGCCCGAACCATTTGCGTGCATCGGGCAAGGGCGCATCGGGGAGCGACGGGGCACACCCGGTGGTGCGGATGCGGCGGACCAACTGTTCGGACGCCGTCGCTGACGGCACGATGAAGCACTGGGTGCCGGTGTCAGCCAGCGCAGCTTGGATGTCGAGCAAGACCGCGCCTTCGCCGTCGCTGAGCTGCCCTCCGGTCACGACCATCAGCCCTTTTTCACTTTGCATGATGCGCACGACCGTCCCGGCTCGCGGAGCGCCATCGGAAACCCATGGAAGAGCCGCAACCACCTCTTGGGCTTCTGAGGCATCGGCTGGAATCAAGAAGAAGGCGCGCCACGTGGCGTTCACCGCGTCCAGCTGGTCACACGCGTCTTCGAGCGGCTCAATTTGGGCTACCATTTGTCCCTTTCTGCCCACGGCCCGACAGGGCGAGAGCGGCACTATTTGAGGCGCCAAATCCAGGTTTGTCGCGGTATTTTGGACCTGGTCTATTCCTTTGGGCCTTCGTTGTATCCTCGGGGCCGGTATTTGGGGTCGACGCCTTTGTGCTTCTGGTGGTTGTCCAAGGTGTCTACGGCCAGATAAGCAATCCAGCTACCTGGGTGTTTGGCCGCTAGCGCGCGCAGCTCCTTGTCGTGCGCTTGCAAGTCCTTCTCGTCGTACATGCACTGCAGCGCCAAGGCGATGAGCGAACGGTCGTTGGGACCCAGATTGAACCCATCGACGTAGTGCGGCCAAGCCTCGGGGGCGCGGTGCAAGCGGCATAGGGTGTCACCGGTGTAGATGTGCGCCATGGCCCATTGCGGCGCGAGCCTCATGGCCACCTTGCTCTCCACCAAACGCGTCTCGAGATCGCCACGTGCGCCTACCATCACCGAATAGTTCAGGTGCGCTTTGGCGCTGTTCGGCACTGCTTTCTTGGTTGCACGCCAGAACGACAAATCGTCGCGGTAGTCCATTGCGTGCATGTACGTGCGCATGCACTGAAAGCCGAAGAAGGTGCTGATCAGCAGAACGGGCACCGAGATCTTGAACAGCGTCACGTGCTCGAAGCGATGGGCAATCCAAGCAAAGAGCACCGCCAAGCTCAGTGCCGTGCCGATCGCGGGGAAGTACCAGAAGCGCTCCGCTCGTACAGTCGGCAGAATCACTGGGATGTTGGAGTGCGGGAAATAGCTCACCACCATCCACAGGAGCCCTGCAGCGACGAAGATCGGAGTCACGTAGCGCCAAGGCCAAGGCCCCGGGCAATCCATCGGCTTGCGAATCGAGGGGGCCGCATCGATGAACAAGCCCAAACCGACGACGAGCAAGGCCGCCGAGAAAGGCCAGGTCTTCACCCAGCTCGGTCTGCCCATGCGCAGGAGCACCATTTCGGTCGCGATACCGACCACGCCTGCGGTGACCAACGCTGCTGCCCAACGCAAGTGCTTGGGTTTGCTCTCACGCCGCTCCGGCTCGAACAAAGGAAACTGAAGTCCGGCGACAGCGCGCCTGACTGCGTCTGGAGCGGCGAGGCCCAAGGAGCTATGCACCGGTGCGGCCAGCGCCGCGAGGGCCGAGGCGAGCGGCCCCGTCGTGGGCAAGACGTGGCGGCGATCTGCGCGCTCGCGAAACAGCGCTGTGATCCAGAGGCCCAAAGCAGCCAGAGGCGGGCCGACCATCATGATCGCCCCAGCCACGGACTCCCAGCCGTAGAGCCCCGTCGGCACCGGCTCTTGCGGGAAGGAGTAGTCACCGCTCAGACGCAACGGAAATACGATCTGCACGATCCCGCGCCAATAGACCCGCAGCGCACCTGATACGCGGTGCGCGAAGTCAGCACCTGCCAAGGGGTTGTTGAGCGGATCCTTGGGCAAGGGAGCTTGATGGAACCAGACCAAAAACGCGTGATGAGCTTTCTTGAGCCAAGTGGCATCTGCTGTGAGTGGCTCCTTGAGCGCAGCCGGTAGCGGCGACGGAAACCACTGCTTTCGAAGCTCCACGTAGAGCACAAACGCCGCCACCGCTGCCACTAGCGCCAGCAGCGCACGGCCAACGCGAGCCGGGCGATGAGGATGCAGCTGCCCCGCGCACAACAATGCCAGCACGGGCACGAGTGGCACGCACACCAGCGCGCTCTCTTTCGAGAACATGCCGAACAGCACCGCCACGAAGACGCCTACAGGCATGGCAGAGGCTGGCAGCCTCAATGCGTGCAGGGCAGCGAGCGCGCCCAGGCCACCCAACACGTCCGCGATACCGACGATGCCACTGACGGCCTCGGTGAGCACGGCGCAAGCGACGAAGAACGCCCCGGCAAGCCAGCCAAAAGTGCGCCGCTTGGTCGCCGCGAAGGCGAACGCACCGAGTAGGGCGCCGTTGAAGGCGTGCAGAATGATGTTGTAGAGGTGGTGGAAGAAGGGGTGCTTGGACAGTCCCCAGGTAGCCCGCCAGATGATGTCGGGGATGGGACGGTACGATCCGATGCTGCCATCGGGCGGCAAGCCCCAGAAGTCGCGATGAATGACGTCCCAGAATTTCAGATTCTGACTGGCGTTGACGTACGGGTTGGCCAGCAGCGCTTCTTGTTCGTCGAAGATGTAGTTGGTCGCTGGGTGCCGCATGAACAACACCAGCGCCAACAGCAGCAGCGGGGTGAACGACACCAGCACAGTTGGATCGTTCTGCTTGAAGTAGCGAATCAGCCAGGCCTCGAAACTCAAGGCTGCGCGCCAGACCCGTTTGTACCAAGGGGGGCCAAAGGGGATGGTCAGGGGCTTGGGCGCTGCGGGCTGCGAGGGAGGCGGCGGCTGCGAGGGAGGCGGCGGCTGCGAGGGAGGCGACGCGGGCGGCGGTGGAGCGCCAGCTGACGAGCTCGATTCCACCATCGCGCTACTCGATGGGATCCGGGATGATCCAGATGTCTCCCCACAACCGCTGGCCGCCGTCGATGCGGTAGATGCTGCCCGTGACGAAGTCGTTCTGATCGCTGGCCAAGAACACAATCACGCGCGCTACCTCGTCGACGCTGCCGAGCCGCCGCAAAGGAGTCGCCTTACGTGTCATCTCCAACGCGGCTTCGCCGTACTGTTGGGTGCCACTCGAGCGAATGTTGTTGCCTGGCGCGACGCAGTTGACCCGCAAGTTGTGCTGAGCCCACTCGATGGCGAGCGACTCGGTCAGGTTCTCGACACCCGCGCGCGCCGCGCCGGTGTGCGACATCCCGGGAAAACCACGAGCGACCATCGCCGTAACCATGACGATGCGGCCACGTTTGGCGGGGATCATGGCGCGGGTGGCAACCTCCCGGGTCATGAAGAAGCTGCCATTGAGATTGTTGCGTACCACCGCTGACCAACCACGCGGTGAGAGCATCTCGGCAGGACTTGGAAACTGACCGCCAGCGTTGTTGATCAACACATCGATCTTGCCGAAGCGATCGAGCACCTGACCGACGAAGGCGCTGATTTGATCAGGCTCGCGGATGTCGCAGCTCGCTGCCAGGATGTTGTCGGCGCTTGCCGTGTGCGCTTCCAGCTCCTTCTTAGCTGCGTCGAGCTTCTCGACGGTGCGGCCGCAGATCGCAACCCGTGCCCCCAAGTGGAGCAGTACTTTTGCAACGTGAAGCCCGATGCCGCTGCCCCCGCCGGTCACGATACAGACCTGCTCGGCGAACAAGCCAGGCGCGTAGATGGTCGCCAATTCGCTCACAATCGTGGGTCTACAACATCGCGACAGCCGTGTCCCGTCCGATGCGTGCTTCGCCACTCGTCGGCCCAGGAAGAAGCCAAGGGAGGAAGAATACGCAACGGGTGACGTATGAGCTGATGGGAACGGCCCTGACAAAGGGAGACTATGATGCGACGACTTACACTACTCATGGGCGGCGCCATGCTGCTGACGACAGCAGTTGTGGCTTGCGATTCAGTCGAGCCAGGTGACTACGTGGTCTACCGCGTTTCGATCACCGAAGCCGATCTCAGTAGCGGCTGCTACTGGCAGTACCACGGCGCTGACGCCAACATACGGGAGGACAGCTCGACCATTCGTTCGAGCGCGACCTTCATCCTCTATGCCGGGCGAAACGACAATTTCTTGCTCGACACCGGCTCGGTCACCCTGGATGGCGACTTCGACGGTACCTATGTCGAAGGCGACAGCTACGAATTCGAAGGTGAGCGCATCGACGTCGAGTGGGACACCGCCGACGGCACTGGCAACAAGCGAACCACCACGGTCAGGACCTCGGTCGACATGACGGTGGATGGCGCACTGACCTTCGGCAAGCTGAAGATCTACACCGGTTTTGGTTGCACCGGTCCGAGCTGCGGCGAAATTCCACCAAGCTGTACCCAGACGCACAAGTTCGTCGGCACCGAGATCGAGGACGTGCAGCTCGACCACCAGGTGGGCAGCTCATCCAGCCCGCCGACGAACACCACCCCTCCGACCGCAAATAGCAGCAGCGGTGGCTCATCGAGCTCCAGCTCCAGCTCCGGCTCCAGCTCCAGCTCCAGCTCCGGCACCAACAGCTGCTCAAGCTGCAGTGAGTTCGTAAGCGGCGAGGCTTCGTCGTCGCTCTGCTCCGAATCGGCTTCCACCTTCAATCAGCTGATGGCTTGTGGTTGCTCCAGCGCTTGCGCCCAAGCATGTGGCGACAACCTGTGCAGCAACAACGGTGTCTCGGAGTATTGCGACAGCTGCCTCTGGGAGGTCTGTTACTACGAGGTCGACGCCTGCTTGGCCGACTGAGCACCCACCGGTGATGGGCAAGCTCAGGCTTGCCCGTGCACTGTTCCGTCGTCGCGCCATGGCGCCGCAGACCCGCGACCGAGCTAGGCTTGCTGGGTGGCCTGCGCTATCTAACCGCCATGGCCTGGCTTCGCGCTGAGCTGCGCGGCAACAACGTCTTCGCACGCGCCAACGATCAAGCAGAGCTGCACATCGAAAGCGGCCGCGTCGAGATCCGCTACAACCGCAACGATGGCCGGGCCTACCGCGCTGCCGCACGCAACCTGACCGTCATCGATGCCACATTGTTGCCAGACGACTACTGTGGCGAGGCTGAACCGGTGGCAGCGGCAGCCACCAAGTCGGCAAAAACGAAAGCCAAGAAGAAGAAGAAGAAGAAGTACCGCACGGCGAGCGCGGTCGACCACCTGGAAATCGCTCCGACGGCTGATCAAGTGGTGGCCTACACCGACGGGGCATGCTCGGGAAACCCGGGGCCGGCTGGACTCGGTGTCGTAATCCTCGACACGGACGAGCGTGTCGAGCTGAGTGAGCATTTGGGCGAGGCGACGAACAACATCGCCGAGCTCACGGCCATCTTGCGCGTGCTGCAGACCGTCGACGAGGAACGCAGCGCTGTCATCCACACCGACAGCCAGTACGCCATCGGCGTGCTGCAAAAAGGCTGGAAAGCCAAGGCCAACAAGCCCCTCATCGAGGAACTGCGAGCCGCGATGCAGCGCCCAGGATCAGTGCGCTTGGTGTACGTCAAGGGCCACGCCGGCATCCCACTCAACGAGCGTGCCGACGAACTGGCGCGCCGGGCGGTGAGCACCTGCGAAAACACCCGTGATGTCGAAGCAGTGAGCGGCAATGCGGACGAGTGACGGTGCCCAGAAAAAGTTGGAATGCGACGCAGCCCAGTGGCGTTGGGAGCCCACGAGCACCTTTGTAGGTTTCGAGCAATCTCTTTGCTAGCGTTTCGGCGCCCCATGCACGCCCAGCAAGGCATCCATATTTCTGCCGTCCTCGGCCTCATTCTGTTGATGCTGCCTTGGCTCGTTGGGTGCCCCGCAGCGCCACCGATCGTTCGTGAGCCCGTCGACTTCGACCGTCCCGTCGATCCCAGCCTTTCCCGCTCCAACAGCCACTATCGAGTCGACCTCGTCCCAGCGTCCGACTGCGAGGAGCGCTTCGACCTGGCGGTCTATCGCAATCGCGCCGTCGAGCTGATCGCGTGGGACGAAGCCAAGGGCGCCTGCTCCGGACGCGACATCATCATCCGCTACCTCTCCGGACAGCTCAGCGACGCTCAGCTCACCGCCCTCGTTCGCCAGCACGCCCGGTCAGCAACGGCCACCAAACCATGAGCCCCATGCCCAAGCCAACTCCAGCTCCTCCTTCCTCACGCCGCCGGTTGAGCCGACTGCTCGGCCCGATGCTGCTGCTCTTTGGCTTGCTGCCCGCAATCGCGCTCAGCTACCAAGCCCTGACCATCCAGCCCACCGAGGCGAGCAGCGGCAGCCTGCGTCAACAGAAGCGCCGCCGGATTCTGGCCAAGATCCCCACCGATGCGTCGGTGCTCATCAACATCACGCGAGCCGACATGCCGGCCACGCCCGATATTCTCGACTTGGGAAAGCGGTCTACCAAGGCCCTCGAGCGATGTTTGAGCGACAACGTCGACGAGAGCAACCGCAGCCTCTGCGCCATGGTCCTGGCCGCGCTCGGCGATCGGCGCGCGCTGCCTACCCTACAAACTGCCCTCGACGACTGGGAGCCTCCGGTGCGCTACTGGGTTGTGGCAGCGTTAGGCGCGATGCCGGATTCCAGCAGCGTCAAACCGCTCATCAAGCTCTATCGACGCAAAGACGAAAAAGCCTACATCCGCACCGCCGTGCTGCGCGCGCTCGGCACCATCAGCGACCAGCATGTGGTCCGCTTTCTGCGCAAAGAGCTGGTGCGCAAGCCGAAAGACAAAGACTCCGACGCCCGTCCCGAGCTGTTCGACGCGCTATGGAGTAATCGACACCTGGTCGCACGAAACACGCTGATAGCGGATACGCGCAAAGCCCTGGCCAGTGACAACAACAGCTTGGCCTTGTCGGCCACGCTCGCCGCCGCTGAGCTGCGCGCCCCCCGCTTGGCCGGCGCGCTCATTCCATTGATGGAGCACCAGTGGGCAGAGGTGCGCAACAAGGCGGTCTACGCGCTCGGACGCATTGGCGATAAGAAAGCCACCAAGGCGCTGCTGGCACGCCTGCCCAAGGTCCGCGATGCACGAATGCTCAACAACATCGCCTTCGCCCTCGAGCGCCTCGACAAGAAGTCCTTCTACCAATCGATCAAGCAGGTCATCGAGCACAAGCAAGCGGTTATCCGCCTCAACGCCGCCTTCGTGCTCGGCGATGTCAAGCACCCAGAAGGGCTGCCGATGCTTCAGAAGGCGCTACAAGACGCCAGCGATTATGTCCGCACTAGCGCTATCGTGGCGGTTGGCAAGCTCGGCACGACCAACCAGGCGCAGCGCGCGCAGGCCATCGGTGCGCTCGAGCCGCTGACCAAGCACGCCAACTTGTCGGTTCGCGAGGAGGCCGTCTACGCCATTCACAAGCTGACCAAGGGCGGCAGGGCCGATTTGGTTCACAAGCTGTTGTTCGCCAAGCTCAACGACCGTAAGCAGCGCACCGCCCGCGAACGTGCAGCCATCACCTTGGGCAAGACTGGCGACATGCGGGTTCGCCGCTATTTGCTCGATTGCTTGCTGAAACACGGCTGCTCGCTCGACGACGTCAAAGCTTTCTTCACCAAGAACGCCACTGCGAGCGATAAAGGACGGCTGCTTCTTTCGTGGTCCCGGGGCGAGCTCTGGCTCGATGAGTTGGTGGCCCAGGTCAAGCCGGCTGGAACCCTGCCGTTGGCGCGCAGCGTGCTCGAGGACGCTTGGGCCCGCCCGCGGGCATCCAACACGCGCTCGGCCTTGCTCCTGCTAGGAGGCGTAGGCGACGCATCGCTCACCGCACTGCTCACGCGCCGCGCCAACACCAAGAAGACCTGGCCGCGCTTGCACGCCCGCGTTGCGCTCACCCGCCTCGGCGATGGCGCGGCGGCCAACAAGCTCATCGCAGAAGTGGGCAACCTGCCGAGCTCGTACTTGCCTCATTTTGCCCACGTCGTGCGCGACATCAAGGAGCCGAAGATCCGTAGCCAACTCGACTCGAAGCTCGAGGCGCTGCAGAAGAGCCCAGATGCGCAAATCGCGTTGGCTGTCGCGGCCATCCGTCTGCGATGGTTTCCGGACAAAGCAATCTACCGGTTCATCGATGGGCTGGCCTCACCACAAGCACTCGAACGAGACATCGCCGAAGCCTACTTGAACTGGAACAAGGGCAAACGGGTCACCTGGCTGCTGCGCCGAGCGCTGGCGCGCGAAGGACGCGTGGCTACCCGCAACCGACTGCGCGCCATCCTCGACCGCCGCAATTGACGGAGACGGCGGGGTGAGGGCTCGACCCATCGCTCTGGGCTTGGCCGTAGCCATCGCGGCGATGGCGTACGAGCCCTCGGCGCCGGCGGCAGCCCCCAAGTTGACCCTCTTGCTACTCGTTGGCCTGGGCTGCGTTGCGCTCAGTGCGCCCCGGTGGTTGGGACGAGACGCGGCCAGCACATCGCCTTTCAGCGCGCCGCTGATCGCTTGGCTGCTGCTCTGCGCTTGGTCAGCCCTGTCGCTGGGCTGGACGCGCTCACCGAGCAGTGAAGTGGTGGAATTGTGGCTGGCGGCGGGTGCCATCGCCATTGCGCTCGGCGGGCAGCAACGTGCGACGGCAAGAACGATCGCGCAGCTCACGGCAACCGCGATTGGGGGTGGTAGCGCTTGCGTCGCGATTGGCGCCGCTCTGCTTGGCGCTCGGACTGGGGCCTTTCACGGCGGACATGGTAATCCCAACTGGCTAGGCTTGGTGCTGGCCTGCAATCTCCCACTTCAGGCAGAGCTGTCGTGGCAACTACGCAAGCGCGGCTCGCGGGCGCAGTGGCCAGCACTGTTGCTGCTATTGGCTTGTGTCGTTGCGATTGTCATGGCGGCCTCGCGAACCGCCTGGTTGGCCTTGTTCGTGGCCGCTCTAGTCATCGCCCAGGGCCGCTGGCGTTTGCCCATCGCCGCCCTGGGCAGCTGTGGGCTCGCCTTGGTGTGGCTGATGGACAGTCCGCTGCTAGCTTGGCGAGGTCGACTCTGGATCTGGCAGGCCACCCTGGACGTGGCTATCGATCGCTTGCCACTGGGCTGCGGCACGGGGGGCTTCGGCAGCGCATTCCTCGATGCCCAGGGGACGCGTCTGCTTGGGCTGGGGCACGAACATGCCGCTACCAAGTTCGTCAATGCCACGACCGCGCACGGCGACTGGCTGCAACTGCTTGCGGAGGCTGGGCCGCTGGCGCTCGCCCTATGCTTGATGGCCTTGTTGCTCGCTGCGGTCGAGCTACGAAGAAGCTGGCGCGCTGGCGCCGCCACGGTGCTGGTGGTGATGGTGAGCGCACTGGCCGACACGCCGTTGCGTCTCGCAGGCGTCGTGGCACCGCTGCTGATGGTCCTCGCTTGCTGCAAGGGCTTGGACCCTCGTCGAAGCGACCGTGGGTTGGTATTTGCACTCTTGTTGGGCTTGGTCGTCTCGCTGCCCGGCGCCTGCGTGCGCTGGTTGACCCACCACCGCATCACTGTGGCTCGTCGGCAAGACCCGGTCACCCGCGTCGCAATGCTGCAACGCGCGGCCGCCGCCGCCCCACGGTCAGGCCAGGCAGCACTCGCGCTGGGTTTGGCGACCCTGGAGACAGGCGCAGCGCGAGAAGCGCTCGTGCATCTGCAACACTCGCGTGGGCTGTTCGCCAACCTCGGAACAGACTTGGCAATAGGAAACGCACAACTCGCTCTTGGTCATAATCGAGCCGCCAGCGAGGCGTATCGACGCGCGCTCGCTCGCCATCCAGGCTTCTTCCGCGCCCATGCAAACCTATCAGAAGCATTGCGACGCGCCGGACGACTGGATCGAGCAGAACATCATTTGGCGCTCGCGCGAGAGCTGCAGCCATACCACCCGAAGCTTCAGCAGATCGCCGAGCGATTGCGCCGCGCTCAAATCGAAGCCGCTACGCAGCAGCCTTGACCCAGTGTCCTGACTGCGGCCATCCAAACGAGCGGCCTTCGGTGACGAGGCGGCAGGTGTGCGCTTTGTCGTCTGCTTCCCAGCCATCTCTTGCAGCCTGAAGCTCAGCCGTGCAACCCTGCGCCGCCTCGGAGGAATCGACCATGAACAAGCTTGTATGCTCCATCTCATTCGCTGCCGCTCTTGGCCTTGCTGCCGTGTGCGGGTGTGGTGGATCGAGCCTCTGGACCGCTCCGCCCGCCGGCGAGTGGGCCATGCACCCGCCGCCGAGCAACTTTGGCCCCGGCTACATCTCCAATCCATTCATCGGAGTGGGTTCCATCGACGATGGTGACGAGATGGACGAGGACGAGGACGACAAGATCGCTGAGATTAGCGAGAAGATCGGGCAGTTCGCCCCGACCGAGATCGCTGCCGACTTGTCGACCTTGCCGGCCAGCGAAAAGGCGGCGCTCGACAAGCTGATCGAAGCAAGCAAGTTGCTCGATCCGATCTTCGATCGTCAGGCCTGGGCCGGTAACCCCAAGCTCGGAAAGAAGCTGCAGGCCGACACCTCGGAGCTGGGACAGCTCAATTACCGCTACTGGCAGATCATGCGCGGTCCTTGGGATCGACAGGACCACCATCACCCCTTTGCCATCAACAAGGCCCGCCCACCGGGAGCAGGCTTCTATCCCGTGGATCTCACCAAAGCGCAGCTCAAGAGCTATATGAAGGAGCACCCAGCTCAGGCCGACGCCCTCGGTGGCTTGTTCACGATGGTCCAGCGCGACGGCGCAGGGCTCAAAGCTGTTCCGTACAGCAAAGCCTTCAAGCAGTGGTTGGAGCCAGCGGCTGCCAAGCTACGAGAGGCCGCTGCGCTGACCAAGAACCGCTCGCTCAAGACCTTCCTCACGTCGCGGGCCGCGGCCTTCTCGTCCGATGACTACTACCAGTCGGACAAGGACTGGATGGATCTCACCGCCCGCGTCGAGGTCACCATCGGGCCCTATGAGACCTATGAGGACAAGCTCATGGGCGCCAAGGCTGCGTTTGAGTCCTTCGTCACGGTCAGCGACCCAGACGCGAGCCGCAAATTGGCGAAATACAAGAACTTGCTGGTGGACATGGAAAAGAACCTGCCCATCCCCAACGAGATGAAAACGACGCGAGGAAAAGAGAGCCCAATACGTGTCGTCGACCTCGTATTCGCCTCGGGTGACGCGCGTAAGAGCGTTCAGACGATTGCTTTCAACTTGCCCAACGACGAGCGGGTTCGGAAAGAAAAAGGCGCCAAGAAGGTGCTGATGCGCAACGTCATTCAGCGCAAATTCGACGTCATTTTGCGCCCCATCGCCGCCCGCGTGATGGTCGCTTCCCAGCAGCAATTTCTGTCGGCCGAAGGTTTCTTCAACGAGGTGCTCTTTCATGAGCTGAGCCACAGCCTCGGCCCGGCTCACACCAAGGTCGACGGCAAGAAAGTCGAGGTGCGCATCGCCCTCGAAGAGCTGGCTTCAACCATCGAGGAATGCAAGGCCGACGTGATGGGGGCCTACAACATTCTGTACATGATCAAGCGCAAAGAGCTGCCCGAGTCGTTCCGCAAAGAGCTGCTCATTTCGTACTTTGCCGGCTTGTTCCGCAGCGTCCGCTTCGGCGTCGCCGAGTCACACGGCAGAGGCGCAGCGGTGCAGATCAATCGCTTCCTGGAGGAAGGCGCGGCCAGCTTCGACAAGGCGGCTGGACGATTCACCGTGGATTTCGTCAAGCTCGAACAGTCGATCGAAAAGCTCACCCATGATCTGTGCGTGATGCAGCACAACGGCGACAAGACTGCAGCCAAGCAACTGCTCGACAAATACGGGGTGATGAGCGCACCAATGAAACAAGCGCTGGACTCTGTGACCGCCGTACCGGTTGACCTTCGACCAATCTATCCGGCAGCTGGCGAAAAGCCCTGAGCCCCCGAATCCGAGTCCGAGTCGAGTCCGAGTCCGAGTCCGAGGAGTCCGAGTCCGGGAAGCCGAATGCCCGTAGGGGCATCTCGGGCGGGGATAAACCGCCCGAGACTCCCCTACATTGAGTTCGGAGTTTTGAGACGACCTCTCAGCTCAAGTTGTTGCATTTTGCGTTGTTGCGGGCGCGCGACTCTGGGTTGCATTCTCGTTGTTGCGGGCGGGGATAAACATCGCAGTGTTGGGTCGTGCCGAAACCAGCCACCATCCGCCTCGCCCGTGCGGACAGTGCGCCAACGATTCAGCTCGGGCGGGGATAAACCGCCCGCGATGCCCCTACCTTCTCGGGCGGGATAAGCCCCGCCCCTACCTTCTCGGGTGGGGATACCCCGCGGGCCCGGGGGGCATTGACTGTCGGCAGCGATGCGCCTATTGCTCCCGTTCCAATTCCGTTCCGAGGAGATGTCGATGCGCCGCTATCAGTTCACATCCGAGTCCGTCACCGAAGGTCATCCAGACAAGATCTGCGACCAAATTTCGGACGCCATCCTCGACGCGATGCTCAAGCAGGACAAGAAGTCGCGCGTAGCGGTCGAGACCATGGTCAAGACTGGTATGGCCATCGTTGGTGGTGAAGTGACCACCAGCGCCTGGGTCGATGTGCCCGAGGTAGTGCGCGCGACCATTCGGGACATTGGCTACACCGATTCGTCGATGGGATTCGACTGGGAGACTTGCGCGGTGCTCAGCGCCATCGAAAAGCAGTCGCCCGACATCGCCCAAGGTGTCAACGAAGGCGACGGCAAGTACAAGGAGCAAGGCGCCGGTGATCAAGGACTGATGTTCGGCTATGCGAGCAACGAAACTGGCGACCTCATGCCCGCACCGATTTGGTACGCCCACAAGCTCGCTCGGCGCCTGTCTCAGCTGCGTAAGAGCAAGAAGCTCCCCTGGTTGCGTCCTGACGGAAAATCGCAAGTCACCTTCGATTACGAAGGCAACCGGCCCGTCCACGTCTCGGCCGTCGTGCTGTCGACCCAGCATGCGCCGGACGTGAAGCACCGCCACATCACCGAGGCTCTTCGCAGCCTGGCCGTCGAGAAGGTCCTGCCCAAGCGCTTCTTCGACAAGAAGACGAAGGTCTTCGTCAACCCGACCGGCCGTTTCGTGATTGGTGGCCCTCAAGGTGATGCTGGGGTGACCGGCCGAAAGATCATCGTCGACACCTACGGCGGCATGGGCCGCCACGGCGGCGGCGCCTTCAGTGGCAAGGACCCTTCGAAGGTTGATCGTTCCGCTAGTTACTACGCGCGCTACATTGCCAAGAACGTAGTTGCGGCTGAGCTCGCCGAGCGCTGCGAGGTGCAGGTTGCCTACGCCATCGGTATCGCCCGCCCCGTCGGCGTGCACGTCAATACCTTCGGCACTGGCAAGGTCGACGAGCAGAAGCTCGAGCGCTACATCCAGCGCAACTTCGACATGCGCCCCAAGGCCATCATCGATCAGCTCGGCCTGCTCGCACCGATCTATCGCCGCACGGCTGCGTACGGCCACTTCGGCCGCAGCGAGTTCAGCTGGGAGAAGACGGACCGGGCCGCCGAGCTCGCCGATGCACTGCTGCCCAAGAAGCGCACGGCCACCAGCACGACCAAGAGGAAGAACGGTGCCTCCAAGAAGGCGGCCACCAAGAAGACCGCCGCCAAGAAGACGAGCTCGAAGAAGACCGCTGCCAAGAAGACCGCCGCCAAGAAGCGCGTGGGGCCCAGCCTGGCGCGCGCCTGATCGACCCACACCTTGGCGTAGCCGGCTTGCCAAGCGCGAGTCCGTAGCGCATTGGCTCGCCAAAAGGGCGACTGTAGGCGAGGCGGTCCGCCATTTGCGAACAGTCGGCGGCGGCTCGAGTCGACACTCCAGCAACACCGCTCATTTGTTCACTACTGAGCAGGTCTCCTGTTTGCGCTATAATAGGCGTACGCGGCGTGTCGTTGTTGTGGTGGTGCCCCGCGAGTACGGGTCCAACTGAAACGGACCAGCTGGCCTGTCATTTGCAAGACAGGACGCGGGGGCTGTGATCTAAACGCGGTAATTAGTGAGCCATTCTTAGGAGTATTGCCATGAAGCGTCTGTCCATGAGTCTGATCGCCGTCGGTTCCCTCGCTGTCGCTGCCGCTGCTTGCTCAGCTGCCCACAGCTCGACTTTTGGCGACGACGATCCGAATCCAGGAAACACCGGCACTGGTGCGGGCACGCCGACTGACGTCATGACGACCGAAACCGAGACATTTGATCCCGGCAACACGGGCGCTGGTGGCGGCGGGGTCATCTGTGAAACCACGCCTGGCAGCGACATGGACGGGGATGGCTGGACGCCATCAGAGGGCGACTGCAACGACTGCGACGCGAACGTCAATCCTGGCGCCATCGAGGTGCCCACCGATCCAAACGACCCTGAAGCCAACCCCGCTGACGAGAACTGCAACGGCGAGACCGACGAGCTGCTCCTGCCATGCGACGAAGGCCTTCAGTTTGGCGACGCAAATCCCAACAACGGCGCCAAGGCCGTGGGCCTTTGCATGACTACGACGCCTGGTGCCAAGACGCCTGGCGTCATCAGCGCGCAATACGTTCGAGCAAACGGCACTGGCGTGGGCAACCCCGGCGTTTCGGTCGGCTTGCAACCCAACTTCGGGCCCAACGTGGCAACCCGTGAGGGGGCAACGATGTTGGTTCTCTCCTCGGGCACCGCACGTCTGCCTGGGCAGCCGGGTGCCTGCCAGATGAACACCTGCAATACCTTGGGAAGTGGGCAGGCCCCTCCTGGCTTCCCACAGGATGTGCCGAGCTGCTCTGGCTCACAGGAGATCAACGACGACGTGGCACTCGAAGTGCAGCTGCGCGCTCCGAGCAATGCCAACGGCTACTCCTTCGAGTTCGATTTCTACAGCTTCGAGTACCCGGAGTGGGTTTGCACATCGTTCAACGACCAGTTCATCGCGCTGGTGGATCCGCCCCCGATGGGCTCGATCAACGGCAACATATCCTTCGACTCGATGAACAACCCGGTCAGCGTCAACATCGCGTTCTTCGATGTGTGCGCAGGCTGTCCGCTGGGCACCAACGAGCTAGCGGGCAACGGCTTCGACGGCGGCTGGGGTGACGACGCTGGTGCAACGAGCTGGCTCGTCACCACCGCACCTATCAACGGCAACGACGAGCTCAAGATCCGCTTCGCTGTGTGGGACACTGGCGACTCGGCCTGGGACAGCACCGTACTGATCGACAACTTCAAGTGGATCGCGAGCGCTGGCACGGTCACCGTCGGCACCGTTCCCGTGCCGAAGTAAGGCCTGCCAGCTCATCGGTGGATCGAATACCACCCACCCGAGGGGTAGATTGCCCAGATTGGCGCGATTTGCGAACGCTATTTTAGGCACTTGGACGTTGGCACCGCGGTTGCTTTAGCTGTTGGGACACCCCGACGCGGATGCGGGGTTTATCCCCACCTCACTTCCAAAAAAAATCTGGTGCCCCGTTTAAGACTCTACGGGGTGGGGATAAACCCGGTATTCGCGTCGTTTTGTTTGTTTCTTTTCGCCGCCCGCCTACCAAAAGCTGTTAAACACTACCCTCACGTAAGGGTTTGAGTTTGACATGAGCTGGTTTTGGACCTAGATTCCTAACGCCTACGTAAGGGTTAGAGTCTGGTGTCCAAGCAAACCCAACGACG